>JBJXGH010000191.1:0-74271 GCA_046153685.1 Alphaproteobacteria bacterium
CTTCAACCATACGCAATTTCATAACGCTTCTCCCCCTGGGGCCACACCTAGAACGTCCGCTTTGCCGAAGAAGTCCATGCTTTGCTCACGATGCTGGAGGTCACCGAGGCCGTCGAGTTCGCAACACTGACCTGGGTGGACTGGTTCAACAATCGCCGGCTGCTGGAGCCTATCGGAAACATCCCGCCGGCAGAAGCCGAGGCACGATTCTACGCTATGCTCGGCGAGCAGAAACGGGCGGCGTGACTCAAACGAAAAAGCCTCCGGCGATCCCCGGGCGGTTCAGAATGGGAACGGCAAGGCCGCCCCTGCGCAGTATCAAAGTCACGGCCGCCGAGATCGCTGCGGAGACATCAGGCCGGACTACTAAAACGATCAAAATTCGGGATCGATGTCTCGATAATCGGGAATAGGAAATTGCCGGCGCGTGGTACGGCGTGGGGCGATCAGGCCTTGGCGCCCGCGTGCAGCCAGGGCTGACCCGCCTTCTGCTTGCTCTCGAAGCTATCGATCGCGGCGGCTTTCTGGAGGGTGAGACCGATATCGTCGAGGCCGTTGAGCAGGCAATGCTTGCGGAACGGCTCGACATCGAAGGGTACGGCCTGGCCGTCGGGCCGGATGATCACCTGTTTTTCGAGGTCGATGGTGAAGGTCGCGTTGGCGCCGCGCTTGGCGTCTTCCATGAGCTGAGCGACGATGTCCTGCGGCAAACGAATGGGCAGCACGCCGTTCTTGAAGCAGTTGTTGTAGAAAATATCGGCGAAGGACGGCGCGATGACGCAGCGAATGCCAAAATCGAGCAGCGCCCAGGGCGCGTGCTCGCGGCTCGAACCGCAGCCGAAATTCTCGCCCGCGACCAGGATCTGCGCCTTGCGATAGGACGCCTGGTTCAGCACGAATTCGGGCTTTTCCTTGCCATCCGCGTCGTAGCGGATATCGTTGAACAGGTTCTTGCCAAGGCCAGTGCGCTTGATGGTCTTCAGGAATCGCGCCGGGATAATCCGGTCCGTGTCCACATTGACCATCGGCAGGGGGGCGGCGACGCCCGCGAGCACGGTGAATTTCTGCATCTCCTGATCCTTCTACTCGGGCCTTCCGTTCAAGTCCGACGCTCAGGCAAAATCGCGCGCGTCGGCAAGGCAACCCTTGATCGCAGCCGCCGCGGCCATGGCGGGGCTCATGAGATGGGTGCGCCCGCCCTGGCCTTGCCGGCCCTCGAAATTACGGTTCGAGGTCGAGGCCGAGCGCTCGCCCGGCTTGAGCTTGTCGGCGTTCATGCCGAGGCACATCGAACAGCCCGGCTCGCGCCAATCGAAGCCAGCTTCGATAAAGATGCGGTCGAGGCCTTCTTCCTCGGCCTGGCGTTTCACCAGGCCCGAGCCCGGCACGACCATGGCATGGACGCCCGCGGCCACGCGCCGCCCCCTGGCGATGGCGGCGGCGGCACGCATATCCTCGATGCGCGCGTTCGTGCACGAGCCGATGAACACCTTGTCGATCTTGATCTCGGTGACCGCCATGCCGGGCACGAGTCCCATATAGTCGAATGCGCGTTCCTTGGCCTTGCGCACGCCCTCGTCGGCGATCGCAGCCGGATCGGGTAGGCGGCCGGTGATGGCGATGGTGTCCTCCGGGCTCGTCCCCCAGGTGACGGTCGGCGCGATTTGCGCGGCGTCGAAGCGCACGGTCTTATCGTAGACCGCGCCCGAATCGCTCGGCAGGGTGCGCCAATAGGCCAAGGCCTGCTCCCACGCACCCGCCTTCGGCGCCTTGGGGCGGCCCTTGATATAGGCGAAGGTCGTGTCGTCCGGCGCCATGAGTCCGGCGCGCGCGCCGGCCTCGATCGACATGTTGCAAACCGTCATGCGCCCTTCCATGGATAAGGCGCGCATCGCCTCGCCCGCGTACTCGATGACATGGCCCGTGCCGCCCGCCGTGCCGATAGCGCCGATGACGGCAAGGATCATGTCCTTAGAGGTGACGCCCGCGCCCGGCACGCCGTCAATCCGCACCAACATGTTCTTCGCCGGCTTCTGGATGAGGGTCTGGGTCGCGAGCACATGCTCGACCTCGGACGTCCCGATGCCGAAGGCGAGCGCGCCGAACGCCCCGTGGGTCGAAGTATGGCTGTCGCCGCAGACGATGGTCATGCCCGGCAAGGTAAAGCCCTGCTCGGGGCCGATGATGTGCACGATGCCCTGACGCGCGTCATGCATGTCGAACAGCTCGACGCCGAACGCGGCGCAGTTCTCCGACAGCGCCTCGATCTGCACCTTGGCCTCCAGGTCCTCGATGGCCTTGGATCGGTCCGTGGTCGGCACGTTGTGATCGGCCACCGCCAAGGTTGCATCCAGCCGGCGGACCTTGCGCCCCGCCGTGCGCAAGCCCTCGAAGGCCTGCGGGCTCGTCACCTCGTGGACCAAGTGACGGTCGATATAGAGGAGACAGGTGCCGTCCTCCCTGCGGTCAACAACGTGGCTGTCCCAGATCTTGTCGAACACCGTGCGGGGCTTGGTCATGTCCGTCCTCAGGGTCTTGCGTGTGCCGGTCCTTGCGCGCGTCAGCGCTTGTCCGTGCGCTCGCGGCGCTTTTCCTTCTTCGGGCGAACTTCCTTCTTTTTCGCCTTGCGCTCCTTCGCCGCCGCGCGTTCGGCGGCGAGGCGAGCCTCGTCCTCGGCCGAGAGCGGCGCCGCGGCCGCGCCGGAATCCATCGCCAAGGCCT
Organism: Alphaproteobacteria bacterium; assembly: GCA_046153685.1. Classification (GTDB taxonomy): domain Bacteria; phylum Pseudomonadota; class Alphaproteobacteria; order CADEGL01; family CADEGL01; genus CAMAPP01. The sequence continues at coordinate 2,722 of JBJXGH010000191.1, forward strand.
CGGCGGCGGTCGCCGGCTGGTTGGCCGCGCGTTCGAGGATGCGCGCCGCTTTTCCAGTCAGGCCGCGAAGATAATAGAGCTTCGCGCGCGCGACCTGACCACGGCGCACGACCTCGATTTCCGCGATGCGCGGACTATAAAGGGGAAAGACGCGCTCGACCCCTTCGCCGTAACTGATCTTGCGTACGGTGAAGGACGAATTCACGCCCGCCAAGCGGCGCGCGATGCACACGCCCTCGAAGGCCTGGACGCGCTCACGCGTGCCCTCGACGACCTTGACCTTGATGCGCAACGTATCGCCCGGCCGGAACGACGGGACGGCTCGGCTGGCCGCGAGCTTCTCGGTCTGCTCTTGCTCGAGCTGCTGGATGATATTCATGGTTCAACCCTTTCCTTCGCGATCGGCGGCGATGGCGCGCACCGAGAGATAGCGGTCCCACAGATCGGGGCGCCGCGCCTTGGTGATGTCTTCGGACTGCGCCTGACGCCAGGCGCGAACCCGTTCGTGATGGCCGCTGGTCAATACCTCGTGCACCGCGCGCCCGTCCCAAACTTGTGGGCGCGTGTACTGGGGGTATTCGAGCAGGCCAGCCGAAAAGCTTTCCTCAACGAGCGATTCCTCGGCGCCCATGACGCCCGGAAGCAGGCGCACGCAGGCATCGACGAGGCACATGGCCGCCAACTCGCCGCCCGAGAGAACGAAATCACCGAGGCTGATTTCCTCGACCTCGCGCGCCTCGATCACGCGCGCGTCCACGCCTTCGTAACGCCCGCACAGCAGGATCGCGCCGGGCCCTGCCGCCAATTCGCGGCAGCGCGCCTGATCGAACGGCCGCCCGCGCGGAGTAAGATAGACCGCCGGACGGGCGCCGTCACCGGATTCGCCAAGAAGCGCGCGCGCATGGTCGAGCGCAGCGGCGGCAACATCAGGGCGCATCACCAGACCGGGCCCGCCGCCGAACGGCGCGTCATCCACCGTGCCGTGACGATCGTGCGCGAACGCGCGCAAATCGACGGCATCGAGCGCCCAAACACCGCGATCGAGCGCACGCCCCGCGAGCGAGGCGCCAAGCGGCCCCGGAAACATCTCGGGAAAAATGGTCAACACGGTCGCGCTCCAGGCCATCACGACGCCTCCGCCTCGCGCGCGGGCAAGCCCTCGTCCGGGCGCGCGCCGTAGGGAATCTCGACCACGATACGCCCGCCAGGAATATCGACTGTCGGCACGGTCGCGTGCGAGAAGGGCAACATGATGGTCGTGCCATCCACGAGCGCGATCTCGAGCACTTCGCCCGCGCCGAAATCATAGCTTGCGGTCACCTGGCCGATGCGTGCGCCGCGCGCGTCCTCGACCGCCAAACCCATCAAGTCCTCGACGTAGTATTCGTCGGGCCCCTCCGGCTGCGGCAAGGCTTGGCGCGCGACGTAAAGCCGCATGCCCTTCATTGCCTCGGCGGCGTTGCGGTCCGCGACGCCTCCAAGCCTGACGATTGCCATGCCGTCGGCCGCGCTCAGCACCGTGATCGCGAAGACGCGCGCTCCCGCCTCGTCCGCGACCGGCCCATAGGAAGCCACGTCAGCCGGTTCGACGGTGAAGGTCTTCACGCGCACGGCACCCTTGATGCCGTGCGCGCCCGCGACGACCCCCACACACAGTTTTTTTGCCCGCTCGGGCATGGCGCGCCTAACTTGGCCCTTCAGCCTTGCGCGGCGGCTTCGGGGGCTTCGGCGGCTTGCGCCGGCGCGGCGGTTTCCGCCGACGCGGCTGCCTTGGCCGCCTCGGCCTTGGCCGCTTCGATCGCGGCGAGACGTTCCAGCGCCTTCTTCTTGGGCAGATGCGCCTTTGTCGTTTCGTGGATCACGGGCTTCGGGCCCATGCCCGCCTTATGCAGGAAGTGCTGGATGCGCTCGGAAGGCTGCGCGCCCACTGAAATCCAGTGCTTCATGCGCTCGGCGTCGAACTTGACGCGTTCGCCGCTGGCGCGCGGCAGCATCGGATCGTACGAGCCAAGCCGCTCGAGGAAGCGGCCGTCGCGCGGACTGCGGGAATCGGCGACCACGATCTTGTAATAGGGCCGCTTTTTCGCGCCGGCCCGGGTCAGGCGGATTTTCAGCATGTGATGGCTCGTCTCCTTGGGGTTTCGCAGGATCGGGTTTTGTCGAATCGTCGTCAGCGTTGCGGAAATCCGTGCGGCCGGGCCATCTGGCCCATGCCCGGCAAGCCCGCGCGCATCAAGCCCTTTGCTCCGAGCTTGCCCATGCGCTTCATCATTTTCTGCATCTCGAAAAATTGCTTGAGCAACTTGTTCACGTCCTGCACCGAGGTGCCCGAGCCCGCGGCGATGCGCTGGCGGCGGGAAGCCTTGATGACGTCGGGGTCGCGGCGCTCGCGCTTGGTCATCGACGAGATGATCGCCTCCTGACGTTTCAGGATGGATTCGTCGATATTGGCGGCGGCAATCTGCTTTTTCATTTTTTGAACGCCGGGCATCATGCCGAGCAGGCCTTCCAAGCCGCCCATTTTGCGCACCTGACGCAATTGCTTGGCCATGTCGTCGAGATCGAATTGGCCCTTTTCGATCCGGCGCGCTAGGCGCTCGGCATCTTCCTGCTCGATCGCCTCGGAGGCGCGCTCGACCAGGCCGACGACGTCGCCCATGCCGAGAATGCGCCCCGCCACGCGCTCGGGGTGGAACGCCTCGAGCGCATCGAGTTTCTCGCCGACGCCGACGAGCTTGATGGGGCAGCCCGTGACCGCGCGCATCGACAAGGCCGCGCCGCCGCGCGCGTCGCCGTCCACGCGCGCAAGCACGATACCGGTGAGGCCGAGGCGCTCGTGGAAGATCTTGGCAATGTTAACCGCGTCCTGCCCGCTCATGGCGTCGGCGACCAGCAAGGTCTCGACTGGGCGCGCGGCGTCACGCACCGCGGCGACCTCGGCCATCGATTCCTCGTCGATCGTCAGGCGGCCAGCGGTGTCGAGGATCACGGCGTCGTAGGCCTCGAGCGCGGCGCTCTGGAGCGCGCGCCGGGCAATGGCCACGGGCGGCTCGCCGGGCACAATGGACAAGGTCGAGATTTCCGCCTGGCGGCCAAGTACGGCCAATTGCTCCTGCGCGGCCGGCCGGCGAACGTCGAGGGACGCCAGCAGCACCTTCTTTTTGTGGCGCGTCTTCAAGTGCAGGGCGAGTTTTGCCGAAGTCGTCGTCTTGCCCGAACCCTGTAGGCCGACCATCAGGATGGCGACTGGCGGATTGGCGGCGAGGTCGATCTCGGCGGCGCGACCGCCAAGCATTTCAACCAGATTGTCATGAACGATCTTGACGACCATCTGCCCAGGCGTGACCGAGCGCACGACCTCATGGCCGATCGCGCGCGCGCGCACGCGGTCGAGGAAATCCTTGACCACCGGCAGGGCGACATCGGCTTCGAGCAGCGCCACGCGCACCTCGCGCAGCGCCTCATCGACATCGGCTTCGCCGAGCGCGCCGCGCCGCGTGAGCTTCTCGAATATGGCGCCGAGGCGCGTGGATAGATTCTCGAACATGGGCTCCGGAAAACTGATCTACGCGACGATCCGAAATTGTCCGCGAACAGCCAAACGCCGCTGGCGCCAGTGCGCGAAACTCGCGGACTGGCGGACCCCCGAAAGGGCGAAGCGCCTGGATATTGTTAGGCGAGGCGGACCTTAAACCTGCCCTCGGCGCGCGTCAAGGCGTCCGTCAGTTTGGCTTACACATGCCCACGGAGCCCGGCCCGCAGCGCTTGCCATCGGTCCAGATGGCGCCGATGAAGGCGGCCCCGGCGAGATTGGCCTTCTCAAGGCGCGCGCCCTTGAGATTGGCGCCGACGAAATTGGCACCGCTCAAATCGGCTCCGATCAAACGCGCGCCGTCGAGATCGGCCCCGGCCAATTCGGCGCCCCGCAGGATGGCGCCGGACAAGTCGGACTTCACCATGATGGCTTGCACGAAACTCGCGCTGGTGAGATCCGCGCGGACGAAGACGGCGCGTTCGAGCCGGGCGTCCTCGAAATGCGCGGCGGTCAGACGCGTATCCGAAAAATCGGCGCCGTTGGCCCGCGATTTGAAGAACAGTGCGCGCTCCATGTCGGCGCGCGCAAAGCGCGCGCCTTCGAGATTGGCGCCGGAAAACGCGACGCCGCGCAGCTTGGCCGCCTCGAAGCGCGCGCGGGTAAGAATCGCATCGTAGAACATCGCGGCATAAAGATCGGCTCCGGCGAAATTGGCGTCCGCGAGATTGGCGCGGGCAAAGGTGGTTTCACCGAGCGCGGCGCGCGACAGATCGACGCCGGCAAGCGCCACGCCAGTCTTGTCGCAGCGCCGCCAATTTACCCCCGAGGCAGCGGGCGAATCACAATGCGCGCCGGGCGGCGCGGCAGCGGCGGGAATGGCGCGCGCACTCGGCCACAGGGCCAGAGCAAGCGCGCACGCAGCGGCGCGCACGCCGAAGGCGTATCCCATCATTTCGCGCGCTCCGCCTTGCAGCCGCCGATCGAGCCCGCGCCGCATATTCGGCCGCCGGACCAACGCGCGTGCGTCAAATTGGCGCCCTCGAAGCGCGCACCCGCGAGGCGAGCGCCCTGGAAATCGGCGCCCACCAGATAGGCGTCGCGGAAATCGGCATCCGAGAGATCCGCTCCCGCCAAGCTCGCGCCCGGAAGGCTGATGCCTTCGAGCTTGGCGCCGCGCAACGAGGCGAGGGACAAATCCACGCCGCCCGCGCGCGCCGCCGAAAGATCCGCGCCATCAAGGCGCGCTCCGACAAGACGCGCCTCCCGGATATTGGCTTGGCGCAGGACCGCGCGCGCGAAATCGGCGCCCGCGAGATCGGCGCCGTCAAAACGCGCGCGGGTGAATTCTCCACCGCTCAAATCCGCGCGCGCCAAGCGAAGGCGCGACTTGACGCAACCCTGCCAATCGACGCCCGCCGCCGCCGCGTCGGCGCAAGCCGCGAGCGATATCCCTGGATCGGCCAGCGACATCGCCGCCGCGGCGCACGGCGCAAGAGCCAGATGTGCCCATCGCCTCACGACTTTTCCGCCTCATCGTTTCCGCCCGCGGCGCGCTTGGCGAGAAAACGCCGCGCCTTCGCCCTGTTGCCGCAGATTTCCATCTCGCACCAGCGGCGCGAGCCGTTCTTGGATCGGTCGATGAACAGCCAGCCGCATGCGTGACCGCCGCATTCCTTGAGGCGACCGAGCTCTGCGCCCGTGAGCACCTCCGCGCCTTCGTGCGCGATGGCCCAAAGCGGCGATTCGAGCGCGTCGTGCTCCCAGCGCCACGCGAACCCAGTACTAGCGGGCGCCAAAGTTGCGCGTTTCCCGGCGCGCCCGAGCGCGGCATTGAACGACGCGAGCGCTTCGGGCGACGGCATTCCGCCCCGCGCGACGGCGGCAAAGACATTGTGCATCGCCTCGCGCATTTCGCGGCCGCGCTCGACCGCCCGCGCGGCCTTCTCGGGCTTCGCGACGGCACGCCTAGACAGCCGCCCGGCCCGCGCCTCGTCCAGCATGCCCGCCCGGAAGGCCCATGCCAGCAAATCCGCGTAATCGACCAGGCGGTCGCGCGCGCCGGCAACGCCCCGCCCGCTCAGCGTGTTGACGAAATCGAGACAGGCCTCGCCCGCCAAGAACTTGGCGCTGGCCATATGCGCGGTTTGCGCCGGGAAAATTACAGCCGCCATGTCATTTCGGCCTCTTCGATAACCTGTAAAATAGTGTTTAATAGTTATATCTAATTGCAATAACTAATAAAAGACTTTTTATCGGTTAATGATGGCGCCAATGTTCCGAACAAAATGCGGGCACGGCGCCGCGGCACCGGATACATGCCGGGCCCTGCTGCTCTCGGCGTCCGGGAATCAGGGGCGGAAGTGTTTGCCGAGCGCCAAGCTCTGGCGCTGGTAATTCGAGCCGATGCCCTGGCCGTAGAGCTTTTCGGGCACGGCCAGCATGCGCTCGAACACCAGACGGCCGACGATTTGGCCGTCCTCGATGATGAAGGGCACATCGTGCGAGCGAACCTCGAGCACGGCGCGGGCGCGCGATTTTCCGTCCTCGGCGAAACCGAATCCCGGATCGAAGAAGCCCGCGTAGTGGACGCGGAACTCGCCGACCAGGGAGTCGAAGGCGACCATCTCGGCCGCATGATCGGGCGGCACGCTGACGGTTTCCTTGGACGCCAAGATATAGAAATCGTCGGGATCGAGGATGAGGGTGCGGCGCGTATTGGCGTGGACGCGCTCCCAAAACTCGTCCGTCGCGTAGCCGCCCACATTGGCGACATCGATGACGCCGGCATGGGTCTTGGCGCGAAAGCCGACGAGGCCGGTTTCACCGTCACCCGCCAAATCGACCGTAAGGGGCAAGGACCCCCGGCCGAGGCTTTCCGGGTCGAGCGCACGGTCAACGATTTCCGCCTCGCCGATCAAGCGTTCAAGCGCGGCGCGCGTCGCCACGGGCGCGCCGCGGCGCAGGCGAAGCTGGTTCAGGCGCGAGCCCTCGCGCACCACGACCGAGAACGCGCACGGGCTGATTTCGGCATATAGGGGCCCGTGATAGCCGCGCCGGATGCGCTCGAACTCGACGGCGTGATCGGTGATGACGCGGGTGAAGATATTGAGCCGGCCGGTCGAACTCTTGGGATTGCACAGGCCCGAGATCTCGGCCTTGAGGGCGAGGTGTTCCATCAAAGGCACGATATAGACGCAGCCCTTTTCCAGAATCGCGCCCTGGGACAGATCGATGCGCGTGGCGTCGAGTTCCTTCAACTTCTGCGCGACCGTGGAAGCCTTGCCCGGCAGGAAGCTCGCGCGAACCCGGTAGGCGTGATCGCCAAGGCGCAGATCGAGGCTCGCGGGTTGAAACTGTCCGTCCTCTATGTCGATGGCCGCGCGGATATCGCCGACCTGCGCCAATTGGCGCAGCATCTGCGAGGGCAAGATGCCCGTGCCGATCGCGGCGGGCCTGGACGGCGCATCGGCGGGAAACAGCGCGCTGACGGTCATGGACGGGGAAATACCCGGATGCGGTTGTGCTCCGGGCAGACTACACCGGATGGTCGATATTGTCGCAAAATTTCAATGCTTTGTGCGTCGAATCCGCGCGCACTATGCGCACCGTTCCATCCCCCGTCGCGCTTTTGCCAAGTCAAATGATGGGCATGGAAATTCGCACTGTCCCCGCTATCCACACCGCGACGTTCGCTTGGCGTTGTGGATGGCGCAAGCGAATGGCGGCGCCTTGCGCCGCGCGCGCGCCTGTGGTGATTTTGCGTCAACTCCCTGCCCCGTCCCGCGAGGAAACCATGGCGCATTCCCTGCTCGAAGGCTCGTTCGTCGCGCTGCTGACGCCGTTCAACCGGAATGAAACCGTCGATTTCGAAGGATTCCGCACCTTGCTCGATTTCCAGCGCACCCATGGTTCCTCCGCGGTGCTGCTCATGGGCTCGACGGGCGAAGCATCCATGCTCGCGACCGAGGAGAAGATGGAGATCGTCTCGCGCACGGTGAAGATGCGCCAAGGCGCGATGCAGCTATGGTACGGCGCCACCGGCAACAATACCGCGAATACGATCAAGCAAGCCAAGCACGCCTCGGAAGAGGGCGCGGATGGCATCGTCATCACCATTCCGTCCTATGTCGTGCCGTCGGAGGACGAGGCCGTGCGCTTCTTCCTCGATATCGCCGACGCTTCGACCATACCGGTCGGCGTGTACAACAATCCGACGCGGGTGAAGACCGATCTTTCGGCCGCCGCCATGATCCGCATCGCCGATCACCCGAACATCGTGCTGCTGAAGGAGGCGACCTCGCGCGGCGACCAGATCGGCCGGATTGTGCAAGCCAACAAGCATCTTTCGATCATGTGCTGTGATTCGCCCAATCTCGGCCTGTGCATGCAGGTGATGGCGTTGGGCGGGCACGGCACGGCCAATATGGGTGGCAATATCATCCCCGCCGAGATGGCGACGATTTCGCGGAAGTGGCGCAGCTTCGCCGATGCCGAGAACTTCCGCGAAACCTATCTGCGCGTCCTGCCGCTGCTGCATTTCCACTACTCGGCGATCAATCCGGTCGCGGTCAAGTCGCTCGCCCGGGCGCTCGGCCTGCCGGCGGGGCCGTTTCGCAAGCCCTTGCTGGGTCTGCCCGAGGACAGGCTAAAGGCCGGCATCGAAATCGTCCGCGAACTCGGCCTCGACAAGAAATACGGCTATTCGCTCGACGGCGGCAAAGCCCGGCTGATCTCCCTGCCCGCCCGGGCGGCCGAATAGCGCGCTATAGCCTTGGGTTCCGCCCTCGGGCGGGCCATATTCAACCCAACCGTCGCGTCTCCAGTCCGTGCCGCGGACGGAACCAGAAACCCGTGCCCAGCGAAGCTTCCGCTATGACGAACGCAATGGCCCATGGGAACGCCGCCAAGCCGCAAGCCGCGACATCGCGCGCGGCCCTCGAGACGTCGGCGCCATTGGCATTCATGAAGATGCACGGCCTCGGCAATGATTTCGTCGTATTCGACGCGCGCACGACCGGGCTTCAGCTGACCGACCAGCAAGCGCGCGCCATCGCCGACCGGCGCACGGGGGTGGGCTGCGATCAAATCATCACCATTTGCCGCGCCGAGGCCGCGGACGGTTTCATGCGCATCCAAAATGCCGATGGCGCCGAGGTCGAGGCGTGCGGCAACGCGGCGCGTTGCGTCGGCGATCTGTTGATGCGCGAAAGCGGCGCCCAGCGCGCGACCATCGAGACGGTCGCGGGCATGCTCGCCGCCGAACGTGTATCCGGCGGCCGGATCGCGGTCGATATGGGACCGGCAAAACTCGATTGGCGCGACATCCCGCTCGCGCGCGAATGCGATACCTTGCATGTACCCTTCGAACTCGGTGGATTTTCCGACCCGGTCGCCGTGAACATGGGCAATCCGCACATCGTGTTCCTGGTCGCGGACGTCGAAACCGTGCCATTGGCCGAGCTTGGTCCGCGAATCGAACACGACGCCCTGTTTCCCCGGCGCACGAACGTCGAGTTCGTCCAAGTGCTGGATCGCGCACGCCTGCGCATGCGCGTCTGGGAACGCGGCGTCGGCATCACGCGCGCCTGCGGCTCGGGCGCCTGTGCCGCCGCCGTCGCCGCCGCGCGCCGGGGCTTGGCCGAGCGCCAGGTCGAGATCGTGCTCGACGGCGGCTCGCTCGAACTCGCATGGCGCGCCGACTGCCATGTCCTGATGACCGGCCCGGTGGCGCTGAGCTTCAGGGGCGAGCTCAATGCGGCGGCGATCCACGCCATGAGCGCCGGCATCGCGAGCTCCGACGCATGAGCCGAGTCGTCACCTTCGGATGCCGGCTGAATGCCTTCGAATCCGAAGTCATCAAGTCGCTGACCCGCGGCGAGGACGGCACGATCATCGTCAATACCTGCGCGGTTACGGCCGAGGCCGAGCGCCAAGCGCGCCAGGCGATTCGCAAGCTCCGGCGCGAGAACCCCGATGCGCGCATCGTGGTAACCGGCTGCGCGGCTCAGATCGACCCCGCTTCCTACGCCGCCATGCCCGAGATCGATCGGGTGATCGGCAATGCCGAAAAGCTCGATGCCCGGAGCTATGCCGGCGCTGAACGCCTGGCGGTCGGCGACATCATGATTGCGCGCGACACGGCCGAACATCTGATAGCCGGATTCGGCACGCGCGCCCGCGCCATCGTCCAGGCGCAGAACGGCTGCGATCATCGCTGCACTTTCTGCATCATCCCGTTCGGGCGCGGCCCTAGCCGCAGCGTGGCCTTGGGAGCGCTGGCCCGCCAAGTGCGCGCGCTCGCCGAAGACGGCGTGCGCGAAGTCGTGATCTCGGGCGTCGACCTCACGTCCTGGGGCGAGGATCTTCCAGGCAAACCCGGCCTTGGACAAATGGTGCGCCGCCTTCTGGCCGCCGTGCCCGAGCTCGAACGCCTGCGCCTGTCGTCCTTCGACGTCGCCGAGGCGGGCGAGGATTTGCTGCGCGCGATCGCCGAGGAGCCGCGGCTCATGCCGCATTTCCATCTATCGCTCCAGTCGGGCGACGACATGATCCTCAAACGCATGAAGCGCCGACACGGCCGGGCCGATGCCGTCGGGTTTTGCGAACGCGCACGCGCGCTCCGCCCCGGCATCACCTTCGGCGCCGATTTCATCGCGGGATTCCCGACCGAGACCGAGGCCATGTTCGCGCGCACGCTCGACCTCGTGGACGAATGCGGATTGACCTTCCTCCACGTCTTTCCCTATTCCGCGCGCCGCGGCACACCGGCCGCGCGCATGCCGCAAGTGCCCAAAGCCGCGCGCCAGGAACGCGCCTTGCGGCTGCGCGAAGCCGGCGGCCGCGCGCTCGACACCCATCTCGCGCGCCGAGTGGGCAGCGCCGCCAGCGTGCTGGTCGAAACCCCGCGCTTCGGCCGCGACCGCGATTACGCCCCCGTCCGTCTCGATCGTGACGCGGCGCCGGGCTCGGTGGTGGCCGCGCGGGTCATGGGCGCGGATGCGGGCGAGCTTCGCGCCGCGCTCGTGGGCTAGGACTTCCCATGGCGGGTTGGCTGGGGCGGCTGAAGGCTGGACTCGCGCGCTCGTCGGCGCGGTTGTCGGACGATCTGGCCGCCATCTTCACGGGCAAAAAACTCGATGCCGGCTCCCTTCAAGCGCTCGAGGACACGCTCATCTCCGGCGATCTCGGTCCCGCGACCGCCGCGCGCCTAGCCAAGGCCGTCGGACGCGAGCGCTTCGAGAAGGAAACCGGCGCGGTCGAGGCACGCGAGGCCCTGGCGAGAGAAATCACCAAAATCCTCGAACCCGTTGCCCGAAACTTGACCATCGACCGCGCACGCAAACCCCACGTGATCCTGGTCGTCGGCGTCAACGGCACGGGAAAGACGACAACCATCGGCAAGCTTGCCAAGCAGCTTTCCGAGGAAGGCCGGTCCGTCATGTTGTGCGCGGGCGACACGTTCCGCGCGGCGGCGATCGAGCAATTGAAGATTTGGGGCGAGCGGGCGGGCGCGCCCGTGGTCGCGGGCGCGCCAGGCGCCAATCCGGCGGGGCTGGTTTACGACGCGCTCGCGCGCGCGCGCGCCGAAGGCGCCGACGTGCTCCTCGTCGATACCGCCGGGCGGCTGCACAACAAAATCAATCTCATGGCCGAGCTTGAAAAAATCATTCGCGTCATGCGGAAGCTCGACGCGGACGCGCCCCATTCGACCCTCTTGGTGCTCGACGCCACGACCGGCCAGAACGCCCACGCACAAGTCGAAATGTTCGCCAAGGCGGCGCCCGTAAACGGCCTGGTTGTCACCAAGCTCGACGGCAGCGCCAAGGGCGGAGTGATCGTCGCACTCGCCGAGCGCTTCGCCATTCCGGTCGTCGCCGTGGGCGTGGGCGAAGCCATCGATGATTTGCGCCCCTTCGCCGCGCGGGATTTCGCGCGCTCGCTACTCGGTCTCGATCCCTAGCGCGCCGGGGCGAGCGACCCTGGACAGAGCACGGACCGCCCTCCACGATCCGGCTGCCATGGAACTTTCCCTCCACGTCACGCTCCTCGCGCTCACCGCCGCCGTCCTCCACGCCTGCTGGAACGCGGTGGCGAAAAGTGTCGTGGACAAGCGCCGGATGTATATCGTTTCCAATCTGGTCGCGGGCGCGGTCGGCCTGGCGCTGCTGCCTTTTGTCGATGCGCCCGCGCCCGAGAGCTGGCCCTATATCGTCGCGGGCGCGTTGATCGCCACCTTCTATACCATCGTCCTGTTCGCCGCCTACCGGGTCGGGGATCTGTCGCAGATCTATCCGACCATTCGTGGCATGACGCCGCTCCTGATCGCGCTCGGCGCCACTGCCTTTGCGGGCGAACATTTGGCCGCGCGGCAATATATCGGCATCGCCATCGTTTCGATCGGCATCTTCTCGCTCGCCTTCTGGCGCGCCGTGGACAGGCTGTCGCTCGGCATGATCGCGTTCTGCGCGCTCGGCGCGGTGATGGTATCTAGCTACACGGTGATCGACGGCCTGGGCGTCCGGCGCTCGGGCAGTCCGTACGGTTACATGGCTTGGCTGCTGATCGGCTACATGACGGTCGCGATCGCGACCGATCCGCTTCTTGGACGCTGGCGCGTCGCGAATTCGCCGCGCCAACTGGGCCGCCTCGTGCTCGTCGGCCTCGGCATCGCGCTGACGTACGGCCTGATCGTCCACGCCCTCAATCTCGGCGCCATGGCGCCCGTCTCGGCGCTGCGCGAGACAAGCATCATCGTCGCCGCTCTGATCGGCACGTTGTTGCTGGGCGAGCCGTTCGGCCGCGCGCGCGTTGTCGCGGCGGCCCTCGTCACCGCGGGCCTCCTGATCCTCAAGCTGCCGCTCGCATGAACGCGCGGCGCCCGCCTTCGCCTTGGCTCAAGCTCGCGATCGATATCGGCCCTCTGGCCGCGTTCTTCGCCGCCTATTCCCTTGCGGGCCTCATGGCGGCAACCGCCGTGCTGATGGTCGCCACCCTTTCGGGTCTGGCCGTCGCCTACGCGATCGAGCGGCGGATTCCCAAGATGCCGCTCATCGGAGCGGCGCTGGTGCTGGGGTTCGGCGCTCTCACGCTCGCGCTCGACGACGAGACCTTCATCAAGATGAAGCCGACCGCGGTCTATTTATTGTTCGCCGCGGTGCTTCTGGCCGGGCAAGCCACGGGGCGGTCGCTGCTCAAGCCCTTGCTCGATGCGGCCTTTCACATCGACGACGCGGGTTGGCGCATCATGACCTTGCGCTGGGGCGTGTTCTTCCTCGTCATGGCGGGCGTGAACGAGATTCTCTGGCGCAATTTCCCGACCGAAATCTGGGTCAACGCCAAGGTGTTCGGGTTTCTGCCGCTGACCTTCGCCTTCGCCGCCGCGCAAGCGCCCCTCATGCGGCGCCACGCCCTGCCCGAGGATACTAAGCCTTCTTGATGTAATCGGCGCTTTCGCCCGGCGGATTGCCGCGTGGCGGAAAGCCCGACAATCCCCGCACCTCGCGGTGATGGCGCAAGGCCCAATGCACGGTTGGAAAGGCAAGGTCGTCCCACGGGATCTCCTGCCAGTAGAACAACTTCGCCTCGGCTGATTCGGGCCCCGGATCGAGCGCGGCACTCGGCAATTGCGCCCGGTAGATGAGCTGCACCTGCGAGATGCGCGCGATGGTATAAACCGCGAGCAGTTCGCCGAGCTGCGCCTCGGCCCCGGCTTCCTCGCGCACTTCGCGCACCGCACCCTCGTGCACCGCCTCATTGAGTTCGAGATAGCCCGCCGGAAACACCCAAAATCCCTTGCGCGGGTTGATCGCCCGCCTGCACAACAACAGCCGGTCCTCGAACGAACACACGGCGCCGACAACGATTTTCGGATTGTCGTACTGGACATAGCCGCAATCGGCGCAGACCAGGCGCTCGTGCGTGTCACCTTCGGGAATCTTGCGGATGGTGGGGCCGCGCGGGGCTTCGGCTTGGCTCATGCGGGAAATCTGGACCGGCGCGCGTCCAGCTTCAAGCCGTCTTGGAGCGAGATCGTTCGGTGTCGAGACTTACTCACGCCGCGAGCGGCACATTGCTCGCGCCCCCCTTTCACGGCGATCCCCGTTCGAGGCGGCCGGAATCTAGGTGCTGATGTCGAGCAGCGAGCCGCGGGGAAGGATGCGATGCGGCGCTGGCGCCGCCGGATCGAATGCGGCGCGCGCCATATGGGCGGGCACTTTGGGGGATGCAGCCGCGCCTGGAGGTGGAATCGCGGGAGAGAGAGCGCGCGGAGCGTTGGGCGTTGCGGGCGGGCGGGTGGGCGCGGGCGAGAGCGCCTGCAACAGGGCCGAGGACGGGGGGATGGACATGGCGGCAAGCTATGCCGCCGGTTGCTAATGATAGGTTAAGCGCCTAACCGGCAAAGCGCGGCTCGGCAATACCGGCCATGCCGGGCTCGAAGGCGAAGATGTCGCCCGCGTGAGGTTCGCGGGCAAGCGCCGCGTCGTCGAGCCCATCGCGCGCCGAGGTCACGAACACGGTGCGCAGATCCGCGCCGCCGAAATTGATGCTGGTCGGCCGCCGCACGGGCATGGCGATGACGCGCTCGATGCGCCCTTGGGGGTCATAGCGCACGATGCGCGCGCCGTCCCAATTGGCGCTCCACACCCCGCCCTCGGAATCGACCGTCAGCCCGTCGGGAAAGCCCGTGTCCTCGGGCACATCGGCAAAGACGCGGCGATTGGCGAGCGCGCCGGAGGCAATATCGAAATCGAAGACGTCGATCCGATTGGTGCGGGTATCGGTGTAGTACATCAGGCGATCGTCGGGCGACCAGCCGAGACCGTTCGCCGTGCGAATGCCCGTCACCATGCATGTCACCGCATGGTCGAGATCGAGACGATAGAGCGAACCCCTGGGTTGGCGCGGCAGGCCCGCAAAGTGCATTGTGCCGGCCCAAAACCGGCCACGCCGATCGACCTTGCCATCGTTGAAGCGCGTGTCATCCGGCTCCTTCGGCAGGAGCAGCGGCTTGACCGCGCCGGTGTCGAGATCGACCAGATGAAAGCCGCGGCGCAGCGCGACGACGGCCCCGCCGCCCTCGCGCAAGGCGAACGAACCTATGAGATCGGGCATGGGCCAGGATTTGGTCTTGCCGGTCGCGGGATCGAAGCGCTTGAGCGCGGGTTCGAGACTGTCCACCCAATACAGCGCCGCCGCGCGCGGGCACCACACCGGGCCCTCGCCGAGTCGAGCTTGCGCTGCCAGCGCCACGCGAATGCCGACCATCGGCCCCTCCGGCCTAACGGAACATGGATTTAATCTGCTCGATCTTGTCGAATCCCTTGCGGGTTTCCGTGACCATGTCGCGGCCACAAACGTTTTCGAACCCGGATGATTTGATCGTCGCGCGCGTGACCTTGATCTGCTCGTCGAAAACCTTGTCATATTGCTGACGGAAATAATCGACATCGCCCGTGCTGTAGCCGGCCTGATAGAGAAAATCGTAAAGGCTGCGCATATCGGAGGCGGCAAAGGACGAGCTGCCCGCGCAGCCGGCCGGAAGAGCGTTGATCGAACCCACATCGCGCAGCGCTTCCAGAATCCGCGACCGGTTGCGCCGAAGCTTGGCTTCGCTCTGCGCCGCCGCGGTTGCCTGCGCCTGGCCCGGCGTTTCCTTGGTCGCGTACGCGCCCATATTGAGTTCCGGCACCTTGGCCAGAACCTGCTTTGGCAGTTCGCAATTGAACCACTGCAGCATGTTCATGGCCATCAACTGACTGAGAATAAGATTGGTGACATAGGACTGCCGAAGCGTGGCGATCTGCACCTCGGCATCGGTGATGCCGACATTCTGTTCGATGAGTTGGGTGGATTGCCGGTAATGGGCGAGCGCCGTGTCGCACACCTGCTGGCCTTCGTTCCGGCCCGCGGGCGCGGCCAGGGCCTCGCCCGACGCGCACGCCAAGGCCAGGGACAACGCGGCAAGAACGATTTGACGCATGGCGTCACGCCTCTCTAATTCGTTTGCAAGTCGTCGGCACGTGGGCCGTTGGCGCGCGAGCCATCTCCGCCCGCGCGGCCATTTCTTATAACTCACCCACCATACTAAGTATTAAGCCCACCAAATTAAGTGTTGAGAAGGTGAAATCGTCCGCGACCGGCAAGTCGGATTCCTTGGCGACGGCTAGGCCGGTCGTGAGGCTGCGAGGGTCAGTTGGTTCGGTTCATAAACACGGCGCCATAACAAGCGGGGGTCCGAGGCGGAAAAATTGTCTGACCGAAGAACCATGCCGTGGGGCCGGATCAAGCCGCCGTGAAACACGGAGATCTTCTCCGCCGCCCCGCCATCTTCCGCATCGCGCGGCACTGTGATCTTGGGCGGCGACGGATGGGGCACGGAGACGTCGCTTCTGGACATTGTCGGCGGCTGAGCGAATTTCCAGTGCTTGTAGCGCGGCAGGTTCGAGACACTTCTCGTGGCGTAACGCGGGAGCAAATCGTGTGCGCGGATATGCAGCTTTTGGCCGATTTCCCGGCGCGAAATAAGCTCGGCTCTGCGCCGGCGAGACACCCGACGCAGCGCAAGTCGCGGCAAGGGCGAATGCCGCCCTCCTCAAGGTACCTAGATGAAGTTCCATGAGTCGGTTCATGGTCCGATAGTCGAAGCGAAATCCGCCAATATCCATTCGACGGGCTTATCGATTCGGCGCCCTTATTGATTTAATAGCCTTAACAGTTTTCTAACGACCCATGGACAAATATTGAGCCAAGTACCGAGGCGAGGAACATGGGCCGATCACGCTCGCGCATTCCGATCCACGGCCTGATGGCAAAATTATCCGAGCTTGCCGATGAGGACGATGAAAATACGGACATGCGACTGGAAAAATTACTGAACTTGGCGCGCAATCGCTCGGCGGAGGGGCGTGCGGAGCTATTGGATGCCGTCGGAAGCATCTATTCCGATAGCGGCACCGGCATCGGAGCGCGCGAGCAGAAATTAATCGAGGAGATCTTGCGCCGTCTCGTCGGCGAGGTGGAGCGGGACGTGCGCGCGGCCTTGGCCGAGCGATTGGCCGATCTCAAGTCCGCGCCGAAGGATCTGATTTGGCGCTTGGCCAATGACGACGCGCAGGTCGCGTTCCCGATCCTCATGCGCTCGGGCTTGCTCGGCGATTCCGAATTGATCGAGATCGTCCGTCACAAGACGAGCGGTCACCGCCTTGCCGTCGCCCAGCGCACGCCCGTGACCATGCCCGTATCGGCGGCGCTTGCCGAATCCGGCGAGACATCGGTGATCGCGGCTTTGCTCGCCAATGTCGAAGCGCATATCTCGCCCGAGACCTATGAACTGATCACCGACCTGGCGCGCGAGGCGGAAATCCTTCAGCAACCGCTCGTCGCGCGCAAAGATCTTCCGGGCGATTTGGCCCGCCGGATGTACTGGTGGGTATCGGCGGCCTTGCGCCAACAAATTCTGACGAATTTTGACATCGATCCGGACGAACTCGACGGCGCCGTGATCGGGGCGGTGACGGCCCGCACGCCCATGGTCGTGGGCGGCGAACTCCTACCCAAAGCCGGATTGAACGCACAGGCCGAATCCCTGTTCCGATCCGGCGCGCCTGCGCCCGAGCTTCTGGTCCGGCTCATGCGCGCGGGCAAATTCGATCTGTTCGAGATCGTGCTCGCCCGCGCGCTCGATCTTAAGTTGTCGATGCTGCGGCGCGTATTGTACGAACCGGGCGGTCAGGCCCTGGCGGTAGGCATGCGCGCCATCGGCATCACGAAACCCGATTTCGCCGCCATTTTCCTCTGGAGCCGCAACGCCCGGCCCGGCGACAAGAACGTGGCCGAGGACGAACTGGCCCGCGCCTTGCGCTTTTACGACCGCGTCAGCGCCAACGCGGCGCGCGGCGTGCTGCGCCGCTGGCAACGCGATCCCAATTACCAAGAAGCAATCGACGCCATCGGGTACGAAGGCGCCGCCTGAGCGTTCTCAGCGTGGCGCCAGCGCGGCGACGCCGGGCAGGGTCTTGCCTTCGAGCCATTCGAGAAAGGCGCCACCCGCGGTCGAGACATAGCTGAAACGCTTGACCACGCCGGCATGGCCGAGCGCCGCCACCGTGTCGCCACCACCCGCGACCGTGAGTAGGCCGCCGCGATCGGTGAGTTCCGCGGCGCGGCGCGCAAGCGCGTTGGTGCCTGCATCGAACGGCGGCGTCTCGAACGCGCCGACCGGACCGTTCCACACCAAGGTCCGGCAATTTTCGAGTTCCTTGCCGAGCGCCGCGATCGAAGCGGGACCGATATCGAGGATGAGTTGATTCGGCGGCACGGCACCAATCGGCACCGTGCGCGTCGCGACGCCTGCCGCAAGCGCGGGCGCGACAACCGCGTCCTCGGGCAGCAACAGCGCACAGCCCGCGCGCTTGGCCGCGTCCTCGATCTGGCGCGCAGTCTCGGCAAGATCGCGTTCGCACAGAGATTTTCCGACCTCGACTCCGCGCGCGTGCAAAAAGGTGTTCGCCATCCCGCCGCCGATGATGAGA
Organism: Alphaproteobacteria bacterium; assembly: GCA_046153685.1. Classification (GTDB taxonomy): domain Bacteria; phylum Pseudomonadota; class Alphaproteobacteria; order CADEGL01; family CADEGL01; genus CAMAPP01. The sequence continues at coordinate 20,788 of JBJXGH010000191.1, forward strand.
CGGTCGACCTTGGCGGCGAGATTGGCGAGCAGATCGAGTTTGGTCGAAATCTTGGCGCCGCCCACGATGGCGGCGAGCGGGCGGACGGGCCGTGCCAGCGCCCGTCCGAGATGGTCGAGTTCCTCCTGCATCAGCCGTCCGGCCGCGTTGGGCAGCAAGCGCGCGAGCGTGTCCGTCGAGGCGTGCGCGCGGTGCGCCGCCGAGAATGCGTCGTTGACGTAGATCTCGCCCAGTCTGGCGAGCGCGGCGGCGAATTCGGGATCGTTCTTTTCCTCGCCTGCATGAAAGCGCAGGTTTTCGAGCACCGCCACGCCACCCTCGGGCAAATCGCGAATCGCCGCTTCGGCGGCCGCACCCACGCAATCCTCGACGAATACGATCTTGCATCCCAGCGCGCGCGCCAAGGCCGGGACCACCTGTTTCAGGGAATTTTCCGCGCCGCGGCTTTTGGGTCGGCCGAAATGCGAGATGACGGCGACGCGCGCGCCCTTGCTTGCGAGTTCCGCGATGGTCGGCGCAAGGCGTACAAGGCGCGAATCGTCCGTTACCCGGCCGTCCGACACCGGCACGTTTAGATCGGCGCGCAGGATGACGCGGCGACCTTTGACTTCTAGGTCATCGAGGGTACGAAACTGGGTCATGGTTTTCAATCCGGCGGATTTGGAACTGGATGCGACCGAAGCACGACGGGCCCGGATTTTCAATCCGCCCGTCATCGCTTCGTCCGGACCTGGCGATAGTGGGCGATGGGGCGTTGCGGTGAGCGCCGAATCGCACTGTAATGCCGCCCGCCGCAACGCCCCGTCGCCGGGGAAGGGCGGCTGGGGGGTCACGCGTGAGCATTTCCGTCGCCATCGTAGGTTCGGGCCCAAGCGGATTTTACACGGCCGCCGCCTTGCTCGAATCGGGCGCGGACTGCGCCATCGACATCATCGAGCGTTTGCCCACGCCTTACGGCCTTATCCGTGGCGGCGTGGCGCCTGACCACCAGACCACCAAGCGCGTCATGCGCGCCTATGAACGCACGGCGCTCCATCCCAATGTCCGCTATTACGGCAATGTCGAGCTGGGCAAGGACATCGCGCTCGGCGAGTTGCGCGCCCTGTACGACGCGGTCGTGTTGTCGGTCGGCGCGCCCTTCGACCGGCCGCTCGGCATCCCGGGCGAGGACAAGCGCGGCGTCATTGGCTCCGCGGCCTTCGTCGGCTGGTACAATGGCCACCCCGATTTCCGCGATCTCGACCCGGATCTCGACACCAAGGCCGCGGTCGTGATCGGCAACGGCAATGTCGCCATCGATATCGCGCGCGTGCTGGTGAAGACCAAGGCGGAAATGGCCGCGACCGATTTGCCCGGTTACGCCGAGACGGCGATTCGTGCCTCGGCCATTCGGGACGTTTACATGGTGGGACGGCGCGGTCCCATCGAAGCGAAATTCACCAATGTCGAGTTGCGCGAAATGGGTGAGCTCGAGGATTGCCACCCCGTCGTCGAGGCCGCCCAGTTGCCCGATACCGTCACCGGCGAAATGTCCGACCGCGACCGCCGTCTGCGCGAGAAAAACATGGCGTCCTTGCGCGAATTCGCGGCGCAGTCGCCGGCGGGAAAATCCAAGCGCGTGCACTTCACCTTCTTCGCCAAGCCTGTCGAGATCCTGGGCGGCGAGCGCGTCGAGGGCATAAGGCTCGAACACACCACGGTCGTGGACGGGCGCGCGGTGGACACTGGCGAATTTTTCGAGATCGCCTGCGGCTTGGTACTGCCGGCCATCGGCTATCAGGGCTCGGCGCTCGAAGGCGCGCCATTCGACAAGCGTGCCGGCATCATCCCCAATACCCAAGGCCGGGTCGAGCCTGGGCTTTATGTCGCGGGCTGGATCAAGCGCGGCCCAACCGGCGTCATCGGCACCAATAAGCCCGATGGCGACGAAGCCGCCGCGGCGATCCTCGCGGACGCGGGCACGGGCGGTAAACCCGGGAGGATCGCGCTCGATGCGCATCTCGCGTCACGCAGCGCCGCGCCCGTGAGTTTCGCCGATTGGAAGAAAATCGAGGCGGCGGAAATCGCCGCAGCCGCCCCGGGCGCACCGCGCGAGAAGTTCTGCCGCGTCCGCGACATGCTCGCGGTCCTGGATCGCTGAGCCAGGAATGACCGAAGCGGCAATCGCCTTACCCATTACGGGGTTTTTTGAGGATGTACCAGTGGACCGGAGACGGCGATCCGCCTAACCTTTCAGGACATGCGCCGCCCCGCCCGCAAGGCTATGCTCGCGCGGCCATGGATCAAGAGATCATGACCCAGGAAACACGGAAATACCGATGGCAGCAGTAACCGCTGAAACGCCCAGACCCGCCAGTCGCCAGCGACTCGAATCGGTGGTCGTGCGCTTCGCCGGCGATTCGGGCGACGGCATGCAATTGACCGGCGCCCAGTTCACCGAAACCACGGCACTCGCCGGCAACGATCTGGCGACGTTTCCCGATTTTCCAGCCGAGATCCGCGCGCCCACCGGTACGACCTATGGTGTGTCGGCGTTCCAGATCAATTTCGGCTCCGACATCATTGAGACCGCCGGCGACGAGGTCGACGTGCTGGTGGCCATGAACCCGGCCGCGCTCAAGGTCAATCTCGCCGATGTGCGCGCCAACGGCACGCTCATCGTCGATACCGGCGAGTTCGGCGCCAAGAACCTCCAGAAGGCGGGTTACGCCAAGAATCCGCTGGAGGACGGCTCGCTCGCCCAGTACCGCGTGCTCAAGATCGACATGTCGCGCCAGACGGTTGAGGCGGTGAAACCGCTTGGCCTCAATCAGAAAGAGTCTCTGCGCTGCAAAAACATGTGGTCGCTGGGTCTCGTCTATTGGCTCTACGACCGCGACCGCGAACCGACGATAAAATGGCTGCGCAGCAAGTTTGCCAAGCGACCAGAAATCGCCGGCGCCAATATCGCCGCGGTCAATGCCGGCCATGCCTTCGGCGAAACGGCGGAGATGGGCGATCTCATGCCCGGCTTCGTGGTGCCGCCCGCGCACATCGCGCCCGGCGAGTACCGCAATCTGACCGGCACCGACGGCCTCGCCTGGGGCCTAGTCGCGGGCGCGCGGTTCGCCGGCCTCAAGATGTCGTTCTGTTCCTATCCGATCACGCCCGCCTCCTCGGTGCTGCATGTTCTCGCGGGCTTGAAGCATTTCGATGTCAGCACCTTCCAGGCCGAGGACGAGATCGCGGCGATTTGCGCCGCCATCGGCGCGTCCTACGCGGGCGCGCTGGGCGTGACCTCGAGTTCGGGTCCGGGCATCGCGCTCAAGACCGAAGCGATGGGCCTGGCGATCGCCTGCGAGTTGCCGCTCGTGATCGTCAATTCCCAGCGTGCGGGCCCCTCCACCGGATTGCCGACGAAGACCGAGCAATCCGATTTGTTCCAGGCCGTTTGGGGTCGCAACGCCGACAGCCCGCTGGCGGTGCTCGCCGCGCGTTCGCCCGGCGATTGCTTCGAGACCGCGATCGAGGCCGTGCGCATCGCGGTCAAGTACATGACCCCGGTCATCCTGCTGACCGATGGCTATATTGCCAATGCCGCCGAACCGTGGCGCATTCCAGACGTGACGGCCTTGACGCCATTCCCGGTTCGTTTCCGCACCGAGACGGAGGGTTTCCATCCCTTCCTGCGCGATGCCAAGACATTGGCGCGCGTCTGGGCCGTGCCGGGCACGCCCGGCCTCGAGCACCGCATCGGCGGTATCTAGAAGGACTACGACAGCGGCCATATCTCGTACGACGCAGCGAACCACCAGCGCATGACCAATACGCGGTTTGGCAAGATTGACGGCATCGCGAACGATATCCCCGAGCAGGGCGTCGAAAGTGGCCCCGACTCGGGTCCGCTCGCGGTCGTCGGCTGGGGTTCGACCTACGGGCCGATCAGCCGGGCGGTCGCCGATTTGAACGCCCAGGGCCACGGGGTCGCGCATATCCATCTCCGCCACATTTGGCCGATGCCGCGTAATCTCGGCGCCATGCTCAAGCGCTACGCTCGGATCGTCGTACCCGAAATGAACGCGGGCCAGCTCGTCAACGTGTTGCGCGCGACCTATCTGGTTCCCGCCGAGGGCCTGAACAAGGTCACCGGCAAGCCGTTCAAGATCGGCGAGATCGAAGACGCCCTTCGCGCCCGCCTGGAGAAGTGACATGAACATCCAAACGCCCGTCGCGAAGCTAAAGCCCGAGGATTTCGAAACCGATCAGGAATTGCGCTGGTGCCCGGGTTGCGGCGACTACGCCATCATCAAATCGGTGAAGAAGGCGCTGGCCGAAATCGGTACGCCGCGCGAGAAAACCGTGTTCGTCTCGGGCATCGGCTGCGCCGCGCGCTTCCCCTATTACATTGCGAGTTACGGATTTCACACCATCCACGGCCGCTCGCCCGCCGTGGCGACAGGGGTGAAGCTCGCCAATCCCGAGCTCGATGTCTGGGTGGTGGGCGGCGACGGCGACATGCTCTCGATCGGCGGCAATCACCTGATGCACGCGCTACGGCGCAACATCGATTTGAACATTCTGCTGTTCAACAACGAGATCTACGGCCTGACAAAGGGCCAATATTCCCCGACCTCGCGCGTCGGCACGCGCTCGCCCTCGACCCCGCTGGGTTCGGTCGAGCAGCCCGTCTCTGCCGCCCTGTTCGCGCTTGGCGCGGGTGCCCGCTTCGTCGCGCGCGGCATCGATACCCAGCAGCGCGTGCTGCCCGAATTGCTCAAACGCGCCCACGCCCACAAGGGGGCGTCATTCCTCGAGATCATCCAGAACTGCCTGGTTTACAATGACGACGCCTTTGCCCATTTCACCGCCAAGGACGTGGCCCAGGACAACCAGATCCTGGTTGCGCACGGCAAACCCCTGCTCTTTGGCAAGGACGGCAATAAGGGCCTGCGCTTGAGGCCCGGCGCGCTGGAGATCGAGGTCGTGACGGTCGGCGAAGGCGGTGTGCCGGAAAGCGAGATCCTCGTCCATGACGAAACCAACCGCACGCTCGCCAATTGGCTGGCGGCGATGGACGCGCCCAAATTCCCAGTCGCTATCGGCGTCATTTACTGCAATCCGGGCCCGTCCTACGAAGCGGCGATCGCGGCGCAAATGGCGGCCGCCAAGGCCAAGGCGCCAACGCCCGATCTCGCCGCCCTGCTGCGCCGAGGCCATACCTGGCGCGTCGGCGCCGGCTGAACCGCGCGCCCGGCTGCCCCGAAGACGCCCTGTTCGATTCGGGAAATCCGGGCGCCCAGAAGGGCGCCCGGTTCGTTTTGGCCCCAAGGCATTGGATTTCTGCCTCCGGTCGGGGCTTTTCGCCACGCGCCCGCCCGCCTAGTCTCTTGCGCTGTTTCCAGGAGAACCGACATGAGCGAGACTTTTCCGACCCACGCCCAAGCCGTCGTGATCGGCGGCGGAATCGCCGGCTGCAACATGGCCTACCACCTGGCCAAGCTCGGCTGGCGGGACGTCGTCGTGGTCGAGAAGCAGAAGCTGTCATCCGGCACCACCTGGCATTCCGCGGGCAATGTGACGCGCCTGGTGAGCTCGCTCTCGACCATGCGCCATTACAAATACGCGGGCGAATTGTATTCCTCGCTCGAGGCCGAAACCGGCCAGGCGACGGGGTGGCGGCGCTGCGGCCGGGTGATGATGGCGCGCACCCCCGAGCGCATCTCGGAACTGAAGCGCATGAAGTCGATGGGCAAATTGCTCGGCATCCCGGTCGAGGAAATCTCGCCCAAGGAAGTCGGGGAAAAACTGCCGATCATGCGCACCGAAGATCTGGTCGGTGCGATCTGGAGTCCGAGCGATGGCCGGGTCAATCCGACCGATGCCCTGATGGCCCTGGTCAAGGGTGCGCGGGCGCGCGGCGTGCGCTTTGTCGAGGACACCGCCGTGACCGGTATCGCACGGCGCGACGGCCGGGTTACGGGCGTGGAAACCTCGAACGGCCCGATCGCGACCGAAATCGTCGTCAACGCGGCCGGGCTGTGGAGCCGGCGCATCGCGACAGGCGCCGGGGTCGATGCGCCGCTCTATGCCGCGGAACACTTCTACATTCTGACCAAGCCCATGGGCATGCCCGCGGACATGCCGACCTTCCGCGATCCGGACGGTCTGATTTACGGCCGCGAGGACGTGGGCGGGCTTCTGGTCGGCGCCTTCGATATCGGCGCCAAGGCCCTGCCGGTCGAACGCATCCCCGAAAAGTTCGCCTTCAGCCTGTTGAATGAGGACTGGGATCAATTCGAGCCTTACATGAAGACGGCGATCCACCGCATCCCCGCGCTCGAGACGGCCCAAATCCGGATGTTGCTGAATGGCCCGGAGAGCTTCACCCCGGACGGCGATCCGCTGGTCGGCGAGGCGCCGGGTCTCAAGGGCTTTTATTTGTTCTGCGGCTTCAATTCGGGCGGCGTCACCTATTCGCCGGGCACGAGCCGGGCCTTGGCCGAACGCATCGTCGAGGGCAAGACCGATACCGATCTCGCCCATCTCGATCCGCGCCGCTTCGGCCCCTGTCATGCGACCGAAGGCTTTCTCAAGGCGCGCGTCACCGAAATGCCGAGTTTCCATTTTTTCGTGCACGAGGCCGGACACGAATTCAAAACCGGCCGCGATCTGCGTCTGTCGCCGGTGCATACGGCTTTCGCCGCGCGCAAATCCCTGTTCGGCGCCAGCTTTGGCTGGGAACGACCGAAATATCTCGGCGAGAACGGCGCGACGATGACGGACGCGATCGCGGCGGAGTGCACGGCCGCGCGCGAGCGCGCGGCTCTGTTCGACCGCTCGAGTCTCGCCAAAATCCTGGTGCAGGGCGGCGACGCCGGCGCCTATCTCGATTCCCTGTCGCTGCGCCCGCTCGACATGGCGCCGGGTGAGGCGCGGCCGACCGCCTTCCTCAACGGCCGGGGCGGCGTCGAGGCCCTGCCCGTCGTGGTGCGTCTGACGGACGGCGATTTTCTGGTTCTCGCCGAAGCCGAGTCGGGCGATCACGTCATCGATTGGCTCAAGCGCAATGTTCCCGCCACGCGCCACGTGGCGGTGACGGATGTTTCGAACGCCTATGCCGCGCTCGGCCTGCGCGGCCCGGCGACGGACGGGATATTGGCGGGCGCGGGCGCAAGCGCGATCGAGGGCACGGCGCCGCTGGTCGAGCTTGGCTACGCGCGCGGCCGCGCGGTCTCGGGCGCGTTCGGCAATGATCGCCTGATCCTGGTCGAGAGCGAGTTCGCGGCCAATGTGTACGAGGCCATTCTCGAGGCAGGCGCCAAATCCGGCATGGCGCACGCCGGATGGTTCGCAAGCGAGGCCTTGCGCCTGTTCGACGGCCGGCCGGCCTGGGGCATCGACACGGGTGCCGCCACGGATGCGCGCGCGACGTTCGGCGCCGTGGCGGTAAAGGGGTCGCGCAATTTCATGGGACTGGGCGCCATGCGCACGGCCGGGGCCCCGCGCCTCGTGCGGCGCTGCCTCATCCTCAAGGGTAATCCGCGCCCGCAAGGCAGCGAGCCCATCCTGGGCGCGGGCAAATTGGTCGGGGCCACGACCTCCGGCGCACAGATCCCCTGGCTCGGCCGCACCATCGTCATGGGCCATGTCCCGGCAAAGGGCGCGGGCGCATCATCGGTCGAAATCGAAGCGCAGATCTATGCGGCCGAGATTCATGCGACCGGTCGGTAAATCCGGCCGCCTTGCATGACGCAGTTTGGCATCGGTCAATCGGTCCGCCGGAAGGAGGATCAACGCCTTCTGCTCGGCCGTGGCCGGTTCGTCGATGATCTCGTGCTCGCGCGCATGGCCCATGCCGTGGTCGTGCGCTCGCCGCACGCGCACGCCGACATCTTGGCGATCGATCTCGCCCCGGCCCGGCGCTCGCCGGGCGTGCTTGCAATCGCGAGTTCGACCGAACTCGAAACAGACGGCATTCATTCCATCCCGGCGTTTTATAAACCGCCCGAGATTGCGTTCAGCGAGGCGCCCATGCCCATCCTCGCGCGCGGCCGAGTGCGCCATGTGGGCGAGCCGGTAGCCTTCGTCGTCGCCCAAACCCTGGCCCAGGCGCGCGACGCGGCGGAATACGTCGAGATTTCCTATCGCCCCCTGCCCGCCTCGGCCGATGTCGCGCGCGCCATGGCGGCAGGCACACCGCGCCTTCACGACAGTGCGCCCGATAATCGCTGCTACCGCTTTGAATCCGGCAACCACGCCGCGACCGAGGCCGCGTTCAGCGACGCGGAACTCGTCGTGCGCACGCATCTGCGCAATAACCGCCTTGTGATCAACGCCATCGAGCCGCGCGCGGCCGTGGGCGATTTCGCCGATGGCCGCTTGGTGCTGTATGCCAATTCGCAAGTGCCGCACCGCCTCAAATCCGCCCTCGCCGAGCATATCTTTCGCGTGCCCGAGGACCGCGTGCGCGTCTTGATCGAGGACGTGGGCGGCGGCTTCGGCGCCAAGAACCAGCTTTATCCCGAGCAGATCCTGGTGCTGTGGGCGGCGCGCGCGCTGGGCCGGCCGGTTAAATGGCTCGGCACCAATTCCGAAGGCCACTTGGCCGATATCCAAGGCCGCGATCACGACAGCGAGGCCGAGCTCGCCCTCGACAAGGACGGCACATTTCGCGCCATCCGAGTGCGCACCTCGGCGGCGCTCGGCGCCTATGTGGCGACCAACGCGGCGCTCATTCCGACCGTCGGCCGCGCGGCAATGTGCGGACCCTATCGCATCGGCGCGGGCCATATCCGGGTCGATGCCGTGTTCGCCAATACGACCCGCACGGACGCCTATCGTGGTGCTGGCTCGCCCGAGGCCAATTACCTCGTCGAACGCCTGGTCGATCGCGCGGCGCGCGCGCTGGGCACCACGCCCGAGGCGTTGCGCCGGAAGAATCTTCTGACCCCCGCCGATCTGCCCCACACCACGCCGTCCGGCTACACCTTCGATGTCGGCGACTTTCCCCGCCGCCTCGATCAGGCCCTCGCGGCGGCGGACGCGAAGGGATTCGAAGCGCGGCGCCGGGACGCCGAAGCGCGCGGACGGCTTCGCGGCCTCGGCATCGCCTCGACCATCGAGGCCAAGGCCGGCGGCATGACCGAGACGACCGCCATCCGGTTCGATCCGCAAGGCCGCATCCGCGTGCTGTCGGGCATGATGGCCAACGGCCAGGGTCACGCCACGACCTTCGCGCAGATCGTCGCCGACAAGCTCGGCCTCGATTGGACCGATATCGAAATCGTCCAGGGCGATACCGACGCGATCGCCACCGGCTTGGGCACGGCGGGTTCGCGCTCGCTCGTGCTGGGCGGCTCCTCGCTGGTGCGCGCGGTGGAAACGGCGATCGAGACCGGCATGGCCGTCGCGGGCCAGTTGCTCGAGGCCGCGATTGCGGATGTGATTTTCGAGAACGGCGCGTATGCCGTCGCCGGCACCGATCGGCGCGTGCGCTTCGCCGAGGTCGCGCGCGCGATCGGCGATCCCACCCGCCGCGCGCCCGGAACGCCCGGCAGCCTTGATTGCGAGGCAAGTTTCGATTCCCGCTATTCCTTCCCCAATGCCAGCCATGTCGCCGAGGTCGAGATCGATCCCGAAACCGGGCAGGTGGCGCTTCTCGGCTACGCCGTCGCGCAAGATTCGGGCACCATCGTCAATCCCATGATCGTCGAGGGCCAGATGCACGGCGGCCTTGTCCAAGGCATCGGCCAGGCATTGATGGAGCATGCGGTTTACGACGCGAAAACCGCCCAGCCGCTTTCGGGCTCGCTCCTCGACTACGCGCTGCCGCGCGCGGACGATGTGCCGATGTTCGCCATCGGTCTCGATGGCGTGCCCGCGCCGACCAATCCCCTGGGCGCGAAGGGCGTGGGCGAAACGGGCTGCACGGGCGCGCCGCCCGCCGTGATGAATGCCATCCTCGACGCCCTCGCCCCGCTCGGGGTCGAGCATATCGACATGCCGGCAACGCCCGAGCGCGTCTGGCGCGCGATCGCATCGGCGCGTGGATGAACCCCGCCCGCGCGCCGCTTTGGGCCGCCGCCGCGGTGTTGTTCGCGGGCTTCTTGTGGAGCCTCCAAGGCCTCACGATCCGCCTCATCGAGGACGCCTCGAGCGCTCAGATCGTCTATTGGCGCAATCTTGGGCAGTATTCGGCGCTTCTAGCCTTCGTCGCATTGCGCAATCGCGGCCGGCTGTTCGCCGCCTTTGGCGCTGCGGGGGGGCTTGCGGTCGTCGGCGGGCTGTTCCAGGCGATCTCCAGCATTTCGGTTGTCTTTGCCTTCGGCCTGACGACGGTCGCCAATGTGAATTTCATTCTCTCGACCGGCCCGTTCATGGCCGGGCTCGGCGCGTGGCTGGTGCTGCGCGAGCGGCTGTCGCGGCGCACGGTCGGCGCCATGGTGCTGGGCGCAATCGGCGTCGCGGTGATGATGATCGAGGGTTTGTCGGGTGGCCATCTGCTTGGCAATGCGCTCGCGGTGACCACGACCATGGGCTTTGCCGGCTTGGCGGTCGTGCTGCGCGTGCGGCGCCATGTGGACATGCTGCCAACGGTGTGTTGGGGCACGGGCTTCGCCATTCTCGCTGGCTTGGCGATGACCGAGGGCCATGTTGCGATTCCGACGCAGGATATTGTCCTGTGCCTGTCGATGGGCGCGGCACAAATCGGCTTCGGTCAGATCTTGTTCATACTGGCCTCGCGCCACGTTCCCGCCGGGCCATTGGCGTTCCTCACGCTGAGCGAGATCGTGCTCGGGCCGCTTTGGGCCTGGATCGGGGTGAACGAGATCCCGAACCCGCTCACCCTCGTCGGCGGAGCAATCGTCATCGGCGCGATCGTCTGGCAGACCTTCGGCGAGACCAGGCGCTAGCGCCAGCGTTTCTCGAACTTGTCGTAGCTGTTCGCGCGCAAATCCGCGACGCCCGCGACGAGGGCCTTCTTCTCGACCCGGTCGGACGCGGTATAGCCGAAGGAATCGCGGTATTCGATGAAGCGCGGCACCTTGAACTTCGCGAGATTTTTCTCGCAATGGGCGAGGATGCGCTCGGGCCCGACCTGTTCCTTGGTCAGCCCCGCCTGAAGTTGGACATAGGCCTTGACCTCCTCGCCCATCACCGGATCGGGCACGGGCACCACGGCGGCGTCCTTGATTTCCGCCATGGTGCGCAGCACCGCCTCGACCTCGCGCGCGGCCACGTTCTCCCCGCCTCGGCGCACCATTTCCTTGAGCCGGCCGACGATCGTGTAATAGCCGTCGGCGTCCACGCGAAACAAATCGCCGGTGCGGAACCAGCCGTCGCGGAAGGAATCGCGATTGGCCTCGTCCTTCTTGTAATAGCCGTACATCTGCCCGGCGCCGCGCGTCCACAATTCGCCCACATCGCCCGTCGGCACGGGCAATCCGTCCTCGCCCATGATCTTGATCTCGCGGTGGGCCGAAGGGATCCCGCATGAGCCCGAGCCCACCATGTGCGTGTCCTCGGGCGGCATATAAAGGCATGTCCCGTTCTCGGTCATGCCGTACATCTCGCGCGCGATGACATTGAAGCGCTTCTCGAGCGGGGCGTGGTTTTCCTTGGTGAGGCCGAAGGTGAAGACGTGCCGCAAGCCGCTCTGGCCATCGAGGGGATGTTCGGGCTGCTTGAACACGGGCTCGAACATGAGGCAGCACTCGAGCGCGTGCGCGCGCACCCATGCCATGAAGCTCGCATTGCGCGGCGCCGAGCAGAGATACACGGCGGCACCATCGAAGAAAGCCATCGGCACGATGAACATGGGATCGATATAGAAAAAATACTGCGCGATCAGCAGGCGCTGGAACGATTTTCGCGTCTGATAAAGCACCGTGCGCGCCATCTGCAGCCAAAAGCGCTGCGGCACAATGCAGCCCTTGGGAAACCCCGTCGTACCCGAGGTGTATTGGATATTGGAGGGATCGTCCAAGCCGCCTTCCTCGACCGGCAGGGCGCGGGGGTCCGCGGCGGCGACGATCGTCTCCCAATCGTGCGCCGCGCCCGCAACCGCCCCGCCATGGGCGATCACGCGCGCCGCGACGAGGCCCGGCGGCCTCTTGCCCACGCCCGCGAGAACCGCCGCGAATTCCGCATGGATCACCAAGGCCTCGGCCTCGGCGTCGTTCAGCACATATTCGAGTTCGCGCGCGGTGTAGCGCACATTGACCGGAATCATCACGCAGCCGAGGCGGCAAAGAGCAAGCCAAGTCACGGGATAAGCGCCGAGATTGGGCAGCATGACCGCGACATGAGCGCCCTTGCCCAGACCGAGCGCCGCCAGCGCCACGGCGCAAGAATCGACCCGGTCGCGGAGCTGGGCGTAACTCAGGGTCTCGCCCGTCTCGAAGAACACCAAAGCCTTCTTGTCTTGATATTTCGCCGCCGCCTCGGCCAGCAGGGCGTAAAGGCTCGTCGGCAAGGACGAGGCTTCGAGCGCGCGCTGCTCGCGGAATATGGCGCGATGGCGCGCCCAAATGCGTTCGATATCGGTCATGATTTTCCTCGCGACTGCGCGATGATGTCCTTGGGACGCGCGCCGGATCAAGCACTTCTGATAGACTTGATGCGCCGCCATTCGGGGCTGGGCTGCTTGCCAGGAGGGGACCATGACGGATTTCCGCATCGCCACGGGGAAAAGCCTCGTCGGCCAAGAGATTCATCTGTCCGACTGGGTGACGATCACTCAGGAGATGGTCACGGGCTTTGCCGCCGCAACGCTCGACCCCGATTGGATGCACGTTGATGTCGCGCGCTCGCGCCGCGAAAGCCCCTATGGCGAGACCATCGTCCAAGGCTTTCTCATGCAATCGCTCATCATCTATTTCACGCACAAGGGCGGCGCCCAACCCTCCGACGTGGCCTATGGCTTGAATTACGGCATGGACAAGGTGCGGTTCCTGGTGCCGGTGCGCACGGGATCGCGCGTGCGCGATCGGATCACGCTCGCGGCCTTCGACGAGCGCGCGCCGGGGCGCTACCTCCAGCGCTCGCACCACGTCGTCGAGGTCGAGGGCGAAACCAAACCCGCCGTGATCGCCGATTGGCTGACCCTGTGGTTCAAGGAACTCGATTCCTGAGGGGTTAGACTTTCTTCGGCGCAAAGCCGATGGCGCGCCCGGCCTGTTCGGGCATGGGCAAGGTCTTGTGCGTGCGCCAGACCGCATCGAGCCGCGCGCGTGCGTCCGCGGGCCACGGGACCGAACGCCGCGCCTTCAAATCGACGTGGAGGTACATGACCTCGTTTGTCGCCGCGAGAAAGCCCTTCTCGGCGTGGTACATGCGAAAGAAGGCACGGTTGCGCTTGTCGTCATGGCCCAAGAGCTGGGCCGTCATGCGCAGCCGGTCGCCCTCGCGCACCTCGCCGAGGAAATTGATGTGCGTCTCGACCGCAAATTGCGCGCAATCCTCGCGCGCGCGGTAATTCTCCGATAGATCGAGATAGGCATAAAAATCGCGCGCCGCATACTCGAAAGCCAAAAGGTAGTAGCCGATATTCATGTGACCGGAATAATCGATCCATTCCGTGCGCACGGTCTGGTCCAGGCAGGCGAATTCCTCAACTTGGCTCATGGTTCCTCCGCGGGTCCGGCACTTTAGGAACACCGCCGCGCGCGGTAAAGGCGCCGGTTGCGAGTCCGGGACCGGGACGCCAGGATGACCGCGGCGAACGGAGAGGCGATGATGCAGAACGACACCAGCCGCGTTGCGACCGGCGGCAAGGCGGTTTACGGCGCCTGCCTCGGCATTCTGATGCTGGACGCGCGGTTCCCGCGTATTCCAGGCGATATGGGCAACGCCACGACCTGGCCATTCCCCGTGCTGTACAAGGTCGTGCCGGGCGCCACGCCCGAACGCGTGGTGCTGCAAGGTGCTACGGGCCTGCTCGACACATTTCTCGAAGCCGCCGCCGAACTCGTGCATATCGGCGCCGACGGCATCACCACCAATTGCGGCTTTCTATCGCTCTATCAGGCCGATATCGCGCGCCATTGCCGCGTGCCCGTCGCGACTTCGAGCCTCATGCAGGTGCCCTTCGTTCAGGCCCTGCTACCGCCGGGCAAGCGCGTGGGCGTACTCACGGTGAGCGCGCGCACGCTCACCCCCGCCCATCTCGCCGCCGCCCATGTGCCGCTCGATACGCCGATCGAAGGCACGGATGGCGGCCGCGAATTCACCCGCGTGCTGATGGGCAATATCGAACGCCTCGACGGCGCCCTCGCCGAGCAGGACATCCTGGACGCGGGCGACAGGTTGTTGAAAAGGGCGCCGGACGTGGGCGCGATCGTGCTCGAATGCACGAACATGGTGCCCTATGCGCGCGCGCTGCGGCGCAGGCTCGATTTGCCGGTGTTCGACATCTATAACTTCATCTCCTGGTTCCACGCCGCGCTGTCGCCGCGCGATTTCGGCCCGCCAGGCTCTGCCCCCGGCGCGCACGCGACCATTCCCTGACGCGAGATCAAGCGCAACATGACCGACCATCCCCGAGCAGACATCGCGGTTCTCGCCGACGATCCGGTGAAGAACCATCCGACGCGCGGCGAGCAGCTCGACATCCTTGCGAGCCTTGCGGCGGATCTTTTGAAGCCTGGCGACTCGCTGATCGATTTGGGCGTGGGTGTCGGCTATGTCGCGCGCATGATCGCCGCGCGCGTGCCGGATCTCGAATTCACGGGCATCGATTTGAAGCCCGCCTCGCTCGCCGAGGCGCGCGCGTGCCTTTCGCCGCTAGTGGGCAAACTATGCCTCGTCGAGGGCGATTTGAACGCGCTCGATTCCCTCGCCGTCCCCGGCGGGACGTTCCGCTGCGCGGTGTCGGTGCTGACCTTTCACGACCTTCCCGATGACGCCAAGCGCCGGGCGATCGCGTGGATCGCGCGCCATCTGCAACCGGGCGGTGTGTTCTTGTTCCTCGACCGGGTGCGGCTCGACGAGGCGGCGCTGTTCCCGCTTCAAGTATCGCTTTGGAATCGGATGACCCGCGTTTATGGCGCGTCCATGCGCCGCGCGGATACTTACGAGGATTATCTGGCCGACCTCACCGCGACGAACCGGGTGGCGCGTTTCAAGGACTACCTGTCCTGGTTCGCCGCCGAGGGCCTCGCCGCCGATTGCATTCACCGGCACGGCAATATCGCTCTGTTCGGCGCGGCGAAGACCTAGACCGCGTTCAGGCCCGGACCACCGCCGCGACCTCGTGATAGCTGCGCACGGGTTCCTTGGCGAGCATGGCGGCATAAGGTGTCACGGTTGCTTGGTAGGCGCCGTCGCGCTCGTTCGCCTCGCAATCGGCCTTCGAGCCCCAGAGCGTGAGCGATACGAGTTCACCTGTCTTGCGGTCGGCAAACAGGTACGCGCCGCGAAATCCCGGCTCGGCCTTGTACGCCGCCACCCGTTCCGGCAACCCGGCAAGAACCTCGGCAAAGCGGTCGATCTTGAACCAGGGCTTCGCTAGGCGCGCCCAACCGACGGGATCGGGACGGCCCGAGGCCACGGCGGCGGCGACGGTGTAATAATGTTTGTCGGGCTCGGTTTTGCGCAGCTCCCGGAACGGCGTTTCGGCGGCGGTGAAATGCCCGCCCTGTTCGTTGGCGCGGCAGGATGGCTCGTCGGCGAAGATGACGACCGATACGGACTTGCCGGTCGCGGGATCGAGCAGCAGGAAACCGGCCTCGAACCCCTTGCCGCGATAATCGGCGACCGAGAGCGGCCACATGCGCCGCACATCGGCCAGGCGTTCGGTCTTGAAGGTCACGTAATTGACGCGTCCGAACATGGCATTCCCCTCAGCGTTTGCGCCGGCGCGCGGGTGCCGGTTTTTCGAGCGCGGCCAATCCCTTGAGAATCCGGGTGTATTGCGGCTTGGTGAAGGCCTTGAGCGTGTTCGAGCGGATGGCACCCCACGCGCCAACCGCCAAGAGGAACTGCGCCATCGCCTCGTCGCTCGGACATTCGAAGACGACGACGAAATCGTATTCGCCCATCGTCATGTAGTAATCCTTGATGCGCCCACCGAGGCGTTTCATCAGCGCGCGGCCGCGATCCGAGCGGCTCAGCGAATCCTTCATGGTCTTCACGCCCTGCTCGGTCAGGTTCATGAGCGCGATATAGGTGTTCATGTCGTCCCCTTGGTTTCCGGCGGCATCCGCCCCATCGCGCTCCAGCCTAGTCGCGCGCACCAACAAAGGACAGGCGCGTTAGGACGCACGGGCGCGCGCGAGATGGGCGAGAAGAAGCTCGCCGAGAATCGGCAGGAGCGAAAGCGACACGGCATGGCCCGCGCCCGCGATCACCTCAAGACGCGCGCCGGGAATTCGTCGAGCCAAGTCCTCGCCGTGCGCGCGGCCGAAATATTTGTCTTCGGCGGCCTGAATAACGGTGGTGGGTGCACGAACGGCCGAGAGCATCTCGTAATGGGGTGGACTTTCGCGCATCGCCGCGCCTTGACGCCCTACCCCTTCGGGGTTGTAGCCGCGCGCGAGCAGCAAATCGATCCAGATACGCTTCTCGTCCGCCGAACGCGCATGCAGGCTGCCATCGGAATGGGCGAGGACGGCTTGCAGCCGCGCCTCGGCGTCCCGGCCGTCCTTCACCGGGTCCGCTGGGCTGGGCGTAACCATCGGGCGGCCGATAGGCGGCAGTCCCGGCGCGCGCGAGGTCGAGAAAAGCGGAACCAGGCTTGTGACCAATTCGGGCCTTTGCGCCGCAAGGATTTGGGCGACACAGCCGCCCATGGAAAATCCGACAACATGCGCGCGCGCGATGCCCAAGCCATCGAGCAGGCCCGCGGCGTCGGCCGCCAAATCCGATAGCGAATAGGCCCTCTGGCCGGCGGGCGGTCCCGCCTGCCCGCCGCCATTGAGCCAAGTCGAACGGCCGCAATCGCGCGTATCGAACCGGAGCGTCCGATAGCCCAAATCGGCCAAGCGCCAGACCAGGCCGGCGGGCCAGTGATGGATGGTGTCGATGAGGCCGGAGACGATGAAGGCGACCTCGCCCCGGGGCGGGCCAGAAAGCTCATAGGCGAGCTCGACCTCGCCCACGCGCAGCAAAGCCATACTAATCGTCCACGATCTTGACGAGCGCGCCGGCCTTGAGCGGCTCGCCCGCACGCAGACCATTCAACACCGAGAAGCGCTCGACCTTGTAATCGTCGAACGGCATGGCCGCGGCGATTTTCTCTGCGCTTTCGCCCGCGCGCACCTGATGCAGGCGAATGCGATAAGGAACCTGCTTGGCCGCCTCGGCTTCGGTCATGATCTTGAAGCTGTGCGTCGTGCGCCCAAATCCTTCGCGCAATTTCTGGGCCTCGGCCGGAGGCGCGACGAACAGAAAACGATAGACAACGCGCTTGTCCAGCCTGATCGCCACCAAGTGCAGCTCGACCGCGCCGCCGCCCTGCACCGAGGCACGCGCCGAAGCACTCGCAGCCTCCAGGCCGTTCACTTTCAGGGTTTCGACATCGCGCAGATTGAGGCCGCGCGCCCAGACCCGCGTCAAATAATTTTGCGTCGTGCCCACGGTGTCCTTGGTCGTCAAGTCGAACAGGATGCGCGCCTTGTCGGGGCCGCTGGCCATTACCTGGGTCGGGGAGTTGAACAGGCGGAAATTGGCCGGCACCTCGAAGCGAAACCGGAGTTTCGGATGGACGAACTCCCGGTTGCGCACGAAGCCGTTGTCGCGGTCACCACCATAATAGAGGCCGTCGATGCGATGCAGATAGCTCGCCGCGCCGACCTCGACCGGCCCCGCGGGCATCTGGCGCCTGGCCTCGGCGGCGGAGTCGATTACACGCTTGGCCGCGCGCGGATGGGTCGCAAACAGACTGTAGCGGTCCGAGCCCGATCGTCCGGCAAGCTTGTCCTCAAGCTGGCTGCTCATTTCGAGACTGTTCATGAATGACGACATGCCCATGGGATCGTAGCCGTGCTTGGCGATGTAGCGGATGCCGAGCGTATCGGCTTCGGATTCCTGGTCGCGGGAATAGCTCGCAAGAAAGGCCATGGCGCCGTAATCGGCGATACCCTGGCTGAGGCCACCCGTGGCGGCGCCGAGAATGCCGAGCAAAACCTGCGCCCCGACCGTCTGACTGTAGCGCTCCGCCGTGTGACGGGCGGTAACGTGGCCGATTTCGTGCCCGATCACGCCCGCAAGCTCCGCCTCGTTATTTGCGAGCGCGAGCAATCCGCTCGTGATGTAAATGAAGCCGCCGGGCAGGGCAAAGGCGTTCACGATATCGCTGTTCAGTACCGTGAACGTCCATTTAAGGTCGGGCCGCTCGGATATGCTGGCGACCTTTTGCCCTAGCGCGTCCACATAGGCGCGGATCTTTTGGTCTTCGTGCTCGCCGCCGAATTCCGCGATGATCAACGGATGTTGCTGCTGGCCGATGCGCAATTCCTCGGAGGAGGACATGAGGCCGGTGAAGGCCGTGCGTCCGGCGGGATTGGTCTCGCACGAGGCAAGAGCCACGAAGGCGAGCGCGGCGATACCCGCGCGCAAGCGGCGGCCCAGATTCGGGCTTCGGCGATTCTCTGGGATCATGTCGGCACCGGCATCAGTTTGGGACTAGTTCGATCTGCTCGGGATGGGTTGCTTGGATCGCTGGCCCGTTGCGCGATTTTAGCCACCCGCGCACGCGGACGCGACGGCCTTCTAGGAACTTGGGATCGAGGCCCGCTTCGCGAAAGACCTTGAAGTCGGCAGGGTCGATTTCGATCGTGAAGTCCGTGCGCCAATTGCGCCCGAAATTGAGGAAGGCGCGGCCGCGCACCACGGCTACGGCCTCTATGCGGCCTTCGACCAATTGGAAACTGTCGATGTGGCGCTCGGCGTCTTCGGGGGAAAGGATGCGGTAAAAGCCATCGGACCAGATACCCCGCCCCTTGGCGCGCGCCTCGCGCTCGAGGCCAAGCATCTCGCGCGACAGCGCGCGGTTGTCCGCCCAGGTGTAAACCCGCGCCATGCCCGACGCGAGCAAGACGCCTTGAACCCAAGTGCCGTCGGGCAAATGGATATGGGCGAGAATCCGACCGTGCCGGTCGCGCCGCGCGCCGCCGTAGCTAAGGCTCACATTCCGATCTTGAACCAGGCGTTGCAATTCGGCTTTGGCCTCCTCGGCCAGGGGCCAGGCTGGGAAATGGGGCCGGCCAAGGGGCAATTTGGGCGCCTGGATGCCGACGAGCCGCACCTGGTTGCCATCCGCCAACACCACCGTGTCGCCATCGACGACCTCGATAACCCGCGCGTTTGCGCCGGTTTCGAGCGCCCGGGCCGGGCCCATCCAAGGCACGGCCAGCAAGAGCAGCGCCAAGGCCGCGCCCTTGCTCCGATGGACGATGGCCGGAAAAACTCCACCCGTCACGGCCTGTTCCTTGTCCCCCTCGCGCCATCCGAAGCCATCTTATCGCGATTGGCGTCTATGGCTTCAGCTTCGATCTTGTCCGTTGAATCCCATGACTCGATTCCGCCGCGCGATGGCGCCAAGGTCTAAGCGCCCCTTCCAGGTCAGGCGATCCGAAGATCTGGACTTGAACCTTAGGCCATGCACCAATCCTCCTCGAAACGGAGAGTGACATGGCGCGCTGGGAACTCTATCCCGACATCGATCCTTACGAGACGGGCGAATTGGCCCTTGGCGGCCCGCATGTCATGTATTGGGAACAATCGGGCAATCCCAAGGGCATGCCTGTGCTGTTTCTGCATGGCGGCCCCGGCGCTGGGGCCACAGCCGCGCACCGGCGGTTTTTCGATCCCGAACACTATCGGATCGCGATTTTCGACCAACGCGGCTCGGGCCGATCGCGCCCCTTGGGCGAACTCGCCGACAACACCACGCACCATCTGATCGCCGATATCGAGATTTTGCGCCAACGCCTCGGTATCGAACGCTGGCTCGTCTTCGGCGGCTCCTGGGGTTCGACGCTCGCGCTTGCCTATGCCCAGGCCCATCCCGACCGGTGCCGGGGTCTGGTGCTACGCGGAATATTTCTGTGCCGCCGCCAGGAAATCGATTGGTTTCTCTACGGCCTTCGAACCGTGTTCCCCGAGCCGTGGCGCAATTTCGCGGGCCATCTGCCGGTCGAGGAGCGCGCGGATCTGCTCGGCAATTACCATCGCCGCCTGATCGACCCCGATCCGGCCATCCATCTGCCCGCCGCGCGGGCCTGGAGCACCTACGAGGGTTCGTGTTCGACCCTGATGCCAAGCCCCGAGACGGTCGCGGCCTTCGGTTCGGACCGCATGGCCTTGGGGTTGGCGCGCATCGAGGCGCATTATTTCATGAACCATATTTTCATGGCCGAAGGCGCGCTCTTGAGCGGTATCGAGCGCATCCGCCATTTGCCGGCGGTCATCGTGCAGGGCCGCTACGACATGGTCTGCCCGATCGTGACCGCCGACGACCTGGTCCGCGCCTGGCCCGAGGCGGAATACATCGTCGTCCCCGATGCCGGCCATTCGGCCATGGAGCCCGGCACGCGCGCGGCCCTGGTCGCGGCGACCGAAAAGATGAAGCACCTGGCCGCCGCCAAAGCCGCATGAAATCGCGATTTTGGGCCTCGCCTAGCGCCTTGCGCGGGGCTGCCGGATGAATATGATTGGGCGGTGCCGTCGCGCGCCGCGCCGTCCGGCAGTGTTCGTTTGGGGGTCAGCCGTGTTTGCCCGTTTTGCAGCCGCCTGTGCGGCTCTTTGCCTCGTTGCGGTCTTCGGTCCCGTGCCCGCTCGCGCGGATGACGACCCGTCCTTCGTGACCTTCCAGGCAGGCGCCCTGGATCTCCTGCAGAACCACAATAAGGCCGGCGCCTTCGCGATGGAATATCGCGACAATTCCACGTTTTGGATATTCAAGCCGTTTTTCGGCGCGATGGGCACCACCGACGGCGCGGCGCATGGCTATGGCGGCGTATTGGTCGACATCTATCTGTGGCGGCGCATTGTGTTCACGCTGAGCTTCGCGCCCGGCCTCTATCACGATGGCAAAGGCGTACAACTCGGCTTTCCATTGGAATTCCGCTCGGCGGGCGAGCTTGCCTATCGCTTCGATGACCGCTCGCGCCTGGGCTTCATGATCAATCACATTTCGAACGCGAGCCTGGGCAAGCGCAATCCCGGCACGGAAGTGATGATGCTCAGCTATTCGGTGCCGTTCACCTCGATGCTGGGCGGGAAAGGCTCGAAATAGGTCGGTTGACCAACCACACCCCGATCGTCGCCAGCAGAAATCCCGTGCCCGCCCCCCAGCCGATATCCTCGCCCAGCACCAACCAACCGAGAACCGCCGTCGTTCCCGGCGTGAGGTAAAAATTGGCCGAGACCTGGCCAGCTTTCCCGCGTTTGAGCATGTACAGCAACAGCGCCATGCCGCCGAGCGAGATGGCGAAGGTCAAATAGAGCAGCGTCGCGACAGTCTCCACGCTCCACTCGGCGTGAACATCCTCCAAGGCGAACGCCGCCGCGCCCGCGACGACCGCGGCGGCGCCCAATTGCACCGTGTTCGCGGGCACGAGCGCGCCCGCGCGGCAATGGCGCGCGTAATACAGCGTGCCCGCAACGAACGCGCCGACGCCCGCGATCGCCACGGCCATGGCCTCGAAGCGTTCCCAATCGTCCGCCCTCACCCCGACCACGAGCGCCACGCCCGCGACGCCGAACGCCATGCCGCACCATTGGCGCGCACGAAAGCGCTCGCCAAGAAAATGCCCCGATAGCAGGGCGACCGCGATCGGATGCAGCGAGCCGATGAGCGCGATGGTCGCGGCGCTGATGCGCGCCAGCGCGAGATAGGAGCAGGCAAGATAGATCCCGTTGATGAGCACGCCCGCGAGCACGAAATGATGCCATCGCCCGGCAAGCGCGGACCAGTCCTGGCGCACGAGAAGCGCAAGCGCGCCCAAGACGGATACCGCCAAGACAAAGCGCAGGAACAGAAAATAGAGCGGCGAAATATCCGGCAGCCCCATGCGCACGGCGACGAAGGCCGAACTCCAGAGCAGCACGAACAGGGCGGGTATGGCACGCGCGAGCGCTGCCTCGCTCATCGCGCGCACGCGAATGCATCGCCCAACGTGCGTGCGAACGCATTGGGCGGCGCGGTGCTAAAGAATGGGATAGGAGCCGTCCTTGTCGTGTATCTCGGAGCCGACAAGCGCCGGAGTGAAGACACAGATAATCCGCATCCGGGTCTTGGCGGCAAGCTTGTGCCGGTCATGCTGGTCCAGGCAGTACATCGTGCCCGGCCGCGCGGCGTAGGTCTTGCCGGTGCTCAAATCCTCGAGCGTGCCTTCGCCTTCGAGAATGTAATTGCCTTCGATATGGTTCTTGTAGTGGAGAACGGCCTCGCCTCCCGCCTCGATCGTGGTGTCGGTCATGGTGAAGCCCACGCCGTCCGCGCGCGTGAGAAAGCGCAGGCTCGAGCCGGTCGCCACCTTGCGGTGATTCGGCCCGCCCTCCAAATCTTCCTTGTAGCGAACGATCATCGAAATCTCCCTTGTTGCCGATTCACAGAATGGGATAGGACCCTGTTTCGTCGTGGGCTTCGGTGCCCACCAGAGCGGGCACGAAGACGACGATGATGCGGATGCGCGTTCTGCAGGTGACGCGATGCCGGTCGGCTTTGTCGAGGGTGAACATCATGCCCGGACGAATCTCGTGGCTGCGGCCCGAATCGAGATCCTCGAGCGTGCCCGTGCCCTCGACGATGTAATTGGTTTCGATGTGGTTCTTGTATTGCAATGTCGCGACGCGGCCCGGCTCCATGGTGAAATCGACCATGGAAAACCCGACGCCGTCGCCACGCACCAAAAGGCGGTAGCTTTCGCCCGCGGCGAGCGCGCGATGATGCGGCCCGCCCTTCAAATCCTCGCGATGCTTCACGATCATGGCATCGTCCACCCCGGCTTCCGACTCCATTTCGGAGCCGACGAACTTTAGGCACGGCGGCGCGCGAAAGCGAATCACGCGGTCTTGCTCGGTCACCCGGCAGCGGGCACCCTCTTGTGTCCGCTCCAAATCTGCATGGCGAAAATTGCCCCGACGATGAGCGCGCCGCCCACGGCCTGGAGCGGCGTCAGCACCTCACCCAGCAAAAAATAAGACAGGACGACGACGAACACCGGCTCGGCCGAAAGCGCCAGGGCTATGCGCGTCGGCCCCGCCATGGACAAGGCGCTGAACATGGAAAATAGCGCGGTGCCGTTGAGCGCGGCGATGGCAAACAAGCAGATCATGCCCCGATCGGTTGCCGGCAGGACGAAGCTGTCGGTCGCAAGAAAGGCGATCATGCCCACGAGCGCCCCGCAGGGCTGCATGTGCAGCATGATGCGCAAGCTGTCGATATTGCCGAGCGTTCGATTGGTGGCGACGATCAGGATGGAGAGGCCCACGGCGCTCAAGCCCGCAAGCGCAACCCCACGCGCGTCCAAGTCCAACAGCGAGACCTGGAGCACGAGAGACAGCCCCGCGAACGCCGCCGCGATCGAAGCGAGCTTCACCGGCGTCAACGGCTCGCCCACCACGATACGCATCAAGAGCGCAACCAGAAGCGGATAGACATATTCGATGAGGACGGCGAGGCTAACGGGCACGAACAGGAACGACGCGTAAATCGAAAGCGTCTGGAAGCACATGAGGACGCCAAGCGCGCAAGCGATCGCGCGCTGGCGCGGCCTCAGCCGGATGGGCTTGGACGCAAGCAGCGCATAGGTCAGCAGAACCACGAACACGGCCGACAGCCGCACGCCGATGATCGCCTGAGGCGAGCCGCCCGCGGCATAGACCTCGCGCGCCAAGATCACGCTCATGCCAAAGCACAGCGCGCTGCCGATGCCCACGGCGAGGCCAAGCCAGGCGCGCCGGCCGATGGCCGTGGCGTCGTGCGATTGCGGACCGGTCATTCTGCCCCCCTGACCGAGCTTATCCAAGGCGCGCCTGCGAACCTAGCGCGGCGGACACGGCGCGGCCTTTGGTTGATCGCCGCAGTTGCATAGTGTCCGCTGGCATGGCAGTGGCGCGCGAACGGGGTTCCGTTGGAGCCGGGCGAGGCCTAAAGTGTCCAACGGCCATGGAAGCTCGCAGCAATCAAGGGAGCGCCGCGATGGCGAAGTTGATGTTTGAAACCGTGACCATCGTTGGAACCGGGGTAATCGGCCGGAGCTGGATCCGGGTCTTTGCGCGCGCCGGATGCAAGGTTCGTGTCTTCGACCAAGACCCGGCGCAAGCCAAGCGCGCGGTCGATTGGCTGGCCGCCGATACGGCGCTCGATGTCAGGGAAGGCTTCATCGACGAGCAAACCCGCGCCGACACGCTCGCCTCAGTGACCCTGCACGCCGATCTGGCCGAGGCATTCCGTGGCGCGGGCTTTGCGCAGGAAAGCGGACCTGAGAATCTTGCGGCCAAGCGCGCGATCTATGCCGCCATGGACAAGGCGGCGGCGCCCGATGTCATCCTATCGAGCTCGACTTCGGCGCTCGACATCGACGCCATCGCCGGCGATCTGCCGGGTGCCGCGCGCTGCATCATGGCGCATCCGTGCAATCCGCCCCATATCGTGCCGGTGGTCGAGATTCTGGGCACGAAAAAAACCCCCGCCTCGGTGCGCCAGGCAACTTGCGATTTCATGACCGAACTTGGGCAGAAGCCCGTTGTGCTCAATTTTTTCGTCACCGGATTTCTGCTCAACCGCATCCAGGCCGCCGTGGTGCGCGAGGCCTTTCTGCTGGTCGAAAGCGGCGTGGCCAATGCCGAAGACATCGATTCGACGATCAAGGACGGCCTTGCCTTGCGTTGGGCGTTCATCGGCTGCTTCGGCGCCAATCATTTGAATTCCGACGGAGGCATCAAGACGTATTTCGAGCGCTATGCACAGACCTATCGCGATATGATCGCGGACTTGAAAAACGATGCCCCGGCCTTCGCACCCGAAACCATGGCGCAGATTGAACGCGAATGCGGCTTCAAGCCCGGCGCCGAAAACATCCGCGCCTTCGGCCAATGGCGCGACCGGATGATCCTCCGCCTCAAGGCGATCAAGGCCAAACACACGCGCCCATAAGAGCGATTTTCCAATTCGGAGAGTTTCATGAGCGACATCGTCAAACTAAGCCGGTCGAACGGCGTATTCGAAATCGTCTTCGACCGGCCTCCGGTAAACGCGATCGATGCGCCGACCAGTCGGCGCCTGGGTCAGGTGTTCGACGAATACCGGCGCGACGACGATCTCAAATGCGCGATCGTTACGGCGCCGGGCGACCGCATCTTCTCGGCCGGCTGGGACTTGAAGGCAGCCGCGCTGCAAGGCGAGAACGAGGACGCGGAATGGGGCGTGGGTGGTTTTGCCGGCATTACGCAAATGTTCGACTTGTACAAGCCGGTGATCGCGGCGGTTAACGGCCGCGCGATCGGCGGTGGCTTCGAAATCGCGCTCGGCTGCGACATCATCATCGCGGCCGAGACCGCGGATTTTTCTCTCCCCGAGGCCGCGCGCGGCGTGACGGCGGATGCGGGCGGGCTTCAGGTCCTGCCCCGGCGCGTACCCATGAACATCGCGATGGAATTGCTGCTGACCGGGCGGCGCATGTCAGCCGCGGAAGCGCACAAATGGGGTCTGGTCAATCAGGTCGTGCCTCTGGCGAAGCTTATGGACACCGCACGGGAATTGGCGCGCCAGATCGCCGAGGGCGCGCCGCTGTCCATCCAGGCAACCAAAGAGGTCATTCGCGGCATCGAGGGCATGCCGCTGCGCGAGACCTACCGAATGATCAAGGAACGCAGATTTCCGGTTCACGCCAAGATGCTGACCTCGGAGGACCACTTGGAAGGCCCGCGCGCCTTCGCCGAGAAGCGCAAGCCGGCCTGGAAGGGCCGCTGAGCGATTCGATGGAATCCGCGCGGCTACTTGTCGATCTGCTCGGCAAGGACCGGGCGAGCGTCACCGAGCTGTTGGAGGCACGGTGCCGCACGACGCCCGATGCGCCGTTCCTGCGCCACCAATCGGGGCGCTGGACCTATGGCGGGGCTTGGGAGGAGATGCGCCGCTTCGCGGGGTTTTTGTCCGCTCGTGCCGAGCCGCGTCCGCGCGTGGCGACGTATCTGTCGAAGCGCCCCGAGGCGCTTTGGGCGTGGTTCGGCACCACGCTCGCGGGCGGTATTCACGTGGCGCTCAATCGCGCGCACAAGGGCGAACTGCTCGCCGACATGGCCCGGCGCACGAAGGCGAAATTGCTGGTGACCGAGGAATCGGCCTGGGCAACCCTGCCCGATCCCGCGCGCTGCGGCTTTTCCCGCGTTTTGTTCGTCGATGCCGCGCCCCGGAGCGCGCGCGTCCAAGGAGTCGAATTCCTCGATTGGGACGCGGTCCGCCGCGCGCCGCAAGGCGAGATCGTGCCGTCCACGCCCAACGACACGGCGTGCCTGCTGTATACCTCGGGCACGACGGGGCGCTCGAAGGCGGTGCTGGTGCCGCACAACATGTACGCACGCGGCGCCGCCAATGTCGCGGCGGCCTTCGAATTCGGCCCCGAGGACGTGATCCACGATTGGGCGCCGCTATCGCATATCGGCGGGCAGATGCACATGACGCTCGCGGCCGTTTCTTCGGGAGCGTGTCTTGCGCAGTACGATACCTTTTCGCGCACGCGCTTTTGGGATCAGATCGCGGAAAGCCGCGCAACCGCGTTCTTCGGCTTCTCGAACATCCTGTCGCTGCTGATGATGGCGCCGGAAAGTCCGGCCGATCGCCGGCACACACTCCGCGTCGGTCTTGTCGCGCACATGCAGGAGAAGGCGCAACTTGCCTTCGAGTCGCGGTTCGGCGTGAAGCTTTGGGACACCTACGGCATGAGCGAGGGCGAGCCCATGACCTTGCCCGCGCAAGGCGTGCCGCCGGGTTGTTCGGGCGCGCCCGGACCCGATTTCGAACTCGCCATCGCGGACGAGAATGACAATCTTTTGCCCACGGGCGAGGTCGGGCGGATCGTCATGCGCCCAAGGGCCGCCGATGTGATGATGAAGGCCTACGAGGACGACGATGCGGCGACGCTCGATGCCTGGCGCAATCTGTGGTTCCACACCCAGGATTTGGGCCGCCTCGATGAGCATGGATTTCTTTGGTATGTCGATCGCCTGAAACATTCGATTCGCCGCGCGGGCGAGAACATCTCGTCCGCCGAGGTCGAGCGCGCGCTGAAGGCGCACCCCGATGTGCACGACTGCGCGGTCGTGGGCGTGCCCGATCCCTTGACGGTGGAAGCGGTGAAGGCGGTGGTCGTGCCGCGCGCGGGCGCAATTCTCGATGCGCCGTCCCTCCACGCCTATGCGGTACGCGAAATGGCGCGCTTCATGGTGCCGCGCTATATCGAGATTCGCGCGGTTCTGCCCTATACCGATGTCGGCAAGGTCAAGCGCGACGAGTTGCATGCGGCCGGCCCCTTCATCTGGGACGCCGAGGAAGCCGGGCGATGACCGTCTATAAGGCGCCGCTGGCCGATCTCGCCTTCGTGCTGCACGACTTGCTCGGCGCCGAAGACGTGCTCGGCGCGCTGCCCGGCTGGCGGGACATCGATCGGCCGACGATCGAACGCATTCTCGGCGCGGCGGCGCGCCTCGCCGAGGATGAATTGTTTCCGCTCAATCAATCAGGCGACCGCGAGGGCTGCGTTTTCGAGAACGGCGAAGTCCGCACGCCAACGGGCTTTCGGGCCGCGTTCGCGCGCTTCGCCGCCGGCGGCTGGTGTGGTTTGACCGCCGAGGAAAAATGGGGCGGTCAAGCCCTGCCCCGAATCATCGATACCGCCGTGCTCGAAATCTGGGGCTCGGCCAATCTGTCGTTCAGCGATTACGCCCTCGTCATTCCCGCGGCGGTCGAGACCATCGACCGCCACGCCGAGGAAAGCCTCAAGGAACGTTACCTTCCCGCCCTGGTCGCGGGAAAATGGGCGGCCACGATGTGCATGAGCGAGCCCCATTGCGGCACCGATCTCGGCCTGCTCAAGACACGCGCCGAGCCGCAAGACGATGGCGGGTATCGCCTGACGGGCACCAAATGCTTCATCTCGGGTGGCGAGCACGATCTGGCGTCGAATATCGTGCACCTGGTGCTCGCGCGCCTACCCGACGCGCCTGCGGGCGTGCGCGGCATCTCCTTGTTCCTGGCGCCGAAATACCTAGCTGACGCGAAGGGCGGCCCGGGCGCGCGCAACCGAGTGCGCGCCATCGGCATCGAGCACAAAATGGGCTATGCCGCCTCCGCCACCTGCACGATGGCCTTCGAAGGCGCGCAAGCCTGGCTGGTCGGCCCGCCTCATCGGGGATTGAACTGCCTGTTCACCATGGTGAATGCCGCGCGCCTCGCGGTCGGCATGCAGGGCTTGTCCTTGGCCGAGACCGCCTATCAGTCGGCCGCGCACTACGCGCGCGAACGCTTGCAAAGCCGCGCGCCGGCGGGTGCGCGCTTTCCCGACCGGCCCGCCGATCCTCTGATCGTGCAACCCGATGTGCGGCGCATGTTGCTGAATGCGCGCGCCTTCATCGAGGCGGCGCGGGCGCTGGCGCTGTGGACGGCGCTCCAGCTCGACATCGCGGCGCGCCACCAAGACGCGGCCACGCGCGAGCGCGCGTCCGACCTCGCCGCCTTTCTCACGCCCGCGATCAAGGCCGGGTTCAGCGATTGGGGCTTTGCCGCGTGCGACGACGCCATGCAGATTTGGGGCGGCCACGGCTATATTCGCGCGAACGGCATGGAACAACTGGTGCGCGACGTACGCCTTTCGCGCATCCAGGAGGGAGCCAACGCGATTCAAGCGCTCGATCTGTTCGGCCGCAAGATGGCGCAGAACGGCGGCCGCGCCTTCCGGAGCCTGGTTGAGGAAATCGAGAAGTTTCTCGACGGCCCGGGCCGCGCGCCGGACATGGCGGAATTTTCCGTGCCGCTCGCCGCAGCGCTCGCGCGCACGGTCGAACTCGTCGCATGGCTCGGCAAGCAAGGCGACCGGAACGAACTCGCGGCCTCCGGCGTCGATGCCATGCGCGTGTTCGTCCTGATGCTGTTCGCCTGGACCTGGGCGCGCATCGCCCATGCCTGCCAGGGCCGCACCGATGCCATGGCCGAGGGCAAGCGCGCCGTCGCTCGCCATTTCTTCGCGCGCCTTTTGCCCCTTCAGCCCGGCCACGCAGCCATCGCCATGGCAGGAGCCGCAAGTCTCATGGCGCTTGCCGACGACCAGGTCTAGGGCGGGCGATCACAAGACCGTGAGGACGCAGCCGTTCCAAATCCGCCATCTTTCAAGTGGTTGATGGCGCGAGGCTTTGCCGTCCGGCCCTGTTGGCCGGCGGCGTCCTGGCCTATGATGGAGATCTAGCCGCGCGCGCGCCGCAACACCAAGTTCTTTACCGACAAGATCGCGCGTCGGACGAGGAGACCCGCCATGTGGAACCTGGATAGCTTTCGGAAAAAGACGCAGCTGCCCACGCGCGCCGAGGCCTTGCCCGGGCGCGCCGAAGCCGTCCGCGTTCCCGAGGCGCATTTCGTCAACGGCCGGCGCATCACCCCACCTTTTCCCATGGGCCTTGAGCGCGCCATGTTCGGCATGGGCTGTTTCTGGGGGGCGGAACGGAAATTCTGGCAGCTGAAGGGCGTTTACGCGACGGTGGTCGGGTACGCAGGCGGCTTCACGCCCAACGCGACTTACGAGGAGGTCTGCTCGGGCCGCACGGGACACAATGAAGTCGTGCTCGTGATCTACGATCCCAAGCTCGTCTCGTACGACGAATTGCTGAAATCATTCTGGGAAGGCCACGATCCGACCCAGGGCATGGCACAGGGCAATGATGTCGGCACGCAATACCGCTCGGGCATCTACACCTATTCTCCGGAACAGAAGATCCAGGCCGAGGCGAGCCGGGCCGTATTCCAGTCGGGCCTGACCCGGGCGGGTTACGGCGCGATTACCACCGAGATCGTCGAGGCACCTGCGTTCTATTACGCCGAGGAATATCACCAGCAATATCTCGCCAAGAATCCGGGCGGCTATTGCGGCCTCGGCGGCACGGGGGTGAGTTGCCCCATCGGTATCGCCGCGCGCGCCGCCGAATAGAAAATCGGGCCGCCGGTCAGGCCGAAACCGCGTAGGGCGAGCGCCTGGGATCGGCCCCACCCATGAGCAAGCCGTCATCGTCGCGCACGATGGCGCAAACCCCACCCATGAGCCGTGACCACGGTCCCACGTCTCGAAGCGTAAATCCCGCTTCGGCAAGCGGGCGCAGCGCCGCGGCTTCGATGCGACTCTCGTGCATGACATCAAGCCCCTCGTCGTGGCGAATGCGCGGTGCCTCGACCGCCTCCTGAACGTCGAGACCGTCATCGACCAGATGCACGACGACCTGGGCAAGGCTTTGGGGCTGGCCGTGATCGCCCGGCGTGGCGATGGCCGCGCGCACGCGGCCGCCTTGAAAAATCAAGGCCGGGCAAAGCGTATGCGGCGTGCGCTTGCCCGGAACCAGGCGCGCGGGGCCGGATTCGGCGAGCGTGCACATCGAGAGCCGGTTCTGCATCACGATGCCGGTCGCGGGCGAGGCCACGCCGGAGCCGAAATGATCGAACAGGCTTTGCACCCAGCTGACCGCGTTGCCCCAGCGATCGACGACGACCAGGGTCGAGGTGTCGCCGCCAACCGGGCGTGTAGCGCTCGCGGCTTCCGCCCCGCGCGCGAGTTCGTCGAGCGAAGCGGGCGAAAGCGCATCGGCCGGCAGAGGCGCGTGCGAAGGATCGCCCAGATGCCTGTCGCGCAGCGTGAAGGCGGCGAGTTTTGCGCGCATGAAGCGCACAAGCGGCGGCCCGTCGGGCAAGCGTGCGAGCGCGCCCAAAGTCGCGAGCAGGGCTATTCCCTGGGTATTGGGCGGCGAGGCATAAACCTCGACGCCGCGATAGGGCACGCAAAGGGGCGCCTGAATAAGCGTTTCGTGGCGCGACAGATCGTCGAGGGCTAGCAATCCGCCCGAAGCCTGCACATCGGCGGCAAGCGCGCGTCCGACCTCGCCGCCATAGAGCGCGCACGGCCCCTTGGCGACAAGAGTATCGAGCGTCACCGCCAAGGCGCTCAGGTCCAGGCATTCGCCGAGCTTGCGTCCGCCCGGAATGCCGTAGAGCGCGACGAGTGCCCGGTTGCCGGCGACGCGTGCGGCATAAGCCTCGCCGTTGAGATAGTCGCGCAAAATGCGGTCAACGGGCAGCCCCGCCTTTGCGAGTTCGCGCGCGGGCGCGAGCGCGCGCGCGAACTCGATGGTACCGTAACGCTTGAGGCAATCGGCCCAGGCATGAACCGCGCCCGGGGTGGAAATCGACAACGGCCCGTGACCGGGAATCGCCGAAAGCCCCGCCTTGCGATAATGCGCAAGCTCGGCGGCGAGGGGCGCGGCGCCCGAGCCGTTGACCGCGACCGTTTTGCGCGCGCGCGCGTCATGCCACAGGACGAAGCAATCGCCCCCGAGTCCATTCATGAACGGAATCGCCACCGCCAGGGTCGCGGCGGCGGCGACGGCGGCATCCATCGCATTGCCGCCTTGACGCAGAACGGCCGCGCCGGCCTCGGAAGCCAAGTGATGGCCGGCGACGACCATGCCGCCCCGGGCCATCACGATGGGGCGATGAACGAACATCGATGCCTCGCGCCCGGGCGCTAGCGGCGACTCGCCCGCGCCTTGGACCGGGGCTTCTTCGCCTTGACCGCGGGCGGGCTCTTGCGGATCGACAGGGTGACGCCAGCCTTGTCGGCGACATCGAAATAGGTGAAGCCGCTGCCATTGTCGCGGCGGCCGCGCATATAGGGCTTAAGGCCCATGCGCACGGCCTGTTTCTCGCCCGCATCGACGTCATCGACCACGAAGCCGATATGAAACACGCCCTCGCCGCGCGTCTCGAGGAACTTACGCTGCGGCGTTCGGCCCGGCGGCGGGTAGCCGAGCTGGAATTGCACGGGCCCGAGCTGGCAATATTTGAACTTGAGCTTCTTGAAGCCGGGCACATCGGGCATCTTGAGCGAGGTGAACTGTCCGAGCGGCGGATAGTCCAGCCACGGCCCGATGCCGATCGAATTGTAGAATTTTTCCGCCCGCGCCATGTCTTTCACGACGATGCAGAGGTGATGCAAGGTGTGGAACGGCGTCTTCGGCGCGGCGCCCTTGGTCGCGGATTTTGCCTTGCTACGTGCCACGTCATTCTCCCCTATGAATCTGGTCCCGTTTATACGCTTCCCGACGCCTTGCCCGGTCCCCCTTGGAAAATCGCAGTTCACCAGTCCCGGCCTCGCCGGCCGGGGCCGGATAGACAACCTAGGGAAAGCTCGCAGCTAGCGCCAATTGGCCGGAAGCCTAGTCCCGACATTGTTCTTCACTGCATAACGATAGACGAGCGCGGCGAGTCCGAGAATTCCGACGGCATGGCCGCTATGGCAAATAATCGCGCGCTCGCTCGCATTGCGGCGCGGCGCCGCTCGGCCCGCCGCCAAGTCCTTCAAATCCCCCTCAAATGGCCCTGCGATCTTGAAGCGGCCGATTTCGATTTCGTGCTTGGCTTGATCTCGATCGTCGGTGAGAACGCGCTCGAACCCCTCCAGGCCCGGATGCCACGACCGGCCGAGATCGACCGCGCTCACGAAAGCACCCGGCTTCACCCAGGACGGATCGAGAATCGGTACGGACGTGCTGGCAACGGGAATGGAGGTTACCACCACGTCGGCTTCAACGGCGGCGCGCGGATGATCGGAGATTTGGACCGTCCAGCCCTGGGCCCGCGCCTCGGCAGAAAATATTTCGGCCCCGGCGCGGCTGCGATTATAGGCGATGACGGTCGTGAGCCTAGGTAGCACGGCCTTGAGCGCGGGCAGGTGCACGCGGCCCTGCGCGCCCGTCGCGACGAGGCCGAGGGTCGTCGAATCGGGTCGCGCGTAGCGCCGCGCGACCATTCCCGACACGGCCGCCGGAATCCAGGTCGACATCCAGAAGCTGTCGAGAAGCGCCACGGGGCGCGCGGTCTTGTAGTCGGCGAGAATTTCCATGCCGCTCAGATGGTGCTGGCCCGGCGGTGCCAGTTCCGCCTGAACGCCCATGGAGTTGTGGCAAAGATTGAGCCCCAGGCGCGGCGAATAGGCATTGAGGGAATAGAAGAAGCTGCGCGCCGGCGTGAGCGAGACGACTTTGGGGTGTCCAACCAGCGTGCCCTCGTCCCAGTCGCGAAAGCAGCGCTCGACCTCGTCGATCATCTCGAGATAGGGCACGCCCGCCCCGGCCACGTCCGAGCGCGTGAGGTACAGGATTCGGTCGCTATCGGTCATGCGCGCCCCATTCGCTCGCGTCCGCGCCGCGGCGTCAAATGCCGGGCAAGGTTTTCATCTTGTGAAACACGCAGCCCTCGGTCTTGGTATTGGCCTCGAAATTCCGGCAATTTTCGGGTCGGCGTTCGTATATGCCGCAGCGCCCGTCCCGGCCCAGTGCCGGGCAGTTCAGGGTCCAGGAATTGTAGAGCTTGCCCTTGATGCGATAGGTCTGCTCGATCTCGACCGGCTGGAACGGCATGTCGTGCTTCACCATGTAGGCATGCACCGCCCAGACCCCTTCCTCGGCAGGGTACAGCAACGTGCCGTTGGCCGTCGTCACGTCCGTCTTTTCGTCGCTCGTCAGGACCAGGCCGCGGCAGCAATGGCCGGGATCGGGGCAGATATTGCAAAGACTCATGGGGGCTGGACTACCATTGTTGTGAAGATACGCCGTGCATCGACGCGGAGTGATGTATAAGGCCAATCCGCCGCGTGCGAAACCCGGGCGCCGACCGACCCGGGCAAACATCAACGAGGAAGGCAAATGCTCAATACCCTGATCGCCCTGATCGCCACCATGCCCTTCGCCCTGGTCATCACCAGCGTGGCCGCGCAACCCAATCCGCGCGTCAAGCTCACGACCAATTTAGGCGCCATCGTCATCGAGCTGTATCCCGACAAGGCGCCGATCACGGTCAAGAATTTCCTCGATTACGTGCGCAGCCAACACTACGAAGGCACGATCTTTCACCGCGTCATGGCGGGATTCATGATCCAGGGAGGCGGCTTCGACGCCTCGCTCGCGGAAAAGTCCGAGCGCAAATCCATCAAGAACGAGGCGGATAACGGCCTGAAGAACACCTCGGGCACCGTCGCCATGGCGCGCCTGCCCGATCCCCATTCGGCCTCGGCGCAGTTTTTCATCAACACGGTCGACAATCCCGGTCTCGATCACAAGGGCAAGACCGACCGCGATTGGGGCTATGCCGTTTTCGGTATCGTGGTCGAAGGCATGGACGTGGTGAAACGCATCGAGCGCTCGCCGACCGGCCGCATGCGCGGCATGTCGGACGTGCCGACCAAGGCCATCACCATCGAAAAGGCCGAGATCATCCAATAGCGGGGATCATCCGGAACCAGAGGGGCGTATTCCGCCAGGCGCAATGGCGTCCGGCGGGATGAATCGGCGCGGATGAATCCGGAACGACGGACTGGGGCCGATGGCTCGTCGGGCGGCCTATTTGCCGCGATTTTTCGCCTTCCAATCGGCCATCACGCATAGGATCTCGAACATCAGATTCGCCGCCGTAACACAGGTGATGCCCGTGGGATCGAGCGCGGGCGCGACCTCGCTGATATCGGCGCCGATGATTTCGTTGCCGCGCAGCGACCGGATGATGACCTGCGCATCCCGCGGACTGACGCCGCCGATTTCGGGCACGCCCGTGCCGGGCGCATGCACCGGATCGAGGCCGTCGATGTCGAGAGAGACGTAGATCGGCCCGTCGCCGATGATCTTGCGCACGGTCTCGACGACCTTGGCGCGGCCCATGTCCTCGTATTCGTCCATGGTGATGCAGCGATAGCCGACATCGAGGCCGAATTTTATGTCGTCGGCGCTGAACCGGCTGCCGCGCAGGCCGATCTGCACCACGCGCTTGGGATCGACCAGGCCCTCCTCGTACACCCGACGCATGAAGGTCGCGTGATTGACCTTGGTGCCGCACAGCTCGTCGAGGGTGTCGGCATGGGCGTCGAAATGCACGATGCCAACCGGACGCTTCTTGGCGATGGCGCGCAGAATCGGCACCGGAATGGTGTGGTCGCCGCCGATGGCGATGGGCAGGATGTTCAGCGCGTGCAGACGCTCGAAATATTCCTGAATCATGGCGATGGAGCGGTCGAGGCTCATCGGATTGACCGGCGAGTCGCCGAGATCCGCGACATTGCAGATGTCGAACGGCGCGATCCCGCTCGAAGGGTGGATGCGCCGGATGATGCGCGAGGCCTCGCGCACGCCGGCCGGGCCCTGGCGCGAGCCAGAGCGAAAATTCACGCCCAAATCGAACGGCACGCCCACGAGGCCGATATCCACCTCCGCCGAAGCATCGTGCCGTCGGGCGCGCATGAAGGTGGCGACATCCGCAAACCGCGGCACCACTGTCGCATCGACTTGGTTGAAACGAGGATCTGGGGCCATGGCTATGCTCCTGGGCGGCTATCGTCGCGGCGGTGGCAAACGGTCATAACCGCTTTGCCCAGCATGTGCCAAGGCGCACGTGCCATGGGCGCGTATTCGGTTCGCGCGGGATCAAGCACCCCGACATTCGGGTAGCGCGAGAATCCGGGACACTCCGTCCAGAAGTTCCTTCTGGGCCAAGGGCGGCACGGCCTTGGCCTCGCGGCAGGCGCGCGGGAACTGGCCGAGATCAGCCGACGCCAAGGCCAACAATGCGCGGGCGTTCGCCGCCCCTTCTGGGTTGGAATTACCCGCGCGTGGCCGGGCCAAGCCCGCATCCAGAATCGCCACGGCTTCGCGCGCGCGTTTGGCCAGAAGCAGCAGGCGCCCGTAATCCGCCCATGCGCCGATCGAGGTATTGGCCTTGGCGATTGCGATCTTGAACATCTGTTCGGCGAGCGCCTGATTGTCATCGCGGTCGTAAACCACCATGGCCATGCCGTGATAAGCGTCGCCATTTTCCGGTTCGAGCAAATAGGCCTGATTGAAGCGCATGATCGCCGCGGTCAAATCGCCCTTAAAAAAATCTCGAAAGCCGAGATCCGCGACCTTATCCGAGGCCAAGGCGCGGCTGGCCTGCACCGTCGCGTCCACGATGTATTTGCGATCGCTTTCCTGCTCGGCGGGCGTGCGTGCAACGCCGCCATACATCGGCTGCTCGTTCGACGGGTAGGACGATGTCGGCTTCCTGCCCTGGGCCGAGGCCGCGCCCGCGAATGCCGCGCACAGGACGGCGACCAGAACGCAAGCGAAGGCGCCCAAACAGGGGCGCGCCACCGCTCCGCTCACCGTGCGATCACCCTGTCCGACGGAAAGCGCATCGTCGCGACCGTGCCGCGCCCGGGTTCGCTGGCAAGTTCGAGCGTACCGCCGTGCAACGCCATGAGCTGGCGGCCGATCGTCAGGCCAAGGCCCGATCCGCCGCTTGGGCGCACATTGCTCATGTTGGCCTGCCAGAACAAATCGAAGGCGCGCGCAACTTCCGCGCGAGTCATGCCAATGCCGTTATCGGCCACCCGCACATAGGCGCCCTTGTCGTCCACGCCAAGCGTCAACGTGACCTCGCCGCCCGCAGGCGTGAACTTGACCGCATTCGACAGGAGATTGGCGAGCACCTGGCGCACCGCGCGCGGATCGGCGCGCACGCGCACATGGGTCGCGATCGAGTCTTCCTTGATTTGAACCCGGGCCTTTTGGGCCTGGGTCTCGGTCAGAATCACGCAACCGAGCGCGAGCGTGCCCAACTCGACATCTTCCTCGGCCAAGCGGTAATGCCCCGTGCGAATTTTGGAGGCATCGAGCAGATCCTCGACGAGGTTCAGCAAATGGCGGCCGCTATCGAGCACCATGGCGGCGTGGCGCCGCGTGGGGCTGCCTTGTTGTGCGTCGTCGCGAATGACCTCGGTCAGGCCGAGCATGGCGTGCAGGGGCGTGCGCAATTCGTGGCTCAGCGTGGCGAGAAACGCCGACTTGGCCGCGGTTTCCGATTGCGCGGCGCGCTGTTCGGTGACCAGGGCGGAAATGAGCAGCAGATTTACGCTGAACAGCGTCAACATGCCGCCAAGCGCGGTCAGGGGGCGTTCAAATCCGCCTGCGACGAACGGCCCCAAACCCGCAACCGAGCATACGGTCGCGACGACCATGACCAGGGTGAACAAGGTGTAGGCCGAGCGCAGCGATAGGCGCAGCGCAAGCCAGGTGAGCGGCAGGATGAGCAGATAGGGCGGATAGAAATTCGCCGTCCCTCCCGGCGTTTGGCCGAACAATAGCGCGGTTGCGCCTAGCGTGACCGCGGTTACGCCGAGGCCTTCCCAGCCGGGAAGCCGGTCCGCCGAGCGTGCATGCCGGAACGAGAGCCATAAAAGAAGCGCGGGTGAAAAATAGAGCGCGCCGCCTGCGTCGGAAATCCACCACCGAAGCCAGATCGACCAAAGCTCGGTCGAGGGAATTCCCGGAGCGCCGGCCCAGATGGCCAAGGTGCCGCCCGTTGCCACGACCGTGCCGTGAAGCACCACCCCGCCCGCCAGGAACGCGAAAAGGCCCTGAAAATTGTCGAACAACCGGCCCTCGGCGGCATGGCGCGCGACGAGCAGAGCACCCAGCACGGGCCCCGCCGCATTGGTTAACGAGATGATCGTGACGACAAGCGCGTCCGCGCCAAAAATGATGGAGTTGGTGATCCACGACGCGGCGAACAATGCCGGCACGACCCGCACCCCGCCGACCATGGCCGCGGCCAAGGCGATGCTGGCGGACAGCCAGATGGGCGAGGGAAAGAAGCCGAAAGCGGCGAAATACCAGCTGACCGCCACGCCAAAAACGACATAGAGCGTGCCAACCACGAAATTTACGGCAATCCACCCGAGCACGGGGCGTTGGGCAATGAGGGGCTCGAACCAATCCGGGCGGATCGCGCGATCGAGCAGGGCGCGCCCGGCCCACTCGAAACTCCAATGCGGCGCCCGTGTCTGTGTTGCGTTCATGTTCGGATGATAGTGACGATGCGCCATACGGGCGGCAAGCTTGGATTTTAACCCAAAACCGCCATAGGCGCGAGAGTTCCGCCGCCATTCTCCACGCCAGGCGGGCGGTCGCCGGGCCGGGTTGAGCGATCGAAGGTTAGCCCTGTGCGGATGCCGGCGACCCTGTGCGAACGCTGGCCAATCGCCGGGATCAGAGATATTTCGCGCGAATATCGACGGTCGATTCCCGGCCGAGGCGGGCGAAATTGGTCTTGAGCCAGACCTCGGCGCATTCACGCCCAATATCGCGCAAATGGGTCAGAAATTCCCAATCGCCGTTGAGCTTGCTCGCCACGGGTGGGAACGCGCGCGGCACATCGAGCCCGTCGCGCGGCGCGTCATCGGGCGCGAAAGAGGCGTCGCGCCAAAAGATGATCCAGCGAGAGCGCGCCCGCGCCACGCGTCAGCACATAGGCCAAAACCGAGGCCCAAAGCAGATGTTCGGCCCAATTCTCGGGATAGACAAAGAACTGGATGACGAAGGTCATGCCGAGCAGAGCGGCCGCGCCAAAACGCGCGCCAAGGCCGAGAACGATCAGCACGGGACAGGCGAGCTCGTTCGCCGCCGCGAGCGTCGCCGCAAGCTCCACGGGCAGAAGCGGCACGGCGTATTCGTTCTCGAACAAGGCGAGCGTCGCGTCCCAGCTCGCGATCTTGGTCAAGCCCGATTTGAAGAACACCGCGCCCACGCCGACGCGCATTGCGAATTCGACGACGCCTAGCGGAAAGCGCGCGAGCAGGCGCCGCCCGGCATCGACGAGTTCGAGCGCGCGGCTGCCGGTGTTCGCAAGCGACACGGGCGTTTTCATGGCATTCGTGGACATGGCCGTTACCCTTCATTTCCGGTGCGGGGAAGAATGAATTCAATGATCGCCCCACAGCCGATGAGGAAGGCGAGCGTCCCGGCGAGATCGAAACCCGCGCCATTGGCGGCGGCGACCGCGCGCTCCAGTGGCCGCCCCGCGCGCAATGCGCAAAGGAAGGCGAATTCCGCGTCGCCAAGCGTCCGCCAAACCGGCGCGCCATCCTGGCGATGGATGAGAAGGCGGCACGCGCCCTCGTCGAGTGAAATCTCAGACTCCGCCGCATTCGGTTGGTTCGCAGCCCAGATGCGCGCAACGGGAAAGCGCGAGGTGAACAATCGGCACGCGGGATGGAATTGGAAAATCAAATCCGCCTGACGGGCGCATTCGACCCGGCCAAGGCACGCAGGATCGAGCGGCGGCATGTCGGGCGCGGTGCGCGAGAGGTTGAGCGCCCATTCAAGCCGCGCAACGTCGCCAAGATAGGGGTGAACTTGGGTCTCGGGGAGCGCTTCGAGCAGCGCGGGAAAGTCTTCGCCGTATTCGAACAGACATGGGCCCGCGGGCGGCGAGGCGGCGGCGAAACGGCGCGCGACCTGGGCGAAGAACATCTCGCCCACGAGGCGCCGCGTCGCGGGGAAGGTCGCGGCGAGTGCCTCGATCACGGTGATGTAATAGTGATTGCGGTAAATCTGCACGCGCCGCGCGGGCGCCATGGAATCGCCCATCACTATGCCGGAAAGCTCGGAGTCCTCCAACGCGGCGTTGGCGAGCGGGCCTAGAACATGGGCGCGTAGCGTGCGTTGGATGTCATGCAGCTTCATGGCCAAGACCCTCAGTTCGAGCCGCGCGCAGGGCGGGCGGGAAATGTGCGGGCGGGAGATTTGAAGGCACTCCCATATCCAGTACCGGCCGGCCGGATAACGGCCGGCCGGCGAATTGCGGCCGGGCCAACGCGTTTAGTGCACGCGCATCCGCTTGCGCCGCCTCGGCTAGCAACACCGAAAGCCGCGGTAAATTGCTGTCCCATTCCACGAGGGCGGGCGCGTGGGGAAACCGCCGAACCGCCGCCTCGTAAAGCGCCCAAACCTCCGCGGACACGGCCGAGCCGTGATCGTCGATGAGAATGGATGCGCCATCGGCATCGGCGACCGCGTGACCCGCTAGGTGAATTTCGCCGACCGCCTCGGCCGGGAGCGCGGCCAGATAGCTGTGTGCATCGCCACCGAGATTGGTCAGCGAGACGTGGATATTGTTGACGTCGCACAGGATCCCGCAACCCGTGCGGCGCGCGAGCGCGCTTAAAAATTCGGCCTCGGGAATCGTCGAGGCCGCAAAGCGCAGATAGGCGGACGGGTTTTCGACGAGGATGGGGCGGCGCAGCCAGTCCTGCGCGGCCGCGATATTGTCGGCGACGATGGCGAGCGCCTCCTCGGTGTAGGGCAGAGGCAGAAGATCGTTGAGATAGACGCCGCCCGCGACGCTCCACGACAGATGTTCGGAAACGAGAAAGGGTTCGGTGCGTTCGACAAGCTGCGCCAAACGCGCAAGATGCGCCGAATCGAGGCCCTCGGCCGAGCCGAGCGACAGTCCGACGCCGTGGAGCGAGATGGGCCGCTCGCGGCGTAGGCGCGCCAAGACCCGCGCGGACGCGCCGCCGCCCATGTAATTCTCGGCATGAACTTCAAAAAATCCGACGGACGGAGGCGCGGCCAGAATTTCCGCCTCGTGCGGCGCGCGAAAGCCGATACCGGCCGGGGGTGGCGCGCCGTCTGGGGAAGGAACGAGGTCGGTCATGGCCCGCATCCGTCCGTCGGTTCGAAGTTCAAGTCTTGACTGCGCCACCATTGATCTTGGCGCAGGTGCCGGCGGGGACGAAAATCCACGCGTCGGCCTGATTGTCCTTCTTGGACGTACCCGCGCAAGACGAGGTCGCGGTCTGGCAGTCGTTCATGCCGGCTTTGGCGATACCGCCGCATTTCTCGAACTTGAAGCTCGGCTTTTCGGCGGGGCCGGCCTGGGCCGCGCCGAGAGCCACGAGTGAAAGCGCTGCCGCGAAGGCGGAGCCGACGAAAGCGGAAGAGGTCTTCATGGCGAAACTCCCTTTAGTGGTTGAGCAGGCTATCTTACGAACGCACTTACCTTACGAGCCGGCGAAGCGCGGGCCCGACCGCCACAATGGCATCGGCCCGGTGCGCGATCTGATCACGCCTTCGTGAGGCGCGGTCACATTCACGCGAGCGAGCGAGAAAACGGCCGAACCGGGGCTGGACGTGATTGCCGCCTATGTCACCGGCAATGTGGCGGACAACCCCGTTCGGCTGGCTGCTCTCGGCTGAGGTTGCCGATCAGTTGGGTATGGACCTGGGTCTGGCGTGGAATTTTTATGTCTTCGCGAGGCTGCCTCGCGCGGCGCGGCGCTGGGGCACGCGCGCGAGTTTCTGGGGCGCGCTCGCGGTCGCGGGATTGGGTCTGCCGCTCGTCCTTCTGCCCCATCTCGGCGCATTGCTGGCCGGACTCGCGCTCATAGGCACGGGCACATTCTTCGCCCAAGCGGTTGCCACGGGGTTCGTCGGCCGCGTGGCCAGGGGCGACCGTGCCTCGGCGAGCGGCATCTATCTCGCGTGCTATTTTCTGGGCGGTCTTGCGGGTAGCGCGGCGCTGGGCGCGATTTTCATGCGCTCCGGCTGGCTAGGCTGCATCGCCGCGATCGGCGCATCCTTGGCCGTGGCGGCTTGGCTCGCCAGGCGCCTCGAAGACTCGGCACCTTAGGCATTCGCGCCTACGCGGCGGCGACGTTGCCCGAAGCCGCTGCCATGTCGTGCCTATCATCCGACGGAAATGCGCCGAGATTTACACGCAGAATCACATGCTCGCCGCGGAGCGATATGGTCTTGCCGCAACTCCTCGGAACGGGGATGGATTTGACCTTGCACAGGAGCACGATCGCCGCAGCAATTTCGGAAGCCGAGATCGTGTGCGAACGGGGTGGGAGGCCGTTGACCCGAACCACGCAACTCACTCGCCGTTTCTCGTGCCGAGGTTGAACGTCGAGAATATCGCCGGGGCCCAAGTTCGAGAATCGTCGTACATCCGGAATCGAAAAGGCCTCGACCAACTCGGCGCGCGAGAACGCGATGTAACGTATTTCCGACGGCATGGCGGTCCATCCGTAAGCGAGGCCGGAGCGTCTAGGGCGGCAGTATTACCGGGCGAAACTTAATAATTTCCTAGGTCCAAAACCCGCCCGGCGCGGATCATTCGCCCACCAAGGTCGATCCTCTGGCCTGGCTGGGGCCTAGCTGGGGCCTAGCCGGCCGGCCGCGGAACCCAGCTCCGCTCCTCGCCCGCGTATTCGGGGCCGGGATTTCCCATCACCGTCGTGCGCCACATGATGCGGATGTACTTGTCCGCTTCGTACCAGCTCGGCGCGTGCAACAGATTGCGATTGTCGTAAATGACGAGATCGCCCTTCGTCCAATCATGGACATAGACGAATTGATCCTGGGTCATGTGGCTCATCAGCTCGTACACGAGCTTCGCCCCCTCGCCGTCCGGCCCCGGCGACAGGCCGACGATGGGGCCGTCGACCCAATCCAGCTGTCCGCTCTCGCACATATAGATCGAAGGTCTTCCGGTCACCGGGTGGACGCGGACCATGGATTGCTTCTGCGACCGCTGATGGGGGAGAAGCATTTTGGGCTGAACGCCGGAGCGCACGGCTTTTTCCGAGCGGCCATTGCTCGGCAGGGTATGCAGGGCTTCCATGCCTTGGATGCGCCGCTTCAGGTGCTCGGGCAGCGCCGCGTAGGCGGCGGTGCCGTCGGCGAACAAGGTCTGGCCCTGACCCTTGGGGGTCGGCTGTATCGCGATGAACAGCGAGAAATCGGGTGGCGGGCGGCGGAAACTCTGGTCCGAATGCCAGCCGCGCCGTTGAGGAAAGCGCGTGGGAAACTTGCCGTCCGGCGTCAGCGGCGGCTCGGGCCGCGTCATGGGCTGGTTGTTGATCGGCGGGGCATTGGTGACCAGGAGAATTTCGGGCACGTCCTCGTGGATGTTGAACAATGTCTTATTTTCGGCGGTGAAGGTCACGAGGTTGTTCTCGACCTCGGGCCCAAACAGCCTGGACAGACGCACCAGAAGACGCGGCTCGTCGAGAATCTCGTCCATCCCGGGCAGGAACAAAAACCCGCCCGAGGCATAAAGCGCGTTCGCCAGCGCATCGGGTGTCTTCTCAAGCGCGTCCGTCGCCGCGCGCGCGCCCATGTCGGATTTGAAACGAACCACCCCGCCGAAATTCGCGCCCGGCAAGCGCGAAAGCTCGAACAACTGGGACGGAATTGTCATCGGTGCCCTCCCTTACTTGGTCCGCGGCGCTTGGCGCGAGCGTCACCGCTTCGTCGTGGTATTTCACCACGGTCAAGCGCGCGTGCCAATGACCGGGCGCCGCTTGTTCGGCGCCCCCCCGCTCGACTAGCCTTGCGCACAGAACGGGGGAACGAACCATGGGCCAATACGACGCGCTGTTGAGTCCTTTCCAGATCAAGCACCTGACCCTGCGCAACCGCGTGGTCAGCACCGCGCACGCCCCCGCCTATG
Source organism: Alphaproteobacteria bacterium (assembly GCA_046153685.1). GTDB lineage: Bacteria > Pseudomonadota > Alphaproteobacteria > CADEGL01 > CADEGL01 > CAMAPP01. The sequence goes on from JBJXGH010000191.1 coordinate 64,289, forward strand.
ACGAGGACCGCAAGCCCAAGGACCGCTACCAGCTCTATCACGCCGAAAAGGCCAAGGGCGGAGTTGGCCTGGTCATGTTCGGCGGCGCGACGGGTATTTCCTATGAATCCGAAGCGGGCTGGGGCCAGCTTTCGGCGGCCGACGACACGATCGTGCCCTATTTCCGCCAATTCGCCGAGCGCGTGCACGGCCACGGCGCGAAACTCATGGTCCAGCTCTCCCACATGGGGCGCAAGGTGCGTTGGGATTTGGCGAACTGGATGGTTCCGCTCGTGCCCTCGCACGTGCCGGAACGCATGAATTATCTTTACGCCAAGGTCTTCGAGGATTGGGACATCGCGCGCGTGGTAAGGGATTACGGCGCCGCCGCCGGACGGTGCCGCGAAGGCGGACTCGATGGTATCGAGATTTGCGCCTTCGCCAATCACGTCTTCGATCAGTTCTGGTCGCCCGACGTGAACCGGCGAACCGACAATTACGGCGGCAGCTTCGAAAACCGCATCCGCTTCGGCCTCGAGGCGCTGGCCGAAATCCGGCGGGTCGCGGGCAAGGATTTCGTCGTCGGCATGCGCATGTCGGCGGACGAGCTGACCGAGCACGGCCTCACGCAAGGCGAATGCCTCGACATCGCCAAGGCCTATGCGAAAAGCGGTCTCGTCGATTTTCTCAACATCGCGGCGAGCCAGACCTACAACAACATCTCGCATGCCACGATTACGCCGAGCATGTCGTTTCCAACGGCGGTATTCCTGCCCTATGCCAGCGCGATCAAGGCCGAGGTGGCGATCCCGATCATCCACGCCTCGCGTATCGCCGACGCCGCGACCGCCAACCGGGCGATTGCGGAAGGCCATGTCGATTTGGTCGGCATGACGCGCGCGCACATCGCCGATCCGCACTTCGTGCGGAAATTGATGGCGGGGCGCGAGGACGATATCCGCCAATGCGTGGGCGCGGCCTATTGCATCGACCGGCTTTATACCGGAGGCGGAGCTGTCTGCACGCACAACGCGGCGACCAGCCGCGAACGCACGATGCCCCATGAGATTCCGAAGTCCGGCGCCGCGAGGCGCACGGTCGTCGTCGTCGGCGCGGGCCCGGGCGGACTCGAGGCGGCGCGCGTTTCGGCCGCGCGCGGACACCGGGTCATCCTGTTCGAGGCCGCGGCGAAAACCGGCGGCCAGATCAATCTCGCAAGTCGCCTCGGCTGGCGCGAGGCCATGTCGGGGATCGTGCGCTGGCTCGACGGTCAGGTGCGAAAGCACGGCGTCGAGCTCCGACTCGGCCATGAGGCGACGGCCGCGGACGTCCTGACCGAATTGCCCGACGTGGTGGTGATCGCAACGGGCGGCGTGCCGAACAAGGGTCGCGCGGGCGATGCCGGCCTGCTGACGACGAGTTGGGATATCCTCGACGGCAAGGTGCCAAGCCATGCCGGGCAATCGGTGTTGATGTACGACGACGGCTCCGACACCCAGGGCGTGACCGCCGCCCAATTTCTCGCCGAGAGCAGCGCATCGGTCGAATTCGTGACGCCGCACAAAGCGCCGGGCGAACGGCTGGGGCCGAACAACCGCCCGATTTACATCCGCAATCTCTACAAGCTCGGCGTCGTGACCACGCCGGATATGCGCCTCGTCTCGGTCACGCGCGAGGGCAACCGATTGCTCGCCGTGCTGCGTAACGACTATCTCGCCCGCGACGAGGAACGCCTGATCGATCTCGTCGTGGTCGAGCACGGCACGCTGCCGCGCGACGAGATATATTTCGCGCTGAAGAAACACTCGACCAATCGGGGCGAGGTCGATCAGGAGGCGCTCATGGCCGGAAGGCCGCAGAATATCGTGCGCAACCAAGCCGGGAAGTTCCAGCTTTTCCGCGTCGGCGACGCTGTCATGTCACGCAATATCCACGCCGCGATCTACGATTCGCTCAGGCTGTGCAAGGATTTGTGAGAGAGGATTTGCAGGTTGGAGTTTCCTGTATTTGGCCTTTCGGAACCTGGAGTTTCCGCCCGGGGCACCGGGCAGCGCGTCGAAGTACGGTTCGGACTTTCTCTGATTATCGGCAACCAGAACTTGTGAGGCCACCATGCGTTCACTCGAAAATCTCGTTGTCCTGATCACCGGAGCCGGAAAGGGCCTTGGCCGTTCCCACGCCTTGCTCATGGCGGAGCGCGGCGCGGACCTGATCGTGCAGGACGAGAATGTGTCCGCGGTTGAGGAAACCGCCGCCCTGGTGTCGAAGCTCGGCCGGCGCGCGGAGCCAATTTCCTCCGATGTGGCCGATGCCCAATCGACCCAAACGGCCATCATGGGCGCGGAGGCGAAACTCGGTCGCATCGACGTTCTGGTGAACAACGCCGGCATCAGCGGCCAGCACATGGAAATCGAGGCGATCGAGCCCGCGCGTCTTCAGCGCATGTTGGCGGTCCATGTCGGCGGCGCCTTCCATTGCGTCCAGGCGGTCGTTCCGGGCATGAAGCGGCGCCGGTCGGGCGCGATCGTCAACACGTCCTCGGCCTGGGGCATGACGGGCTGGCCGGTATCCTCGCATTACTGCGCGGCCAAGGCGGCGCTCTTGGGCGCGACCAAGGCCTGGGCCAAGGAATTTGCCCCCTACAATATCCGCGTCAATGCCATTGCGCCGGGCTGGATCGACACGGGCAAATTTCCCGCCGACAAGGTCGGGCAATGGACGCGCGGCATTCCGCTCGGCCGCTTTGGCCGCCCGATCGAGATATCCGCCCTCGTCGCGTTCCTCGCTTCGCCCGAATCGGGTTTCATCACCGGCCAGGTCGTCAGTGCCAATGGCGGCGAGACGATTGTCGGGATTTGACGCGCGGGGGATTGCGCGGCGCGGGGAATTGGCGCGTAGGGATTTGAGGAGCCGCCGGCATCGGGGGTGCGCTGGATTTTGAGCGAAGATCTCCGCTCCCTTGCCGGTGACGCCGCCTCCCCAGCAAGCGATGCTGGATGTCGGACGTTTTCTAGCCGCCCCAGATGCGCCCCAAGACCCGAATCAGATTCCCGCCGAGCAAGGCCCGGATATCCCCCTCGCCCCAGCCGCGCGCGACCAGAGCCGCCGTCAGTTTCGGCAAATCCGCCGGGGAAGCGCAATCCGACAGATAGCGCGTGCGCACGTCATTGCCGAAGGCTGCGGCGTATTTCGTCACGGCGGCGGGATAGCGCGCCATGGTGCGTTCGATGATATGGCGCACCTTGGACAAATCGCCGACGATGGGAAAATCGGTGCCGAGCGAGACATGCGCGATTCCGACCAGATCGACGATATATTCCAGGTGGCGGACATAGTCCGAGAGGTTCGGCCGGCGCGCGCCGTCGCCGTTCCAGCACATCGGGCCATAGACGCTGGTGCCGACGAGTCCGCCCGTCGCCGCGACCGCCTTGATCACCGCATCGGATTTGTTGCGCGGCGCGTTCGACACGGCCTTGGCATTGGCATGGGTAACCAGGACCGGCTGGCGGGAACAGGAGGCCGCGTCGAGACAGCTTCGCTCGCCGACATGGCTTAAATCGAGCGCGATCCCGAGACGGTTCATCTCCGCGACCGCGCGCCTTCCAAACATGCTCAAGCCATCGTCCACGGGTTCGAGGCAGCCGCTGGCGAGGAAATTGCGTTCGTTATAGGTCAGTTGCATGATTCGCACGCCCAGGTGCCGGAACAGACTCAGCCGCTCCAGCTTGTCGGCGATGGGGCGCATGTTCTGCCAGCCCATGATGAGGCCGATCTTTCCCGCTTCGCGCGCCGCCGCGATATCGTCGGTTCGCAGAACCAGGCGCCAGGGGCTGTCCGGCGCGTCCAGACGCGCGCACCAGATCGCCATGTCGTCGCAGCACTTCTCGAAATCGCCGGTGACGTCGGCCACGGTGATATTGATCGCGGCGACATTGCCTTCTCGAAGCGCCCCGACATAGCCGTCGGAGCCGAAGCCTAGGCCATCGACGATGACGGCGTCGCGATGGATATCGGCTGCGGAGCGCGCGGTCATCGGGCGATATGGGGCATCACGCGCGTCGCGAACAATTCGAGCGAGCGCATCACATCGCGGTGCGTGGCACCAAAATTCATGTTGAGCATCAGATTGTCGATGCCGAGCGCGCGATAGCGCTCGAGCATCTCGATGCAGCGCTCGGGCGTGCCGATGATGATGTTGTTGGCGATCTCCTCCTCCGTCACCGCGATGTCGAGGAGCTTGATCTTGCCGCGGTAAACCTCGCCGGGGGTGTTGTATACATTGGCGAACTGGCGCTGCTTGGTGTGCCCGAAGCGCACCTTCTCGCGGATATCCGCCTCGTCCGTGCCGACATAGGCATTGCGCAGCATCGACATGCGCGAGGACCGGCCGGCCGCGCCCGCGCGCGCCTTGGCGGCATTGAAGGCATCGGCCTGCATCTTGGCGGCGGCGAAGGGATCGCGCAGCGGCGTGGTCATGACGGGATAGCCGTTCTCGACCGCCCAGCCGATGCTGGCTTCGTGCATGGCGGCGACCCAGATGGGCGGGTGGGGTTTTTGCATCGGGCGCGGCGTGATCGTGAGCGGCGCGAAATTGTAATACTTGCTCGACCAGGAAACTTCTTCGTCCGTCAGGAGCTTGACGAGCAGCCGCAGCGCATCGTCGAACCGCTCGCGCGCTTCTTCCATGGGCACGCCGAAGCGGTCGAACTCGTAGCGGAAGGCGCCGCGCCCAACCCCGATTTGGATGCGGCCATCGGTCAGGCAATCGGTCTGGGCGATCTCGCCCGCCAGCATCCGCATATCGTGGAGCGGCAAGACCATGACCGCCGTGATGATCGGAATGCGCTTGGTGACCGAGGCCACGCGCACGGCGGTGAGCAACGGATTCGGGTGGACAAGGGTGTTGAGGAAATGATGTTCGGGAATGGCGAAGGCGACGAAACCCAACTCCTCGGCGAACTTGGCCTCCTCCAGCATCTCCTTGTACATGCGTTGGGCCGGATAGCTGGTGTCCGGCCAATAGCACGGCAGATAAAATCCGAAATCCACTGCCCCGCCCCCGCCAGATTTCTAGGTCGCCCGCTTCCTAGACCGATGATAGGGAGATCCGGCCATCCTGCCTACATCCGATCCTTACGATAGAGAGCGCACATGCCGGCATTGCGGCCGATGAGGCACCTGACGATTTCCAGGCGTTCTTAAGGGCGATTTTTTGAGACGCGCTCCAAATGCGAATGCGCGATGGATTCGTGTCGATGACGTTTACCCTTTTTCTTCGCCATCCTCCGATACTCCCTGAGCGGCTTTGGAGCGAGTATGGCTCCGCGTGGATTTGCGCGGAAAAAATGGCGTCCCCGGCGGGATTCGAACCCACGGCCTCAAGATTAGGAATCTTGCGCTCTATCCTGCTGAGCTACGGGGACGGCGGGTAGCTTTATAGCGCGGGCATGGTGCGCACCCAAGGCGCGCCCGGCCCTTTGTTCGAGTGCGCTCGTGTTCGGCCCGCCCTGGTTCGGACGCGTTGGGGCCGCCCGTGATCGCGCGGCGCTCCAGCACCAGGACATCGCGCCCGGCCTTCGCGAGATCGGCGCCGCGCGCGAGGCCGTCATGCCCGCCGACGATGACGACCCCGTCGCGCCGCTTGGCCGTGGCCCGCCTAGAGCTGTTTCCGTTCGCATGCGCTCACTTCAACGTCTCTAGCCTTTTGTTTTGCCGCATTTTCCGAGTCATCAGGCGATTCCGCCTGACTTGAAAATGCTCTAGCGCCGCCGCGCCGGGCAGAGCTGATAATCGGCATTGCCGATGGACGAATAGAATTCGCGGCAGGACGCGAAATCGACCGTCAGGCCGTAAAATCCAAGATTGGTTTCGGCCGAGATGTGATCGACGCGCGTCGTGAGCGCGTAGAAATCGCCCTCATGCGCCGCGATTACCTCGCGCATTTCGTCGTTGAAGCGCACCTCGGTTTGGGCGGGGTTGGTGAAGCCGCCATCGATGCGCACGAACCGGACCGAGGGTGGATAGGCGGGGGCGATGAAGCCGTAGGGTTCGTGTCCGGTCAGAAGCACGATGCTGGCTTCGGGGCGCGCGATGGGCGGCGCGTCCGTTGTCACCCATCGCGCCGTCCACGCGGCGCGGCCCCAATCGGCGGGCTGCATGGTGAGGATGACGGCGGCGATGGTAAGTCCGGCACCGCACGCGCGCCATCGCAGCGAAAACGGCAATCGGTCCCAGGCAAGAACGATGACGAGCGGGCCCAGCATTTCGAGCGTGATCGCATAACGATAGATGCCGAAGAGAAAAATCCAAGCCACATAGGATGCCGCCCAATAGGCCATGACGGGCGCGGCCGCATCGCGCGCAACGCCGGCTTCGGGCTCGGGCGCGCCGGCGCGCCGGCGCCGCCACCAGAACGCGGCGGCCGCGATCAGCAACGCGTAGCTGGCAAGGATGCGGTGATCCTGGAATTCCACTTCGCCGGTGAGCGCATTATCGAAGGAATAGGCGAGGGGAAAGGCAAAAATCCGCGCCAGCCATTCGAGCGTGGACACGGGCAGATAGAAGACGTGCTTGTAGGATTCAAACAGCGCCCAGGGCGAGCGGAAGATATGGTTGTAGAAGGGAAAAACCGGATTGGCGTAGAGCCGCCAGAGAAGCCACGCCCAGTGCCCGCCGGTGATCGCGAAGCCGCAGGCCGCGCCGAGACCGAGCGCGGCGACCCGCCCAAGACGCACGAGCGTCGAGCCCGAAGGCATCATGACCGCAGCCGCGAGACCGGCGCCGTAAACCGCCGAGGGTAGCTTCAGCCCGACGCACAACCCGCCGAGAACCCCCGCCGCGAAGGCAATGGCAAACGGCCAGAACCCGCCAGCCGCCAATCGGCCGCGCATCGCCACGATCAGCCATAGCCCGGACAACCCACCCAAGGACACGATGTTGTCGTAATAGGTCGTGCCGAGAAGCGAGAGCATGGTCGCGCCGAAATACGCGAGAAAAGCGAGGCCGAAGGCGATTCCTGGGCGGTATTCGATTTCGCCCCTGGGCCCGGTGCGCGCAAGACAGGCCATGGCGATGCCGAAAATCGGGATCGCGTTCAGCCCCTGGACCATGCCGAGAACCAGGCCGATCGCGCGCGCGGGCCATAATTGGGCGACGCGAAAGAACGGCACATCGATCGTGGGGTTGAAGAAGGTGGGAACCGAGGCGACGAGAAAATCGTGGCCGTAGCGGTCGTTCACCCAGGCATAGGCATTGTAATAGTGGTAATTGCGCAGGTCCCAGTTCGAGTCCATGTCGAACGCGAGGACGAAAATGCCGTGAAGGAACGGCAGCATGGCGACCAGCGCCCAGGTGCCGAAACGCGAAGCTCTCATGCGCCGAGATTACGCGAGCGCACGGGCCCGCCACAAGCACGACGCAGCGTTCAATCGTCGTCGTACAGGATGCGTTCGGCCGCACCGTCCAAGTCCTCGTACTGGCCCGCACGCAGCGACCATAAGAAGGCGCCAAGACCGAGAAGGCCGAGAAACAGCGCCGCCGGGATGAGGTAAAGGATGAGACTCATCCGCGCCTCAAGGACAACGCGACAAGAGTGACCAGAAGCGAGGAACTGGACATGGCGATCGCGGCCAGGAGCGGCGTCATCGCGCCCGCGATGGCGAGCGGCACGAACAGCGCGTTATAGCCGATCGACAGCGTGAAATTGAGGCGCACCCGCCGCTCCGCCCGGCGCGCGACCGCGATCAGGGTCGCGACCGCGCCCAGCGAAGCGCCCTGAAACACCGCGTCCGCCGCGGTCTGGCTGATGTCCGCGGCGGAGGAAGGCGAAAGCGAGACATGGGCGGCGGCCAAGGCGGGAGCGTCGTTCAACCCGTCGCCGACCATGAGCACGTGCTTGCCGCGGTCCGCCAGCGCGGCAAGATGCACGCATTTCCCGGCGGGCAAGACCGCGCCGCGCCACGTCGCGATGCCCGCGGCGCGCGCGGCGCGCGCGACGGCCGCCGGGCGGTCGCCTGAAAGCAACTCGACCGCGATCCCCCGCGCGGCAAGGGCCGCGACGGTGCGCGCGGCATCGGGGCGCAGTTCGTCCGCAAAGGGAAAGCGCACCGGCGAACGGCCCGGCCGGCGCAGCCACAACTCGGGCCCCAAGCCTTCCTCGGAGCCCAAGCCTTCCTCGAAGCCCAAGCCTTCCTCGTCCGAGGTTCCGCCCGGCGAAGCCACGCCGCAGAAGGCGCGGCTGCCGAGCCGCACCTCGCCCTCCGCCGCCGCGAGCGCGAGGCCGCGCCCCGGCTCCTCGCGCACGCCGAGCGCGACGGGCACGTCCGGACACCGCGCCGTGAGCGCGCGGGCAAGCGGATGTCTGCTGGCCCCTGCCAGCGACGCGGCGAGGCGCATATCCTCCTCGGTCGCGGCGCAAGGCAGCAGGAAGGGGCGGCCGAGCGTGAGCGTGCCGGTCTTGTCGAACACGACGGTATCGACGGCCGCCAGGCGTTCGAGTGCGGTCGCCGATTTCAGCAAGATGCCAGAACGGAACAACCGGCCGCCCGCGACGATCTGAACGACCGGCACCGCGAGGCCGAGGGCGCAGGGGCAGGTGACGATCAATACCGTAACCGCCGTCACCAGCGCGGCCTGCCAGGGCTCTCCCGCGCCCTGCCACCAGCCGAGAAAGGTTGCGAGCGCGAGGGCGTGCACCGCGGGCGTGTAGAGCCGCGCGATGCGATCGGCGAGCGCCACATACCGCGCCCGGCCCTGCTCGGCCGATTCCATGAGGCGCGAGATTTCGGCCAGCAAGGTGTCGGGGCCGATGGCGGTCGCAACAATCGTGAGCGCGCCGCCGAGATTGAGCATGCCCGCATGTACCGCCGCACCCGGCCCGGCCGCGCACGGCAGGGTTTCGCCCGTGATGAGGCTGGTATCGAGTTCGGATTCGCCCGCGCGCACCCGACCATCGACGGGTACGCGCTCGCCCGGCGCCACCAGGACCAGATCACCCGGGCGCACGCGCTCGATAGGGACGACCGCGCCGCGCCCCGCCGCGTCGAGCATTGTCGCCGAGGATGCGGACAACGCGAGCAGGCGCGCCGCCGCGTCACGCGCCTGGCCCCGCGCGCGCCGGTCGAGATAGCGCCCAACGAGCAGAAAGAACAACAGCGCGAGCGCCGAATCGAAATAGATGTGCGGGCCGCCGCGCACGGTCTCGAACAGGCTCATGCCCGAGGTCAAAAGGACGCCGACGGAAATCGGCACGTCCATGTTCGTGCGCCGATGCGATAGCGCCGTGATCGCCGAGCGCAGGAAGGGCCGCGCCGCGAACAGAATCGCCGGCAGGGCGATCAGCGCCGAAAACCATTGCAGAAGACCGTGGGTTGCGGGGCCGAGTTCCTCGCCCGACCACAGCGCGACCGAAAGCAGCATGACATTGGCGAAGCCGAATCCCGCCACCGCCATTGCGCGCAGCCATTCACGGTCCTCGCCGATCCGGTTCGCGCCGGAGCCCGCCGGATCGAAGGGCACGATGGCGAAGCCAAGCGCCCGGACCAGGCCGGCGTATTCGTTGGCAAGCCCGGGCGCGCCGCGCCAACGCAGCGACAGGCGCCTCGCCGTGAGATTGGCCCGCGCCACCTCGATCTCCGGTCGCCGCGCGAACGCGCGTTCGAGGCGCGCGACGCAGGCTCCGCAATGCATGCCCTCGACCAAGGCATCGAGCGCGAGCGCGCCCGGCGCAACCGCGCGCGCATGCGCGGCGAAGTCGATCTCCGGCCGGCCGTCCGCCTCGCCGCGCGGCGCGATGGCGGCAATGGTCATGGCGCGGCCGCGCGCGGCAAATTGACGCGCGCGCGCCCCCGCCATTCGCCTTCGGCCGTTTTGGCTTCGACGCGCGCTTCCCATTGACCGGGAAGCGTCGGACGTACCGTCGCCGCATAGCGGCCGGGCGACGCGGCCTCGAGCGAGAGCGCAATGTCGTGCCCGCGCTGCACGGGCCGGACGAACAGCGCTTTCAC
>JBJXGH010000004.1:0-4099 GCA_046153685.1 Alphaproteobacteria bacterium
GGCCAGCGCGCCCGCAACCATGGTGAACAGAAGCGGCGGAAGCGAACTCGCCGCCTGCACCCAGGCAACGAAATCGATGCTCGGCGCGATCGAAGCCATGAGCCAAGCCGAAGCCACCGATTGCATCCATGTGCCGAAATAGCACAGCAGGCTCGCGAGCCAGAGTGCGCGATAGACCGGCTGGCGCAAGGGCGAAAGGAAATCGGGCAGCTTCATCGCCGCCGCCCGTCCGGGCCAAACGCGCGCGCGTGAGCGACGAGTTTTTTCGTCATGGTCGGCAAGGCTTGCTCCGCCAAGCGCGCGAGGGGCCACCAAAAACAACCCTCGGGCGCTTTCTCGCGGGCGCCGACAGGCGCGGCCAAGACGCGGAACGCGATTTCGAGATGGGTGAAGACATGCTCGACCGTGCCGGGCAGGGCGCGCCAGCGCGCCAGGAGAGGAGCCGCGCGGCGGGCGTCGTCGTCGCGCCACGCACCGGCGCGCCAAGCGGTCGAGGGCAATTCGATCATGGAGCCCAAGAGGCCCCCATCCTCGCGCCGGCGCAAGAGCACCGCGCCATCGGCGCGCATGGCCCAAAACGCAATGGCGCGCTTTCGCGCACGGGTCTTTCGCGGCGCGCGGCGCGGAAATTCCTCCGCCCGGCCCGTGCCGCGCGCGGCGCAAAATCCGGCCAATGGACAAATATCGCAGGACGGCGCGCGCGGCGTGCACAATGTCGCGCCCAGGTCCATCGCGGCTTGCGCGAAATCGCCCGGCCGGCGCTCGGGCACCAACGAGGCGGCGAGCGTGCGAATCCGGGTTTTCGCCCGCGGCATGGGGGTGGCGATGCAAAACAGGCGCGCGATCACGCGCTCGACATTGGCATCGACCGCCGCCGCCCGGCGGTCGAAGGCGATCGCCGCCACGGCCGCCGCTGTGTATGCCCCCACGCCCGGCAGCGCCCGCAAACCGTCCTCGGTATCGGGAAAGACCCCGCCCAAATCGTTCGCGACGACGCGCGCCGCGCGGTGGAGATTGCGCGCGCGCGCGTAATAGCCAAGGCCCTGCCACGCGACGAGAACCTCGTCGAGCGTCGCCGCGGCGAGCGCGCGCACATCGGGCCAGAGCGCGAGAAAGCGCGCGTAATACGGCGCCACGGCGGCGACCGTGGTTTGCTGTAACATGATTTCAGACAGCCAAACCGCATAGGGATCGGCGCGTTCGCCCGCTTGCGCGCGCCAAGGCAAGCGGCGGCGATGGCGGTCGTACCATTCGAGAAGATGGCGCGCATGGTCGAAGGCGGGACGGCGCCGTGCATCCCCGTGACGCGCGGAAACAGCCGTGGCGGCCCGCTTGGGGCGGGTCCGCTGCGTCGATCGCTTCGTACACCTACCAGTCATGTTGGCCACCCCGGATCGGTCTAGTATGAAACGGCGTACCGGAGATGGGCCCCGCCTAGCCGGACGCTCGCACGTGGGCGGCAAGGAACACATAGCGGATGCGAATGCCATGTCGGTAAAACTGACGAGAGGCAAGGGGCCCCGGGCGCTGGGTACGGCCCTGCCCGCCGCCGCGCGTGCCGCGCTCAAGAAAGGCGGCCTGGCTTCCGCCCAGCTCGTGACCGATTGGGCGGCGGTCGTCGGGCCCGAGATCGCCAAGCACTCCGCACCCCGGCGCTTGAGCTTTGCGCCCGGCGAGAGGCGCGACGGCACGCTGACCGTCGCGGTCGCGGGCGGTCTCGCGCTCGAACTCCAGCATATGGAACCCCTCGTGCTCGAACGGGTGAACGCGCATTTCGGCTATCGCGCGGTTGAACGGCTGCGCTTCATCCAAGACCCGCCGGCCCCGCGCGCCAGCGCGAAACCAACGCGCCGTCCCGGTCAGACCGACACCAAGCCCGCCCCCGGCGCCGCCGACGGGGTCGCCGACGACGCATTGCGCGCCGCACTCCAATCGCTCGCAGCCGCCATGACCAAACGCGCCGAAAAATCGCGCTAGAGCCCTATTTCCGCCACCTTGTGCCGTTCTTGTGGAGTCGGGGAGCGGAATCTATACTGCTACATCTAGCGAAGAGAGCCATGAGTTATCCACAACTGGTAGTGATTTTTGTCCTGGCGATCGCCGCCATCGCGCCGGCGCGCGCGATGCCCGTGACGGTCGAGGCCGCCATGGCCGAGCGCAGTCTCGGCAAGGTCGACGCCAAGGTCACGGTGATCGAATATGCGTCCCTGACCTGTCCCCATTGTGCCGCCTTTCACCGCGACGTGTTGCCGGAATTGAAGAAGCAGTACATCGACACCGGCAAGATCCGGTACGTCTTTCGCGACTTCCCGCTCGACGGCAGGGCCGCCATAGCGGCCATGGCCGCGCGCTGTGCGCCCAAGGAGCGATACTTTCCCTTCATCGACGCGCTGTTCAAGACCCAGGAACAATGGGCCCGCGCCGAGGATGTGCATAAGGCGCTGTCGCCCATCGCGCGACTTGCGGGAATGAGTCAGGAAGGCTACGAGGCCTGCGTGAAGAATGAGGCGCTGTACCAGGCCATCCGCGCCGCGCGCGGCCAGGCGGAAACCGAGTTTCGCATCGAATCGACGCCGAGCTTCGTCGTCAACGGCAAGAAGACCGAACTGGGCACGACCTTCACCTCGGTGGAAAAGGTCCTGCGCCCGCTGCTGAAATAACTCCACGCGCACCGCAAGCGAACGAGCAAGCCCACTTGGTTCAATTCAACAAACTCCGCATCGCCGGTTTCAAATCCTTCGTCGAGCCGTCGGAGCTTTCGATCGAGCCGGGCTTGACTGGCATTGTCGGCCCCAATGGCTGCGGCAAGTCGAATCTGATCGACGCGCTGCGCTGGGTGATGGCCGAGACATCGGTCAAGGAAATGCGCGGCGGCGAGATGGACGACGTGATCTTCGGCGGCACCGCGACGCGGCCCTCGCGCAATCTCGCGGAAGTCACGCTGGTGCTCGACAACGCCGATCGCGGCGCGCCCGCCGCGTTCAACGAGGAAGAGACCATCGAGGTGACGCGGCGCATCGAGCGCGGCGAGGGCTCGATGTATCGCCTGAACGGCCGCGACGTGCGCCAGCGCGACGTCTCGCTATTGTTCGCCGACACGGCAAGCGGCGCGCGCTCGACCGCCATCGTGACCCAGGGTCGTGTCGGCTCTCTCGTCGCTGCGCGCCCCCAGGATCGCCGCGCCCTGCTTGAGGAGGCCGCCGGCATCACGGGGCTGCACAATCGCCGCCACGAGGCCGAATTGCGCCTGCGCGCGGCCGAAACCAATCTCCAGCGCCTTGAGGACATTCTCGTCGCCCTCGACGGCCAGCTCGACGGCTTGAAAAAGCAAGCGCGCCAGGCCTCGCGCTATCGCACTCTGTCCGACCACATCCGGCGCGCCGAGGCAGGTTTGCTGCACCGGCGCTGGCGCGAGGCGGGCGAGGCGGCCGAGCAAGCGCGCTCCGCGTACGCCGAAACGATGACCCGCGTCGCCGACACGACCGCGACCGCCGCCGGCGCCACGACCGCGCGCGAGACCGCCGCCATGGCGTTGCCGGCCTTACGCACGGCGCTCGTCGCGGCGCAGGCCGAGCACCGGCGCTTCGAGGTCGAAATCGACGGCCTCGCGGCCGAAGAGGCGCGGCTCGCCGCGCAGCAGGAGGAACTCGAACGCCGGCATGCCCAAATCGCCGCCGATCGCGAGCGCGAGCGCGCGCTTGAAGGCGACGCGCGCACGGCCTCGGCGCGTCTAGGCGAGGAAAGCGCGGGCCTGGCCGAGGCGCAAAGCGCCGAACAGGCCGAGATTGCCGCCGCCGAGAGCGCCGCGGCCGCCGCGCGCGCGCGGGTCGAGGACGCCGATGCGGCGTTGACGGCGTTGACCGCCGAACTCGCGCAGGCCGATGCCCGCCGAAGCGAGCTCGGCAAGCGCCTGGCCGAGGCGCGCGAGCGCGCCAGCCGCCTCGCGGCCAGGGCCGAGGAGGGTGGCCGGGACATCGCCGCCCTCGAAGCCGAGCGCGCAACCGAAGGCGCGCTTGCCACCGCGCAAACGGCACAGGAGGACGCGCGACGCGCGCTCATGGATGCCGAGGCCCGCGCCAGCGAGCTCGACGCCGAACGC
>JBJXGH010000035.1:0-4398 GCA_046153685.1 Alphaproteobacteria bacterium
CCATGATCGCGACGAGCGCCCTACCGACCGCGATGCCGGAGCCATTCAGAGTATGCACGAAGCGCGTGCCCTTCTCGCCGGCGGAACGAAACCGCGCCTTCATGCGCCGTGCCTGGAACTCGCCGCAGTTCGAACAGCTCGAAATTTCGCGGAAGCGTTCCTGACCAGGCAGCCAGACCTCGATATCGTAGGTCTTGCGCGCGGAAAATCCCATGTCACCCGCGCACAGCACGACGGTGCGGAAATGCAGGCCCAGGCGCTTGAGTATCGCCTCGGCGCAACCCGTCATGCGCTCGAGTTCCTCGTCCGAACGACCCGGGTGGCATATCGACACCAATTCGACCTTGTAGAATTGGTGCTGGCGCAACATGCCTCGCGTGTCCCTGCCCGCCGCCCCCGCCTCGGCGCGAAAACATCCGGTCCAGGCCGTGTAGCGACGCGGCAAGCTCGCCTCGTCAAGAATCTCGTCCGCCACCAGATTGGTCAGCGGCACCTCGGCAGTCGGCACCAGCCAAAAATCCTCCGAGACTCGGAACAGATCGTCGCCGAATTTCGGCAGCTGGCCCGTGCCGTACAGCGCCGTGGGGCGCACCAGCATCGGCGGGCTGATTTCGGTGTAACCGAATTCGCCCGTGTGCACGTCAAGCATGAAGGCCCCGAGAGCGCGTTCGAGGCGCGCCAGCGCGCCCGAGAGCACGACGAAGCGCGACCCCGAGAGCTTTGCCGCGCGCTCGAAATCCATGAGCTTGAGGCCTTCGCCCAACTCGTAATGTTCCTTGGGCTTGTGGGCGAAACTCGGCGGCGCGCCGTGACGGCGAACCTCCACATTGTCTTCCTCGCCCGCGCCGGGGGGCACGTCGTCCGCGGGCAGATTGGGAATATCGGACAACATGGTTTCAAGCGCCGCTTCGTGCGCGCGCTCGGCGTCCTCGAAAGAAGAAATCTCGACCTTGATGCGCTCAACCTCGGCCATGAGTGCGGCTGCGTCTTGGCCATGACGCTTGAGCACGCCGATTTGCTTGGAGACCTCGTTCCGTTTGGCTTGAGCGGTCTGGAACGCGGTTTGGGCCGCGCGCAGGGCCTTGTCGTGCTCCACCACACCCGCAGCGGCAGGTCCGAGGCCGCGCGCCTTCAGCCGCGCATCGAAGATGTCAGCGTTCTCGCGAATCCAACGAATGTCGTGCATGGGCCCCCGACCGTTTCGAACGGCGCGCGAGTTATAGGGCCGTGCACGGCATCCCGTCCACCGCCCAAGGACGCGCGGTCCAGCCCGGACTCAGCGCGCCATATTGAAGTCGGTTTCCTCGTCGGCCGGTGGCTCTGCCGGTTCTGGCGCGCCCCCGCCGCCATCCTCGTCGCGCTCTGCCGCCGCCTCGCGCCGCGCCCGCGCCCCCTCGATCCAACGCACCAAATGGATGGAAATTTCGTAGAGCAGGATCATCGGAATCGCGAGCGAGGTCTGGCTCAAGACATCGGGGGGCGTAAGCACGGCGGCGATGATGAACGCGAACACGATGGAATAGCGCCGCTTGGCCTTGAGGCTTTTCGAATTCGTGATCCCGGCGTGGCCCAAAAGGCTAATCAACACGGGTAATTGGAACGCGAGGCCAAAGGCAAAGATGAGCTGCATGGTCAGGCTCAGATACTCATTCACCTTGGGCTCGACCTGAATGGCCATGGCCTCGGGGCCGCCGAGATATTCGAAGCCGAGGAAGAATTCCCATGCGACCGGAATAACCACGAAATAGACGAAGGCGCCGCCGAGGAAAAACATCACCGGCGTCGCGGCGAGGTAAGGCAGGAAAGCTCTGCGCTCGTTCTTGTACAGGCCCGGCGCCATGAACATGTATATCTGGCTGGCAACGATCGGAAAGGACACGAACGCGGCTGTAAAAAACGCTACCTTCAAATAGGTGAAGAACGGTTCGGTCAGCGAAGTAAAGATCATCCGGCTGTTACGGCCCTGCTCGCGAAAAATATGTTCGAGCGGCCGCGCCAAAAATTGGAAGATGTCCTGGGAAACCAGAAAGCAGGCGATGAAGGCCGCGATGAAGGCAAGCATCGCGTAAAGCAGGCGCGTGCGTAGCTCCGCGATATGCGAGAGCAGCGGCATGCGCTTCTCGTCGACGTTTTCCTCGGACATAGGACTAGGCGGGCATCATACTTGGGCGAGTCGAATCAGGCAGGCTTTGGGTTGGATGGCGGCAGGTTTTCCGCCATGGCCGGCGCCTGGTCTTCCTCGGCCGCGCCCATGGAGGGCGGATCGACCCGAGGCGGCACAATCGAGGGCGTGTCCATCGTCACCGCTGTTTCGCCCCGCAATTCTTCAAGCGGTGATGCCGCCTCCTCGACTTCGCGCCGCAAGTCGGCAACGCCGGTTTCCTTCTCGATATCCTTGCGCATCTCGGAGAGTTCCGCTTCCTTGACCATCTCCTCGACATGGCCTTGGAACTCACGCACGACGGCGCGGGCCTTGCGCGCAAAGCCGGTCACGGTCCGGAGCGCATTCGGCAATTCCTTCGGTCCGAGCACCACGAGCGCCACGCCCGCGATGACCAGGAGTTCCGACCAACCGATTTCGAACATGCGAGTCCCGCAATCGGCGCCGCGCTCGCCGATCAGCGCTTGACCGTATCTTCCTTGTGAATATCGGTACCCACGGGCTGCCCGCCGATCTGGCTTTGCGGCGCTTGCGGCGGAACGCCGGAGTCCGCGCCCTCATCGCCTTCCTTCAGGCCCTTCTTAAAATTCTTGATCCCACGACCCATGTCGCCAAGGATCTTGGAAATCTTGCCGCCGCCGCCAAAAAGCAGCAGAACGACGGCCAGAACGACAAGCCAGTGCCAAATGCTGAAACTGCCCATAGGAGGCGCTCCACACGTAGGTTTCTCGGGACATGGGAGATGGGATGATGGCAGAACTCGCCCCGCGCCGCAACGCAAAGCCCTTCAAGAGTTTAATCAGTGCGCCTCATCCTCGATGCGACCCTGCTCCCGGGGCCACCCGCGACCCGCCAGGGATCAGCCGCGAACGGGACCGTTGGCCGCGTCCGAGCGCGCGAACACGAATGCCTGGCTCACATCAAGCGTGACCGCGACCTCGTCGCCCTCGCTGAATGCGACATGCTTGGGAACCCTGCTGTGCAGGTGAAGATGATCGGCCCCCGTGGGACCCGAGAGGTCGAGATGGATGAGCGTGCTTCGCCCCAGAAGACGCGCCGCCAGGACCCGCGCCACGGTCCGATAATGTCTCTCGGTCTGTTCCTCTTCCGGCGCCCAAGCCAGGTTCAAGGCTTCGGGTCTGATCAAGACATCGACCGGCGTGCCTTCAGGCAGGCGCGTTTCGAGCGCGCCGAAGGGCGTCGAGACCTGCCCATCCCGGACCACGCCCTCGAGCCGGTTCATGTCGCTGAAGAATGCCGCCGCAAAGGCCGTCGCGGGTTGGAAATAGAGCGCGACCGGCCTGCCGATCTGCTCGATTTTGCCCGCGCGCATCAAGGCGATCCGGTCCGCCATGAACATCGCTTCTTCCGGGTCGTGGGTGACCATGAGCGTGGCGGCGCCGCTTGCCTTCAAGGCGTGCAGCGTTTGGTCCCGCACCCGGTCGCGCAGGCGGGAATCGAGACCCGAGAACGGTTCGTCCAAGAGAACGATGTGTGGATTGGGCGCCAGCGCGCGAGCGAGCGCAACGCGCTGCTGCTCTCCACCTGAAAGCATGTGGGGATAGGCCTCGGCGAGTTTGGCAATGCCGAATTGAACGAGAACTTCGCGCACCCGCGCGCCCCTCTCAGCGGATGCAAGGCGATGAAGGCCGAATGTCACGTTTTCCGTGACCGTAAGATGCGGAAACAAGGCGTAGTCCTGGAACACCATGCCCACGCCTCGACGTTCCGGGGCGATGTCGATATCGGCGCAGGCCACCACGCGGGAGCCGATGTGCACCCGGCCTTTTTGAATCGCCTCGAGTCCCGCGGCCAGGCGCAATAGCGTCGTCTTGCCGCACCCCGAGGGGCCGACGAGGCACAGAACCTCGCCCGTCTTGACCGTCAAGGAGACGTCATCCAGCGCACGGACCGTGCCGAAGCCGTGGCTCACCCCTTCGAGCGTCAATGCGCCGCCGGGCGGGGCATCAGACGCCATCGTCAGCTCCATGTCCCGGGCGGCTCCGGCCGATACCGCGGCTGATGGCGATAACCGGCAAGATACCGGCGCACACGATGGCGAGCGCAGGCACGGCCGCCATTTGCAATTGCTCGTCCGACGCCATCTCGAATGTTCGCACTGCGAGGGTATCAAAATTGAATGGTCGTATGATCAAGGTCGCGGGTAATTCCTTCATCACGTCGACAAAGACGATCATGCCAGCGGTCATCACGCTAGACCACAACATAGGCAAATG
>JBJXGH010000015.1:0-10112 GCA_046153685.1 Alphaproteobacteria bacterium
GCGCGAGGAATTGGGCGATCTTTTACTCCAGGTGGTGTTTCACGCCCGCATGGCCGAGGAAGCCGGTTATTTCGCCTTCGCCGACGTGGCCAAGGCGATTTCCGACAAGATGGTCGCGCGCCATCCCCATGTTTTCGGCGGCCATGCCGAACGCTCGGCCGAGAGCCAGACCCTCTCGTGGGAAGCGCAAAAGGCCGCCGAGCGCGCCGCCAAGAGCGGGGGCGAAGAACGGACCCTCGACGCCGTGCCTCTCGCCCTGCCCGCCCTATTGCGCGCGGAAAAGCTGCAAAAGCGCGCGGCCCGGGTCGGTTTCGACTGGCCTGATATGGCGCCCGTCCACGCCAAGATCGCCGAGGAACTCGAGGAATTGCGCCACGAGATACGCAAGGGCGCGGGCAAAGCGCGCCTTAAGGACGAGTTGGGCGATGTTCTATTCGCCGTCGCCAATCTCGCGCGCTGGCTTAAAATCGATCCCGAGGATGCGCTGCGCGCGACCAATGCGAAATTCGAGCGGCGCTTTCGCGCGATCGAGGACGCGCTGGCCGCGCGCGGCAAGACGCCCGCCCAATCCGATCTCGACGAAATGGACGCGCTGTGGAACGAAGCCAAGGCGCGCGAGCCCGGACGGGCACGCGCGAGGACGAATTCCAAGAAGTCCCGCAGAGGAAAAACATGAAAATTTACCACCATAAACCTTGCCGACACGCCTCCCGCCGCTTGGTCCTCGTGCTCTTGGTCCTGCTCCCTTTGCCCTTCGCCCTCGCCGCACCCGCCCGTGCCCAACAGGGCGGTTGGGCCGAGGTCAAGGTTCACAACCAGACTTTCATGCCCATGCACGTCGCGTGCATCGCGTTCGGCGAAGCGGAGGAAGGCTGGATCGCGGCCATGCCCGGCTCCCAGGCCGTTTGCGTAGGGCTCGCGCCGGTACGGGCCGTTGTGCGCATCCGGCTTGCCGAGAACGCGGGCTGGCGCAGCGCGTGCGCGGCCATCGCCCAACCCGATTGGCGGGTCGAGATGGCCGTCGCCGGCCAATCGGCGCTCTATCTCCGTTGCCGGCGAACGCTTGAACCGATGTTCGAGCACCGCTGAGCACGCGGCGCCCGCACTGGGTTCATTTGTTCTTGAGCAAATGGTACAGGCTTGAAGTGTCCCAACGCCCGCCGCCGCGTTCCTGGATATGGGCATAGAACTGATCCACCAGGGCCGTCACCGGCAGGCGCGCGCCATTGCGCTTGGCCTCATCTAGGCAGATGCCCAAATCCTTGCGCATCCAATTGACGGCGAAGCCGAACTCGAACTTGTCGGCGATCATCGTCTTACCGCGATTTTCCATCTGCCAGGACTGCGCGGCGCCTTTCGAGATCACCTCGATGACCTTCTCGCAATCGAGGCCCGCGCGCTTGCCGAACGCCAGGCCCTCGCCGAGTGCCTGCACCAGGCCGGCAATGCAAATCTGATTGACCATCTTGGTGAGCTGCCCCGCCCCCGCATCGCCCATGAGCGTGACGGCCTTGCCATAGCAAGCCATGATGGGCTTTGCGCGTTCGAAGCCATCGCCCTTGCCGCCGCACATCACGGTCAAGGCGCCATTTTCTGCCCCCGCCTGCCCTCCCGACACCGGGGCATCAACCACGCCCAAGCCGAGTTTTTCACCTTCGCGCTCGAGCTCGCGCGCAAGATCGGCCGAAGCGGTCGTGTGATCGACGAACACCGCCCCCTTGGCCATGCCGGCGAATGCACCGTTCTTGCCGTACACGACGCTGCGCACGTCGTCGTCATTGCCGACGCAGCTCATGACGAATTCCTGACCGCGCGCGGCATCCGCAGGCGTCGGCGCCGCACGTCCCTTGTGCTTTTCCGTCCATTGCTTCGCCTTTTCGGCGCTGCGGTTATAGACCGTGACGTCATGGCCCTTGGCCGCGAGATGCCCGGCCATCGGAAAACCCATCACGCCTAAACCCAAGAAGGCGATTTTCGCCATCGTATTTCCCCTGTCCTAAACGGTTGTTCGCGAGATCGATCGGAGGCTCAAAGATTGCGGCTGGCAGATTAGCGGTTCCGAGCCGCCCACCACCAGTGGCGCTACGCCGATTTGGCGCCGTAATACAGCATGGAGACATGCTTGGCTTCGGCGAAGAACAGCCAGCGTTCGACGAGCGCTCCTAGACCCGCGGCCGGCGCCGCGAGGACGGCTGCGAGCGTACCCAGCCATCCTGGCGCCATCAGGGCCGCAAGGGTAAGCGCGAACGGCGCCGAAAAACAGCCAAGCCGCGCCACCCGGCGAAGCTTGTCGGCATGTTTACGCGCGATTTGATAACCCATCTCGCGCTGGACGAAATTCTCCGACGTGTTCGGCGGATCGAGAAGACGTACCCGGCCGAGATCTCCAAGACCCGTCGCGCTTTCGACAGTGCTCGGGGCCGCGCGGCCGTCGATGAACTTCCAATAGCCGTGCTTCAACCCCCAGGCGGCAAAGATCGCGGCAAAGGATGCCGCCCCCGCTCCGCCACGCTCCTCTCCCGCCACGGCCAATGCGCCGAGCAGCAGCACCGCGCCCGTGGACGCGCCCAAGGCCAGGTAATTTGGCAAAGTCCATGGATTACACCAGGCGCGCACCGTGCGAAGACTCGCATAGATCATCGCCGTGCAGATGACGGTCGCGCTTGCCGCGAGCACGCTTGCCAAAGCGGCCCAGCGCCAAAATTCACCTTCGATGATCCAACCATAAGCGAACGCCAGGCCCGGAATGAACGTGACCACGGCCATGATCGCCTCGCGCGACAGCCATGAGGTTCGCCATTGCGAAAAAGCCCGCCAGGCGCGTTCGGGATGACCGAGATGAAACATCGAGGACAAGAGCCCAAAGCCGATCAAACCGAACGACAGCGCGAAGGAAGCAAGACCCAAGGCAAAATCGGGCCGCAAATACCCGAGCCCAGCCAAGATTCCGAGCCACGCCAGAAGGCCATATCCGGCTCCGGACGCGGTGGTGAAAAAAATGATCGAATAGGCGGGATGCACGTCAGCGCGACAGCAAGCGATCGATCCAGCCGAGCACGCCCGCAGCCTCGCCGGCCACCGGTTCCAAGCGCTCGCTAGCGCAGGTTCCCGCATCACGGCGCGGGCGCGGCGGCAGGTATTTATTCACCGGCGCAAAACCCATCTCGGGCATGAGATCGTAACCACCGCGCTCGGCGACCAAACTCGATACGGCTGAATCGGGATCGCCCAAATCGCCGTAATGGCGCGCGCCCACGGGGCAGGTCGAGACGCAGGCCGGGACCCGGTCTATCTCCTCGAGATTTTCGTTGTAGATGCGGTCGATGCACAGCGTGCATTTCTTCATCACGCCGTCATCGTGATCGTATTCGCGCGCGCCGTACGGGCACGCCCAGGAACACAGGCGGCAACCGATGCACAGATCGGCATCGACCAGCACAATGCCGTCCTCGGGCCGCTTGTACGACGCCCCAGTAGGGCACACGGTCACGCACGCCGGAGTCTCGCAATGCAGGCACGAACGTGGAAAATGCACCGTGCGCGCGCTAGTCCCCTCGCCCGCCTCGAAGCTGTGGACGCGGTTAAACCAGACGCCCATCGGATCGGCATCGTACGGCGAGCGGTCGGTCATCGGCGCGCTATGGCCGCCGCTATTCCATTCCTTGCAGACGACCGCGCAGGCATGGCAGCCGACGCAGATGTCGAGATCGATGACGAGGCCGAGCTTTTTTGCACTCACGCGGGGCAGACTCGTCATCGCGGGGTCCCCCTCGCGCCCGTACGCAAAATTCGGGGCCGCGCGCCCACGCCGGGCGGAACGGGCAGGACGGGGAACCGTGGCGAGGTCTCGGATGCCTCGATCGCATCCGCCTTCTCGATCCGAACGCGCAAGTCGTACCACGCCGCTTGCCCGGTTACGGGATCGGCATTGGCGTAGCGATGGCCGTCCGCGCGCGGAGGCAGAAGTTCCGCGATCAGGTGGTTGAGCAGAAATCCCTTGCGCCCTTCCGCCGCGTCAGGCGCTAGATTCCACGCGCCCGAGCGCTTGCCGACGGCGTTCCATGTCCAGGCGGTATCGGGATTCGTGCCTTCCATCAGGCGCGCTTGCGCCTTGATTCTGCCGTGCGGGCTCGTGACCCAAACCCAATCGTTCTCACCGATGCCAAGCTCCCCGGCGCGCCCGCGATGGAGGTATAGCCGGTTCGAATCCATGATCTGGCGCAGCCAGGCGTTCTGTGATCCCCAGGAATGATACATCGCCATCGGTCTTTGGGTGACGGCGTGCATGGGGAACGTGGCCTCGTCGTGGCCGGCGTGCTCGAACGGTTCGTACCAGAACGGCAAGGGGTCGAAATAGGTTTCCACCCGCGCCCGGTGCGCGTCCGGCGGCTGGATCGCGCCATGACCGCGTGCGGCCTGACGAAAACGCTGCATGGCCTCGCTATAGGGCTGGAGCACGATGCGCTCGGGTTTGGCGACGAAGCCCATGGCGGTCGCGAAATCGAGATAGCCGCGATTGGCGAATTTAAAATATCGGTGCTCGGGCTCGATCTCGTGGCGCCAATGGCAATTGTTCTCGATATACCGCGCGAGCTGATCTGAATTGGGCTCGCCCTTGCCGTATTTCTCGCCGCCAGCACCGCGCCAACCCGCGAGGCTTCCTACCCCGGGCGCCCGCTCGTGGTGCACGATATAATCCGCGTATCCGCCCGGATATTTGGCCGTGCCATCCGCCTTCACCAGGCCCGGCAGGCCGAGCTTGGCACCAAGCGCGATGAGGACGTCTTGGAATGGCCGGACATCGCGCTCGGGCATCACCACCGGCTGGCGAATGGCATCGGCCACGCCGTCGGCATTGCAAATCGGCCGGTCGAGCAGGGAAATACAGTCCCAGCGTTCGAGATAGGTCGTGTCCGGCAATACGAGATCGGCATAGGCGGCCATCTCGGACGCGAAGGCATCGGAATAGATGATGCGCGGAATCTTATATCCGCCGTCCGCGTTCGTGTCTGTCAGCATGGCAAGCGTGCCGGGCACGTTCATCGCCGAATTCCACGCCATGTTCGCCATGTACAGGAACAGCGTGTCGATGGGGTATGGATCGCCCGCGTGGGCGTTGGCGATGACGAGATGCATGGCGCCGTGGGCGGCCAACGGCGCCTCCCAGGAAAACGCCTTGTCGATGCGACCGGCCGTGCCGTCAGCCGCGAGGATCAAATCCTCGGGTCCTTGGGGAAAGCCAAGCGGCGGGCCGGGCATCGCCTGACCGGCCGCGAGTTGCCCGGGCTTTCCCGTCGGGCGCACGGCCGGCGGAATCGGCCGCGGGAATGGCGGCCGGTAGCGAAACCCGCCCGGCACATCGATGGTGCCGAGCAGCATCTGCAACAGGTGAATCGCGCGGCAGGTGTGGAAGCCGTTCGCGTGCGCCGAGATGCCGCGCATCGCGTGCATGGAAACGGGGCGGCCGCGCATGGTTTCGTGCCGGCGCCCGGTCCAATCGGTCCACGGGTACGCCAACTCGATCGCCTCATCGAAGGCGACCCGCGCGAGTTCGGCCGCGATGCGCCGGATGGTATCCGCAGGCACGCCCGTGCGCGCGGCCACGGCGTCGGGAGCGTAGCGGGGATCGAGATAGCGCTCGCCGGCCAAACGAAAAGCGGTGACGGCGCGGCGACCATCGGGCAGAACGGTTGCGCCGTCGAGCGCGGGGCGAATCTGCGGATCGATGGCGGACACGATCGCGCCGCCGATGCGATCAAGGCATAGCGGCGCACCTGCGCCATCGCGCGCGAACAATCCGTCCTCGGCCGTACCCGGCGCCTGCACCACCAGCCACGGCATATTGGTGTACGCCGCCAAATACTCGGCATCCACCTTGCCCGCGCGCAGCAATTCGTGAACCAGGGACAGCACGAACAATCCGTCCGTGCCCGGACGGATGCCCAGCCATTCATCGGCGATCGCCGAGTAGCCCGTGCGCACCGGATTGACCGACACAAATTTCGCCCCGCGCGCCTTCAACTTCCCGAGCCCGATCTTGATCGGGTTGGAATCGTGATCCTCGGCCACGCCGAACATCAGCAAATATTTGGCGTGCGCCCAGTCGGGTTCGCCAAATTCCCAGAATGAGCCGCCGATGGAATACAGTCCCGCCGCCGCGATATTGACCGAGCAAAACCCGCCATGCGCGGCATAATTGGGCGTACCGAACTGCTGTGCCCACCATCCAGTCAGGGCTTGGCTCTGGTCGCGGCCGGTAAAGAAGGCAAGTTTTCGGGGATCGGTGCGGCGGATTTCGCCAAGCCATGACGCGGCCAAATCCAAGGCCTCATTCCAGGAAATCGCCTTGTATTCGCCCGAGCCCCTTGGGCCCGTACGCAGCAAAGGCTGCGCCAGGCGCGCGGGCGACAGGTGATGCATGATGCCCGCCGCGCCCTTGGCACAGAGCACGCCACGATTGACGGGATGATCGCGATTGCCCTCGATGTAGCGGACCTGCCCGGCCTTCAAATGCACCTTGATGCCGCATCGGCAAGCGCACATGTAGCAGGTCGTCGTCTTGACCTGGTCGGATACGGGTGGGTTCAAATCTATGGCGTGGAGGTCGTCCGGCATGGCATCTCCTGCCAGCCCGTCTTAGCATGAAGGGATTTTCGCGGCCAGACGCGCGAGCCACCCCTAAGTTCCCTAAGCACTTGCACCGGCGACGCGAACCGCCTTGCCCGGGCGCCGCTCCGCATGCCATCGTCCGCGCGCCACATTTGCGCACAATGCTCGTGAACCGTAGGGGGGCGTGCGCCATAAAGGGGGCGGGCGCATGATGTTCGACCATGACGGCGTGAAGATCTACTATCGCTGGGACGGCGAAGGTCCGCCGCTCACCCTCGTTCACGGGGTCGGTGGCGGTAACGACGCCTGGGACAGCGTGGTTGAGGATTTAAAGCGCGATTTCAGGATCCTCCGGCTCGATTTGCGCGGCCACGGCCAGTCCGACAAGGTCAAGGGCGCCTACAAGGTTTGGGACTTCGTCTCGGACGTCAAGGCCTTGCTCGACCATGTGGGCTTAAAGCGCACGCGCCTCGCCGGTTTTTCACTCGGCGGCCTTATCGTTCAGGGCTTTGCACTCAAGCATCAGGAATACATCGAGCGCCTGGCGATCATGGCCGCGGTCGCGGACCGCACGCCCGAAGAATTCGCGCGCGTGCGCGAACGCCTAGCCCATTTGACCGCCAAGGGTCCGCTCGGCCATTTCGAAGCCTCCGTTGATCGCTGGTTCACGCCCGAGTTCCGCGCGAAAAACCCCGATGTCATTGCACGCCGGCGCCTCCATGCCGCGCGCATGGACCCGGAATGTTACGCCGCCGCTTATGCCGTGCTCGCCGAAACCGATTTCGCCGACCGCCTCCACGAAATCAAGGTCCCGACCTTGGTCGCGACCGGCGAATTCGACGTCGGCTCGAATGTGCGCATGTCCACCGTCATGCACAAGGCGATCGCCGGGTCCAAGCTGCACATTTGGCCGGGCCTAAAGCACTCAATGCTGTTCGAAGCCCCACATGAAGTGAGCGCCACGCTCGGCGCCTTCATGCGCGGCTGACCAGGAGAAGGAGCCAGAGCCATGCCAGACCTTCCCCGCCACGCGCGCGCGGTCATCATCGGCGGCGGCATCGTCGGCTGCTCGGTCGCCTATCATCTGACGAAGCTCGGCTGGCGCGATGTGGTGCTGTTAGAGCGCAAGAAACTCGCCTCGGGCACTTCGTGGCACGCGGCCGGCCTTGTCGGGCAATTGCGCGCTACGCAGAATCTGACCCAGCTCGCGGTCTATGGCGCCCGACTTTACAGCACGCTTGAGGCCGAAACCGGCCAGGCGACCGGGTTCCAGCGCCGCGGCTCGATGGCGGTTGCGCGCACCAAAGGGCGCATGGACCAATACCTGCACCAGCTCGGCTTGGGAAAATGCTTTGGGGTCGAGGTTCACCCGCTCTCCCCGCGCGAGGCCGGCGAGAAATGGCCGCTCATGCGCTCGGACGATCTCGTCGGCGCGATCTGGATCCCGGGCGACGGTCAAACCAATCCCGTCGATACCGTCGCGGCCCTGGGCAAGGGCGCACGCATGGGTGGCGCCAAGATTTTCGAAGGCGTCAAGGTCGACAAGGTCCTGATGCGCCGGGGGCGCGCGGTCGGCGTGTTGGCGTCGGACGGCGAAATCGCGGCCGAGGTCGTGATCAATTGCGGCGGCATGTGGGCGCGCGATCTGGCGCTTGCCTCGGGCGCGCATGTCCCGCTGCACGCGGCCGAGCACATGTACATCGTCACTCAACCCATGGCCGGCATGCATGCGGGGTTGCCATCGCTGCGCGATTACGACGGGCATATCTACATCAAGGAAGATGCGGGAAAATTGCTGCTTGGCGGCTTTGAACCGAAGGCCAAACCCTGGGGCATGGACGGCATTCCCGAGAGCTTCGAGTTCGATGTCCTGCCCGAGGATTGGGATCAGTTCGAAATCCTCATGAACAACGGTCTCCACCGCGTGCCGAGCTTGGAGAAGGCCGAGGTCCGCCAATTGCTGGTCGGCCCCGAAAGCTTCACGCCGGACAATCGCTACTATCTCGGCGAGGCGCCGGGCCTGCGGAATTATTTCGTCGCCGCCGGCTTCAATTCGATCGGCATCGCGTCTTCCGCTGGCGCGGGCAAGGCCGTCGCCGAGTGGATCGTGGGCGGCGAGCCGAGCATGGATCTGGCAGACGTGGACATCCGGCGCGCGACGCCGTTCATGACCAATAAGCGCTATTTGTTCGACCGCACCATCGAGTCGCTCGGCAATATGTACGCGCCCCATTGGCCGTTCAAACAGTACGAGACCGCACGCGGCGCAAGGCGCTCGACGCTCCATGCGGCCCTGGCCGAAAGCCGCGCGTGCTTCGGCGCCGTCGCGGGCTGGGAGCGCGCAAACTGGTTCGCGCCGAACGGCGTCGAGCCCAAATACGAATATTCCTTCGAGCGGCAAAACTGGTTCGACTATTCCGCGGCCGAGCACATGGCCGTGCGCCGTGCGGCCGGATTGTTCGACCAATCCTCCTTCGCCAAATTCCTCGTCCAAGGGCCCGACGCCGAACACCTGCTGCAGCGCGTCTGCGCCAACGATGTCGCAGGCGCGCCCGGCCGCGTGATTTACACGCAATGGCTCAATGCCAAGGGCGGCATCGAAGCCGATTTGACGGTGACCCGCTGGGCGCAGGACCACTATGTCGTCGTCACTGCGGCGGCGAGCGCCATCCGCGACCTCGAATGGCTCCGGCGCGCGGCCGGACCGGGCGAGCGGGTCGCGATCGCGGACATCACCTCGGCCTGGGGCACCTTGTCGCTCATGGGGCCGCGCGCCCGCGACATCCTCTCGGGCGTGGCCGAGAGCGATGTTTCCAATGCCGCCTTTCCCTATCTGGTCGCGCGCGAGATCGAGGTCGCGGGCGTCCGTGTGCGCGCCCAGCGCGTGACCTATGTCGGCGAACTCGGCTGGGAACTCTACGTGCCCACGCCCGAGATGCACCGGGTGTTCGGCGCGCTCCGTACCGCCGGCGAGCGCCATGGCCTTGCGCTCGCGGGCTATCACGCTCTCGATTCCCTGCGCCTCGAGAAGGGTTATCGCCATTGGGGCCACGATATCGGCAGCGAGGACACCCCGATCGAATCCGGCGTCGGCTTCGCGGTCGCCTGGAACAAGGATTTCATCGGCCGCGCGGCGATCGAGGCGCAGCGCAATGTCCGTCTGACCAAGCGCCTCGTCCAGTTCGTGCTCGACGACCCCGAACCCCTGCTGATCCACGACGAGCCCATTTGGCGCGGCGAACGCATCGTCGGGCGAATAACCTCGGGCGGTTACGGCCATGCGCTCGGGCGCTCGACGGGCCTTGGCTATGTCCGGGACGAGAACGGCGTCGATGCGGCCCTTATCGCAACCCAAGGCTTCGAAATCGAAATTTATGGCAAACGCCACGCCGCCAAGGCCTCATTCCGAGCGCCCTACGATCCCAAGGGCGAACGCCTGCGGGCGTGAAGCGCGAGATTTCGGTCCACCAGGATCGATCTTCGAATCGAGGATAGCAATCGAT
>JBJXGH010000018.1:0-28524 GCA_046153685.1 Alphaproteobacteria bacterium
CTTTACGGTCGCAGCCGTAGAAATCGCTCGGCCAGAGCCGGCCCACGCGCGCACCATCGTGAAGAAGATCGAGGCTGGGCGCGGCCTTGAGGCGCCGCGCTTCGTCTTCGTTGATGTCGAGCACCACCGGAATGGAAAAGACATCGCCCGAGGGCAGCCGCATGGTTTCGGTCACGGCGCGGAACTGTGCCTCGTCCATGAAGCCGTCGAGCGGCGCGAAGGCCCCGAGCGCGATCTTTTCGAGCTCGAGATACTGGTTTCGGTTGAGGGAAAGTGTTTGGGTCACGACGCCGCCCGGGTTCGTGCCGTCATGGCGGGAAGGCGGCGCATGATCGCCTGCGCGGTTACGGCCGGAGGATCCATGCGCGCCGCGTCCACCACCATGTCGGGATGCTCCGGCGCATGCCAGGGAATATCGACGCCCACGACGCTCGAAACCGCACCCGCCGCCGCCCCGGCATAGAGGCCCTTCGAGTCCCGCGCGCGCACGAGGTTCATCGGGGCATCGACATAAATCTCGAAATAACCGGGCAGGTTCGTCCGATTCCAGGCCAGCAGCTCCGGGTGGGCATAGAGCGCCGCGACGACGACGCACAATCCTTGTCCACCCAGCCAATGGGCCAGACGCTGGATGCGACCGATCTGCTCGCGCCGCGCCGCTTCGTGATAGGCAAGATCGCCGCCGAAAAGCGCACGCACCGTGTCGCCGTCGATGAGAACGATGTTTGGCCTCACTGGCTTGAGGGCGTCCACCAACGCCGTCGCAATCGTGCTTTTCCCCGCACCCGACAGGCCAGTCAGCCAAATGACCGCGCCGCCTCCGCTGTTCACGCCGCCCTCACGCGGCAAGTTCGGGGTCCCGGGCAAGACGCAGCCGCAGCCAGCTTCCGGCCGCCAGCGAGGTCAGAATCGAGGCGAGCACGAAGGCGACGAAAAGCGTCGAATCGATGATGCCCGCCGCGTGCGCGACGCTGGCGAGCACGATCCCCGGCCCGCCTCGCGCGTTCATCGCCATGCCAAAATCCAGACTCCTCGCGCCGCCCGCGCCGGCGAGGCGCGCGGCACCTGTCACGCTCGCGATCTTCACCAGCGAGGAGGCGAGCAGGAAGGCCAGCGTCGCGCCGAGCGCGAAATCGCCCGGCAGATCGATTTTCAGGCCGACAAGGGCGAAATAGACCGGCACGAAGAACCACAACGAAATATCGGCGATGCGCGCCTTCGCCGCCTCGAAACGCCTGGCGGGGAAGCGCGCGATGACAAGGCCCGCGAGCAGCGCGCCGAAGATGAGATTGATCTCGAGCAGGCTCGCCAACGCCACGAAGGCCAGGCACAGAAGCATGGCATAGCCCAAAAGCGGTGCCTCGCCGGGGCGCCAAGCGGTCAGCCGGCTCGCAAGTAGAATGAGCGCGGGCAGGAGCAGCACCGACACGATGGCGAAGGCCAGCGTTGCGACCACGGCGCCGCCGACGCTCGACAAATCCGCGCCATGGCGCAGCTGGATTGACGTCGCGACGGCGAGGATGACCCAAAGCACCAGGTCCTGCACGGCCGCGGCCGCTAGCGTCAATTTGGCGAACCGCCCGCCGATGAGGCGCAGTTCGATGAAGATGCGCGAGATGACCGGAATCGACGTCACCGAGGCGGCAATGCCGACGACGAGGGCGTAGGCCACCGGGTCGGCACTGGCCGTGTTGGGCAGAAGTGGCGCTGCGATGGCGCCGAGCGCGAAGGGTGGCAGCAATCCCGCAGCAACGAGTGCTGCCAGAAGTCCCCGGTCCGCGCGCGCGAGCGTCGGCGACAGATTGAATCCCGCCGTGAACATGAGCAGACACATGCCTAGCCAATAGAAGGCGGAAAACAGTACCGCCTGGCCGGCGAAGCCGTGGAACAGCCAAGTCTGAAACTCCGGCGCCGCCAGGCCAAGGGCGGAGGGGCCGAGCACGAGGCCACCGCAGATCTCGCCAATGACGCGCGGCATCCCCAGCCTTGCGAAGGCGTGGCCGCCAGCGAGCGCTGCCGAGAGCAGAAGGACGAGCGAAAGGAAGAACTGTGAAAGCTCGGGATTGGTCATTTTTATTCAAGATGCGAGAATTCGGTCAAGATGCGGCGGCGGTCTCGAATGCGGCCGCGCGCGCGACCACGCCTGCCTCGGCCGGCGTAAGGTTCATCGCACCCTGTGCCGCCTCGCGCGCGAGGCGGCGCGCCAGCGCACGGCCCGAACGGGCGGTGGCTGCGTCGGTCGCCAGGTGCGTGGCCCAATCGCCGAGCAACAGCAGCTCGGCGATCCGGCCCTGGGCAGTGGCCCGCCAAGTCGCGAGCGCGCCCTCGATGGCGCGCGCGTGAAGCGCGCGAAAGCGCGCGCGGACGAGGTTGCCGATCGCGGCATCGGAGCGCGGGTTGCGTACTGTGGTTAACTCCTCCTGCCAGAAATCGAAAACCGCCCACATCTCCGCGCCGCCTTCGGCCTCGAAGCGCCTGGCCTCCTCGAGCCATTCGGCGGCGTAATCCACGTTTTGCCAATTGGGGAACCATGGTCCGCCGCGCGTGTAGTGCACGACATGGGGCTTGCCATTTGCGGGCTTGTCGTTCCAGCCCTCAAGCCAGTTCCATGTCTCGGGCACGGCGCCGATGAGCGCGTCGTCGAGCCATTGGAAGCGGTGGAGAAATGCGCCGCCTTCGCGGTTGACGACATCGGGCGTGAGCGCGCGGTTGGCTGGGTGGCCGCAATTGTAGAGCACCATCGACGACCAATTCTTGCGCGGATAAAGGGTTTGCACGCAGCCGTCCATTTTCATGGTCTCGGGCGGGCGGTGGTCGTGATGGACGCACATGAGCGCGTACCGCTCATCCGCCAGGGCGAACAATTCGCCGACATCGCCGAGCCACAGAAAATCGCAATCGCAGAACAACGCCCACCCGGAATGGCCCGCGAGATGGGGTACGAAGAAGCGCGTATAGGTGAACTCGGTCGAGGCCAAAGGGTCGGCGGGCTTGCGGTAAAGACCTGCCTCGCGCAGCTTCGGCTGGCGCAGCGCTGTCACCATGATCGGCACGCTCGCATGGCGCAGCATCGAGGATCGGCAGACCTGCCAAGCGATGTCCTCGCGGCTGTCCCAGCCAACGAAGACCCGCGGCATGGCCGACATGGCCGAGTGCGATCGCGCCGTCACGGCTAATGCACCCGCCGCCTCGGCGGAAAATGCGCCAGCGCGTCAACGACTCGCATTTGCTGCTCGGCCGTCAGCGAGGAACTGCACGGCAGCGACACCACGGTGCCCGACAGGCGCGCCCCCATGCCCGTCAGCGCCGTCGGCGCGCCGGCATAGGGCGATTGATCCGATAGCGTGCGCCAAAATAGCCGCGCCTCGATTTCGCGCTCGGCCATGTGGCGCACCAGCGCGTGCGCTTCATTCTCGTTGCGGCACAGCACCGAATAAAGCCAGCATGCGCTTTCCGCCCAAGGCTGGCGCGGCATGGCCACCAGATCGTTGCGGCCCGAAAGCGCGTCGTCGTAATGCAGGGCAATGCGACGCTTCGCTGCCACCATCTCCTCGAGGCGCTCGATTTGAGCCAGCAGCACGGCGGCGTTGATATTGGTCATGCGGTAATTGAATCCGATCGACTCGTAACGATATTCCGTCCCGATGCGCGCCTGGGCGCACAGCGCGCGCAGACGCTGTGCCATGTCGGCATCATCCGTCACGACCATGCCGCCGCCGCCCGCGGTCACGGTCTTGTTGCCATTGAAACTGAAGATCGCGAGATCGCCGAGCCCGCCTGCGGGTCGACCCTTGTAGCGGGCGCCGATCGCGCCCGCCGAATCCTCGATCAATGCCGCACCAGCCTTGCGGCACAGTGGCGCCAGCGCATCGATATCGGCCGGATGGCCAAGTGCATGAACCGCTATCACCGCGCCCACGCGCCCGGGCGGGCTGGCAAGGACGCGTTCCAGGGTCGCGGGGTCGAGCGTCCAGCTTTCCTCCGTCACGTCGGCGAAGATCGGCGTAGCGCCGGCGTGATGCACGGCATTGGCGGTGGCCGCGAATGTCCAATCGGGCACGACAACGAAATCGCCGCGCTTCACGCCGGCGCCGACGAGGGCGAGATGGAGCGCGGTCGTGCCGTTCATGGTCGCGACGCCGTGGGCGCGTCCGGCCAGCGCCGCCATTTGGCGCTCGCACTCGGTGACGAACGGCCCAGCGGACGACACCCAGTTGTCCGCGACGCAGCGCGCGAGATAGGCCTGCTCGTTGCCACGCAAGTCGGGAATTGCCAGGGGGATGCGGTCGCTCAAGGGACGATGCTCGAATAAGGATGAATGGATGGGTGGAGAGGGGATGGCGTCGCCATTCGCGGCGATATTATGTCCGGACAAGCTACCGCACGACGGGTGAATCGTGTTCCCCCGCCGATTCGGCCTTGCGCGGTCAAAGCCCTGCGCCAGCGGCTAAAATCGTCGTTCAGACCGCGAACGTCGATTGTTCACCTACTGAACGTCGCTGTCAAGGAAGGCCGGTGCGCGAGGGGATTTCATCCGAAAACGTCCACAAGATATAATCATTCTAATAAACCTTTATAACAATTTGAAATCACATGAGTATTTGTAACATTCCGAGATTGGTAGATCCGGAACTCGGGGTGTGCGTGACCCGCGGACGCGGCCGGGGATGCGGCGGTGTCCGGTGATTGCCGGCGCTCTCGCCGCGATATTTGGGTTGGCGTCGCATCGACTGCGACACCTGTCCGTGGTCGGCGGCGGGTCTTGGCCGTATAGTGCCGCCGCGCTTGTCGGGCCATGTGCGAGACATGCTGCCATGAGCGGGAAATGCGAATGAATCCGGTGATCACGCGTCAGGACGAGAATTACAAAAGCCGCCGCGTGGCGGTCACGGGGGCGGACGGTTTCATCGGCTCGCATCTTGCCGAAGCGCTTGTTCGTTCGGGCGCCGAAGTGACTGCCTTGGCCCAGTACAACGCCTTCGACCGCAATGGTTGGCTCGACGAACTCGATCCGGCGGCGCGCGCTGCGCTGCGCATCGTGCGCGGCGATATCCGCGACGGCGCCTTCATGATGCGGCTCTTGGCCGATCAGGACATCGTGTTCCATTTGGCTGCGTTGATCGCGATTCCGCATTCCTATGCGGCGCCCCAGTCCTACGTCGAAACCAACGTCACCGGCACGCTCAACGTGCTCGAGGCGGCGCGCGCGCACGGCATCGCCCGCGTCATTCACACCTCGACCAGCGAGGTGTATGGCACCGCGCAAACCCTGCCAATCGCCGAAAGCCATCCATTGCAGGCGCAATCGCCGTATGCCGCAAGCAAGATCGCGGCTGACAAGCTGGCTCAGTCCTACGCCCTGTCCTTCGATCTGCCGGTCGTCGTCCTGCGGCCGTTCAACACCTACGGCCCCCGGCAGAGCGAGCGCGCGGTCATCCCGTCCGTTATTCGCCAGGCGCTCGATCCGGCATGCGGCGCAATTCGGATTGGCGACCCGACGCCGACGCGCGATTTTACCTTCGTCGGCGACACCGTGGCGGCGTTCCTCGCAATCGGCCACGCGACCAGCGCTACCCCTGGCGAGCCCTATAATGCCGGCACCGGCAAGGCGGTCAGCATCGGCGAAGTGGTCGAGCACATTCGAATTCTGACCGGCGCAAACAAGCCGATCGAAACCGAGGACGCGCGCATGAGACCGGAACGTTCCGAGGTGCGCGCCCTTCTTGCCGATGCACAACGCTTTGCGGCCGCCACGGCTTGGGCGCCACGCGTCGAACTCGCGGACGGCCTGGCGCAAACGGTGGATTGGTGGCGCGTGCGCTTGGCTGCGGGCGCGGTTCGGCCGCTCGCCGGATACGCGACCTGAAGGCAGCGCACGATGGCCTTGCCCCCGCGACTGCGCATGTACGCGCTCGCCGCGCGCCGGCGCGCACGCTTGGTGCTCGGCCTCGATGCCGATCCCTACCCGCAGCCGCCGGCTGGCGCTGAATTGAGCCCCAGCATCGCGCACGGCCGCGCCGTCGGCGCGGCGCGGCCTGCGATATCGTGGCGATACGATGGCGGCGATTTCTCCGCGTGGCAGTCGCGCGCACGGGCGAAGCTGATCGCGCTCACCGGCTTTCCGGCGCGCCGCGCGGCGCCCAAATCGCGCGAACCGGCAGACTTCCTCTTATGCGGGGGCATGCGCCGGCGGCGCGTCTATCTCGAGCTCTGGGACGGGACCTCCGCGCCCGTGGACGTCGTTTGGCAGGCGGATGCACAGGGCGCTTTGCCGGCCGTTATTTGTCTGCAAGGCACCAATTCTGGCTCGCATCTCTCGTGGGGCGAGGCGCGCCTGCCGCCCGACCCTGTCAAGATCGCCGCCGGGGCGGATTACGCGCGCCAGGCGGCGCGCCTCGGATTTGCCGCCTTTTGCCTCGAACAATCGTGTTTTGGCGAGCGCCGCGAACGTGCTCTCTCGCCGGTATCCGCGAGCGCGACGATCGATGCCGCCAATCACGCCTTGCTGCTGGGGCGCACGCTGATCGGCGAACGCGCGGGCGATGTCGCTTCGGTCGTGGATTGGATCGCCTCGGGCGCCGCGGGCCAGGCGTTGTCGCTCGAACTCGATACCGCCCGTGTCCATGCCATGGGCAATTCAGCTGGCGGCGCCGTCGCGCTCTATGCGGCGGCCATGGACACGCGCATCGCAGGCGTCCTGGCAAGCGGATGCATCGGCTACGTACGCGACACCATCGCCCGAAGGCGCGACGATTCGGGCCAGAACGTCGTGCCAGGGATGCTCAACTGGCTCGAAACGGACGATGTCCTTTCACTCGTCGCGCCGCGTCCGCTCCTTGCGGTCTCGGGGACACGCGATCATATCTTTCCCGCATCCGGCATGGAGCGGGTGGTCGCCTCGGCGCGTGACGCCTACCAGGCGGCCGAAGCCGGTCTCGCCCTGGCGGCGCTGTCGCCCGAAGGGCCGCATGGCTTCTACCCGGCTTTGTCCTGGGCGGCGTTTGCCGCATTGCTCGAGGGGCGATCGATGGTTGGCGCGGGGACACAATCATGAAGGACGTTGAACGGATGGTCGCACGCGCGCCCAGGCGCGTCATCCCGCCGCCCGATCCCGCCAGTGGAAGTCGAGGAGCCATGGCTTGGCGCTCTTGAAGGCCGTCCTGAAAGTCGCCGTATCGGCGTTGTTGATTTGGTTCCTGCTGCGCGGCACGGACCTAGACTTGCTTTGGGCTCAGGTCACCGGCATCGGCATCTTCGCCTTCGTGATCGCGAGCTGTCTTATCGGCGGATTGTGTTTTCCCGCGGCCGTTCGTTGGCGCTGGGTGCTTGGCATTCTCGGTCGGGCGATCGGCCTTGGCGACGCGTTGCGCATCGTCGCCATCGGGTTGTTTTTCAACCAAGTCCTGCCTTCCAGCGTGGGCGGCGACGCGGTGCGCATGTGGCTCGCCCATCGCGCGGGCATCGAGCCGCGCACGGCGGTAACGAGCGTGGTGATTGATCGCGCGCTCGGGCTTTCCGTCGTGTTTCTCATGACGGCGGCCGCGTTGCCTTGGCTTCTGCCGCTCGTGCCGCGTGCGGAATTGCGGGCGGCCTTCATGCTGGTTTCGCTCGGCGGACTCGTCGGCATTGGCGCGCTGTGCCTTCTCGACCGCTTCGCGCGTCTTCTGCCGCGCTGGACGCTCATTGTCTGGGTCGAGGCCTTGGCGAGCGGTTGGCGCGCGCTCCTGATCAGCCGAATCGGCTTTCGGGCGGTTGCATTGTCGATTGCCATGCAGGTGATTTTTGCGCTCGCGGTTTTCGTTCTCGGATTCTCACTTGATCTCGGAATCGCCTTGTTCGATTGCTTAATTCTCGTGCCGCCTGTCGTGCTGATGATGGCCTTGCCGATTTCGATCGCAGGCTGGGGCGTGCGTGAAGGGGCAATGGTGGTTATGTTCGGCTTTATCGGCATTTCCGACCACGATGCCCTTGCGCTATCGGTGCTGGTCGGCGCGGCCACGCTGGCGGGAAGCCTGCCGGGCGGCGCGGTCTGGCTGGTCACGGGTGCGGCGCGGTGGCGCGCGGCGGAGCGCGGCGGAGACAAGACATGAATCGCTATTCGCCGCGAAAGACGGCGATCCACGACCTGGCCGAGCGCCAGGCGCCGGTGCGCGATCGGTGGATCGCGCGCAACGCCTATTTTTATCACGAGGACCGGCGTTATATGCGCTTCCTCGTTCCGCCCGGATTGAAGGTTCTCGATCTTGGCTGCGGGTCCGGCGAGTTGCTGGCGGCGCTCGCGCCCGCGGTCGGAGTGGGCGTGGATTTCAGCGCCTCCGCGATAGAATTGGCGCGCGCGCGCCATCCCAAGTTTGCGTTTCACCATCTCGACGTCGAAGACCCGGCGAGCTATTCCCATTTGGGCGGGCCGTTCGATGTCGTGGTGTTGTCCGACCTCGTCGGCGATCTCGACGATTGCGAGGCGACGCTGCGCACGCTCCATAAGGTCGTGGCGCCGCACACGCGCATCGTCATCGCCTATTACTCGCCGCTTTGGAGCCCCCTCCTGCGTCTTGCCGAAGCTCTCGGATTGAAGATGCCCCGCAGGGAGCAGAATTGGCTTGCCAACGAGGACATCGAAAATCTTCTGGCGCTCGCCGGCTACGAGGCCATCCGGCGCGATTGGCGTCAGCTCGTGCCGCGCCGGCTGTTCCGCGTGGGCTCGTTCATCAACCGCACGCTTGCGACCTTGCCGCTCCTGCGCCGGCTATGTCTGCGGACCTATCTTGTGGCGCGGCCCGCGGGACGCGCGGCGGTTGCGCCCCCCTCGGCCACGGTCGTCATTCCGTGCCGCAACGAGCGCGGCAATATCGAGGCCGCGATCGTTCGCCTGCCGCGATTCGCCGAGACACTTGAGATCATCTTCGTCGAAGGCCACAGCCGCGACGGCACGCTCGAGGAGATCCGTCGCGTCATCGCTAACTATCCGCAATACGACATCAAGGTCGTGGTGCAGGACGGCAAGGGCAAGGGCGATGCGGTACGCAAGGGCTTCGCCGCCGCGCGCGGCGACGTGCTCATCATCCTCGACGCCGATTTGACCGTGCCGCCTGAGTGGATTCCGCGATTTTACGAGGCCGTCCGCTCCGGCAAGGGCGAGTTCATCAACGGCACGCGCCTCGTTTATCCCATGGAAGCGCAGGCCATGCGCTTTCTCAACATGCTCGGCAATCGGTTTTTTTCGATTCTGTTTTCCTGGCTGCTCAATCAGCGATTCACCGATACCTTGTGCGGCACCAAGGTGCTATCGCGCGCGCACTATAATCAGATCGCGGCCAACCGGGCGTATTTCGGCGATTTCGATCCCTTCGGCGATTTCGACCTGATCTTCGGCGCGGCCAAACTCAATCTCAAGGTGGTCGAAGTGCCGGTTCGCTATGCCAGCCGGACCTACGGCACGACGCAGATTTCGCGTTTCCAGCACGGCCTTTTGCTGCTGCGGATGTGCGCCTTTGCATTCCTCAAGCTGAAGGCGTTTTGAGTGGCCGACGAAAGGCTTCGGTCCCATCGCCGACAGTGGGAGAAGAAGCCCGCGCTGCGGGCGGTGTACGAGGATCTATATCGCCGCATCGCGCGCGCGTGCGCGCCCGGGCCCTCGCTTGAAATCGGCGGCGGTGTCGGAAATTTCAAGGCCTTCGCGCCAAACGTGGTGTCCTCCGATATTCAAGTGGCACCGTGGCTTGACGCGGTATGCGACGCGCATGCCCTGCCGTTCTCGGCGGGCGCGTTCGCTAATCTGGTGCTGTTCGACGTTCTGCATCATCTCGCGCGCCCCCGCGCGTTCTTCGCCGAGGCGCTGCGTGTGCTCCGGCCCGGCGGACGTGTCGTGATGATCGAGCCCGCGCTCTCGGTTCTGAGCTGGCCGTTTTACAGCTATCTGCACGAGGAGCCGGTGGTGTTGGGGGACGATCCGCTGCTCGCGGGCATGCCCGAGCGCCGCGATCCCTACGCCGCGAACCAGGCCGTGCCGACGCTTTTGTTCGGACCGCTTTGGGCCCGGCACGAGGCACGGTTCTCGGCGTTGTTTCCTTCGCTTGCGGTGCGCGAGCGGCGCTTGCTCAGCCTGTTCGCCTATCCGCTTTCGGGCGGGTACAAGAATTGGTCTCTCGTGCCGGCGGCCATCGTGCCGGCGCTACTGCGCATCGAGGATGCGCTCGCGCCGCTGCTCGGTCCGATCTGCGCGTTTCGTCTTCTGGTTGTTTTGGAGCGCAGAAGCTAGGCGGGCGCCAGCGTGTCGGTCGGCACGCGCACGCGCACCTGCCGGCCGAGCAGGTCGAGTAGAACGTATACGCGCTCGTCGTCGCTCGCGCAGTCGAAGCGCCCGACCAGATCGGCGAGCGCGCCGCTCAAGACCTGCACGCGGTCGCCCGCGCTGAACAGGAGGCGGCGGCCGAGCGGCACGAAGCCTTCGTCGTTTTCGCGCGCTTGGATGTCCTCGACCACGCCCTCGGGCACGGCAAGGGGAAATTCATCGGTGCAGATCAGGCGGTCCACGCCTAAGGTCGAGGAAATCGCACGCCAGCGCACGGCGGCTGCGTCGAAATTCACGAACAGATAGCGTGGGAACAGCGGCATCGGCACCCAGTCGATGCGCCGCGCGTGACGCCGGCGCTTGAGATAGCTCGGCAGATAGGCGGCAAAGTCCTGGCGCAATAGATTGTGCAGCGCCTTGCGCTCGCTTTGCGCCTTGGTGCGTGCGACGTACCAGCGCGCCACGGCGCCTACTCGACCGCCGCGCGGGTGACGCGCAACAAATTCGGCGTCAGGATGCGCTCGGCCGGCACGACCCGGCGCAGATCGTCGAAGGTCGCTTGCGGGCTGGTTAAATCGGTGACGATCACAGCGTCCACCCGCCCGAGCTCGATAATCGACGAGGCGATGGGCAATCCGGCGAAACGCTCCGCCCCGGGCGCATCGCCGGGGCGGCCGATGAAGCCGACCAATTCCACCTCAAGCTCGCGCGCGCACAGCGCCGCAACCTCGCCCAAATCGCTGGTCCCGCACAGCGCCACGCGCGCCCAGTCGCGGGTCTTGCAGCGCTCAAGCAAATCGAAGCATTCGCGTCGCGCCTTGCGGAAAAAATTGAACGAGGACGACAGATATTCCGCCGTCAACCGCGATTTCTCGGTGAAGCCCTTGGGCGTGAGATAATAGGCGTAACGATTGGGCGGGACCTGCTTGACCTTGATCAGGCCCTTTTTTACGCAGCGGCGCAGATAGGCGTTCGCAAGTCCGAGCGCGATGCCGAGCTGGCCCGCGACGGTGCGCTGAGTAAGCGTGCTGTTTTCATGCACCGCGTGCAGCAGCCCGAGCGTGATCTCGTTCTCGCCATCGGCTACGGTGGTGTGGTCGCGCTCGCTCAACTCTTGCTCCGTCGCTTGGTGCGCGCGAGCCGCGCGCCGTCAGCGGACCCGGTTGTTCACCAATTGAACGATATCTTGTTCAAGATATGAACGTCAATCCCGCGTTCAGCTGGGCACTTGGCCGCCTAGCGGACTTAAGATTATCCAAGTTTTTCAAAGACTTTAAACCCAGCCTGGGAGCCCCATTCAAACCACCTGGCCGACGCCGTCGATCGACGAGGCTCGCGGGGATCGATGGGGTGCGGGCCGAATGCCGAGCCTGGATCGTTTGACAGGGCACGGGCGCCGAGGCTAGACCACCCGCCATTCGTCCCCCTCTCTCGCCGCCCACTCGCCTGGAGCTAGTCTGGCTCCTGGAGTTTCCATGATCTCCGGAGTTGCCATGGCGAATAGCTCTGCCGTCCGGATTGCCGTGATCGGCTTGGGCTATGTCGGCTTGCCGCTGGCGGTCGCTTTTGCGCGACATTTTCCAGTCGTCGGCTTCGATATCGATGAGCGGCGCATCGGCGAACTCGCGCGCGGCCATGACCGCACGGGTGAAATCGATTCACCGACGCTTAAGGCGTCGACGTGCCGTTTCACCACCTCTTCCCTTGATATGGCGGGCTGCGACATTTTCGTTATCACCGTGCCCACCCCGGTCGATGAAGCGCAGCGGCCCGATCTCGGCGCGGTGCGGTCCGCGGCTGAAATCGTTGGCCATGTCCTGGCCAAGGGCGCCATCGTCGTGCTCGAAAGCACGGTCGCGCCCGGTACGACCGAGGAGGTTTGCGGCCCCATTCTCGCGCGAATCTCGGGCCTTGCTTCGGGTAAGGATTTTCATCTCGGATATTCCCCCGAACGCATCAATCCCGGCGACCGCGAACACACTGTCGAGCGCATCACCAAGGTCGTAGCTGGCGACACGCCTGAAACCGCGCACCACCTCGCCGAGATCTACGGCGCGATCACCTCGGGTGGAACCTTCGTCGCGCGGAGCATCCGCACGGCCGAGGCGGCCAAGGTGATCGAGAACGCACAACGCGACATCAATATCGCCTTCATCAACGAGATTGCGTTGATTTTCGAGCGCGCCGGGCTGTCCATCCACGACGTGCTCGACGCCTCGGCTACGAAATGGAATTTTCTTCGTTTTTCCCCCGGGCTCGTGGGCGGGCACTGCATCGGGGTCGATCCGTACTATCTGGCCGAATTTGCCCGAACACAGGGCTACCATCCGGAAATCGTCCTCGCCGGTCGGCGCATCAACGATGCGATGGGCGATCAAGTGGCCGGACGCATCGCGGCCGTTCATGCCAAGGGCGGCCGGGCCCTCGTCCTCGGCTTCACCTTCAAGGAAAATGTACCGGACCTCAGAAATTCCAAGGTCATCGATGTCGTGCGTGGCCTCGAGCGGCGCGGCTTTGCGGTCGATGTGCACGATCCCTTCGCGGACATCGAAGAGGCGCGTCGCCATCATGCGGTTTCGCTGCTGCCCGATCTCGAATCCGCCCGGGGTTATGATGTGCTGGTCGGCGCGGTCGGGCACCGGCCTTACGCCGCGTTCACGTCTGCCGATTTCCACCGCTTGGTGCGCCCTGGCGGCCTGGTCGCGGATCTCAAGGGCATTTGGCGCAAGACCGTACTTCCGCCCTCGCTCGTGCGCTGGCAACTCTAGGTCGCGCTCGCCATCACGGAGCGCGACCGCTTCGTCTGGAATCGCCTCGTCCAGGCAAAATGTGAATTCCACTCCGATCCTTCGATTTGGCACGGAATTCACGCCTGGAGCGGCGGCGACTCATCTTGGCCGGAAGGTCATTTTGGTGTGCCCGCTCTCATGGCAAACCTCGCCCATGACGTTTGCGGTTCGTGAGGATGCTTATTCGTGACGATAGTGCCTAGTCATCCGACCCCACGCGCCGCAGCGCCCATTTGAGCGCGCCGCCGCCCGGGCCAAACTCGGCGCGTACCTCGATCTGCTCGCATCTTCGAGCTTCCTCGCGTCGCCCCATATAGATGCTTTCGGCCAAGGCAAGCGTGCCGCCGGTCGCGCGGAACCGCCAGCCATCGCCGCCGGGCCCGCGCAACAGAACGGACTCGCCGCCCGCTTGCAGAGAGGCGCTGACGGATGGATGTAGATGGAAGCGCGCGACCGCGCTTACCGCTCCCGCCGCCTCGACCCGATCCTCGCCGCGCAGATCGTGCCCGTCGGCGGAAAGGTATAGCCGCCTTTTGTGGATCGCGCCAAAGTCACGGCGATAACCGTCATGCGCCGCCTCGATCCACACCGCGCCATCGGCGGTGTGACGGGCGCATTCGACGGCGCTGGGGCGGCTGTGGAGTCCGCCAACGGCATCGACCGCGCTCGACGACGCGCCTGAGATGGCGAGAACGGAATGCGCGGAAGTTCCGCGCATGGCGCCCTGCCATTCCGTGCCGTCGTCGCGCGCGCCGCAATTGACGATCAGGCGGTCCTTACCCACGCCCATTTCGAAGGACAAGGTGCCCGCGTGCGCCGCCCGGTCATGGCCGGGCGGCGGCGGAGCGCCCGCATCGACAATGACCAGCGTGCGCCCCGCACGCAAACGTTGAAGCCCGGTGTGGCGCAGCTCGTCCGGCGCGCGGCCCGGAACCTCGGCCTGTGCCAGGACCGCGTCGATCAGCCAGGCATCGTCCTCGCACGCGCCGTTGAACAGCGCAAAACCACCGTCGGCGTGCCGGAACGCGCGCAGTGCAGGCACCATGCGGTCGATCGTCGATTGGAGAAGTGTGGGCAGGGGCCGTCTGCCCGAAGCAAGGCATGTCCGGATGTCCACAAGGGTGCGCAAGGCGGCAAACTGGGCGCGTCCGCTGCGCTCCACATGCCCGCCATCGGGCAGGATTTGGCGGCGCAGTTCCACTTCGAGCAGACGCAGGGCGCGCGACAGTCGCGGCTTCGGCCCGGGCAGCGCGACTGCCGCATAGATCATGGCCTTGGCGACGAGCAGGCGGCGCACTCCCGCCTCGCGCCCGGGGGCCATGCGAAACAGGTGCCGGCATTGGCGCGACAACTCGCGGAAGAACGCATCGCGAAATCCGTCATCGGCGCTGGCGCAGAAGAAATCGTGCTCCGCGATCCAGGCGGTGACACGCCGGGTCAGGATATCGGTGCGCCAGGTGAATTCGTCCCAGCGGCGATGCCGCGCAAGCCAGTCGGCGATCAACTCGCGCGCGCGCCGGCGCGCGGCGTCGGAGCCGACGGCGTGAAGATCGCCGAGCCACGCAAAGCCGTGTAGCGCCGCGCGCCAATGCTCCGGGCCGTCCGCGCTCCAGGCGCTTTCGCCAAGAGGGCGCAGTTCGGCGCCGGCGGCGAAGCTGCCTTTGAGGATTTGCGCGCCGCGTGCCGCATCGCCCGGCCACGGTTGGGCCGGGGCGACAATCAGGGCTTTCGGGGTCTTGCCGGCGAGCGAGCAGCGATAGGGCGCGCTGGCGAAAATCGCGCGCGCCAATGCGTCGCGTATGGCGGCGGCCGTGCGGTGTGCCCGCGTCATCGCGGGTTAACGGCCGGCATCCTCACGGCGCGCCGCGCAATTGCCGAATATTCGCGGCGTAACGCTCGGGACCGCCGGCGAAGCTGGCCGTGCCCGCGACCAGAACGTCCGCGCCCGCTGCGATCGCCAGCTGGGCGGTATCCGCATTGACGCCGCCATCGACTTCAAGGTCGATCGCGCGGCCGGTGCGCGCGACGGTGGCGTCTATGAGCGCCCTTAGGCGCCGAATCTTCTCAATCTGGGACATGATAAAGGATTGTCCGCCGAAGCCGGGATTGACCGTCATGACCAGTACGAGGTCCACGTCCTCGATGACATGCACGATCGCCTCGATCGGCGTGGCCGGATTGAGCGAGACGCCCGGTTTTTTCCCAAGCGAGCGGACGAGCTGCAGGGTGCGGTGAAGATGCGGTCCCGCTTCGGGGTGGACCGTGATGATGTCGGCGCCCGCCTCGGCAAAGGCCGGAATCATGGGATCGACCGGCGAGATCATCAGGTGAACGTCGAAGACGCGCGCGCTGTGCGGCCGCAACGCTTTCACCACCGCAGGTCCGATCGTCAGGTTCGGCACGAAATGTCCGTCCATGACATCGATATGAATGTAATCGGCACCCGCCGCCGTGACCGCGCGCACCTCGTCGCCCAGCCGGGCGAAGTCGGCGGACAGAATGGAAGGCGCGATTCGCACCGGTTGCCGCATGCGGTTTTCCTAACAGCTTGATCGGGATGCGGCAAGCAATGCCGCACCGTTCAATCGAGTTCGAAGCGATCCTTGTAATCGTGCTGGAACGCCGGGTCCTGGTCTTCCTTGCGCAAGAAGCAATTGCCGATCGCCAGGCGCTCGATTTCGGTGCCCATGAAGCAGCGGAAAGCGTCCTCGGGGGTCCCAACGATGGGTTCGCCGCGCACATTGAAGCTGGTGTTGACGATCACCGGACAGCCGGTGATTGCATAAAACGCGCTCAGCAGGGCGTGGAAGCGGGGATTGGTATCGGCGTGCACCGTCTGGATCCGTGCTGAATAATCCACATGGGTGACCGCCGGGATGTGCGAGCGCGGCACGTTCAGCTTCTCGATGCCGAACAAGGCGCTCTCGGCCTCGCTCATCGCGCGTCGGCGCGCCTTCGCCACGTCCGCGACCATCAGCATGTAGGGCGAATCGCCGTCGAGTTCGAACCACTCCGCGACGTGTT
The DNA here is from genome assembly GCA_046153685.1 of Alphaproteobacteria bacterium. GTDB lineage: Bacteria > Pseudomonadota > Alphaproteobacteria > CADEGL01 > CADEGL01 > CAMAPP01. The sequence goes on from JBJXGH010000018.1 coordinate 16,105, forward strand.
CGCGCAGCACGGCGGGCGCGAAGGGGCGGAAGGATTCGCGGTGTTTGACCTTGAGGTTCAGCGTCGATTGCATGGCGGGCGAGCGGGCATCGCCCAGGATGGACCGCGCGCCAAGCGCGCGCGGGCCGAATTCCATCCGCCCCTGAAACCAGCCGACCGCCAGGCCGTCGGCGATCGCCTGGGCGGTTGTGGTGACGACCTCGCGGTCCGAAAGCACAGTGTAGCGCGCCCCGGCTTGATCGAGCCTGCGGGCGATTTCGGAATCGGCGAATGCCGGTCCGAGATAGGAGCCCTGCATGGCATCGAGGGTGTCGGTCGCGACGCGCGGTTGGTTCTGGAACCGATGATAGGCATTAAATGCCGCGCCTAATGCGCCGCCCGCGTCGCCCGCGGCTGGCTGTACCCAGATGCGCTTGAATGCGCCGTCGCGCAAAATCTTGCCATTGGCCACGCAATTGAGCGCGACGCCACCCGCCAGGCAAAGATTGTCCTGTCCGGTCTCGGCCGCGAGGCCGCGCACGAGGCGCAGAACGATGTCCTCGGTCACTTTCTGAATCGACGCGGCCAAGTCCATTTCGCGCTGCGTCACCCTGTCTTCGGCTTGGCGTGCCGGGCCGCCGAACAGCGTGTCGAATTTCGCGTTCGTCATTCTGAGGCCGGTACAGTAGTCGAAGTACTCCAGATTCAGACGGAACGAGCCATCGGGCTTCAAATCGACGAGGTTGTCGAAAATGGCTTGGGCGTATTTCGGTTCGCCGTATGGCGCCAGTCCCATCACTTTGTATTCGCCGGAATTGACCTTGAAGCCCGTGTAATAGGTGAAGGCCGAATACAACAGGCCGATCGAATGGGGAAAGTGAATCTCCTTCGTCATCTCGAGTCGATTGCCGCGGCCGAGTGCGGCCGAGGTCGTCGCCCATTCGCCGACTCCGTCCATTGTCAGGACCGCCGCCTCCTCGAACGGCGAGGGAAAGAACGCGCTGGCGGCGTGGCTTTGGTGGTGCTCGGCGAACAACAGCCGATTGTCCCAATCGAACCCAGGCGCCTCGCGCCGCAACTCCTTCTTCAGCAGATCCTTCTGGAACAATTTCTCGCGCAGCCATACCGGGATCGCCATCCGGAACGAACGAAACCCGCGCGGCGCCAAGGCCACATAGGTTTCGAGCAGGCGTTCGAACTTGAGAAAGGGCTTGTCGTAAAACGCGACGAAGTCGATATCCTCGAGGCCGCACCCGCCTTCTTCGAGGCAATAGCGCAAGGCATGGCGCGGAAACCGGGCATCGTGCTTCTTGCGCGTGAATCGCTCTTCCTGCGCGGCGGCGACGACTTTGCCGTTGGCGACGAGCGCGGCGGCGCTGTCGTGATAGAAAGCCGAAATTCCCAGGACCCGCATAACCTCAGAAGATCGTATAAATGAACGGTGCCACGGCGCTGCCCTTGGTCAATACGATCAACCCGCCGAAGACAATCATCATCACCATGATCGGCAGCAGCCAGAATTTCTTGCGCGCGCGCATGAAGCGCCACATTTCACTTAAGAACGATACCATCGTGCCCTCTTCCAGGTTTTCGGTTCGCGGCCGGCCGCGCTCAAAACTGGTTCTTCATCGTGTCGGGCGCGGGGCCGGGCGGCGTGCGCGCGATCCAATAGCTTGCGGCCGCGCGGTCCCATTTGAGGCGCAGAGGATCCTTGCCGAGGGCGCGCATGAGAAGCCCGATCGGCGTCACGGTCGAGAAAAACAACAATGCCATGATCAGCGGATTGATCGCGCGGTGCAGCAGCAAGCCGAATCTCATCCATAGAAAGTTGAATGGGGCAAGAAGCCGGGGCGCAAAAAAGGCCGCGCCGAGAATGGCGCCGGCGAGCGCGACCGACCACCAGCGCACGCCGCCGCCGCCTAGCAACGGCACCAGTCCGATCACCGCGAATACGATGGTAAAAACCATTCCGAAGCCGCGATTGGACGACCCCCGGACATCCTCGTGGCGGGCAAAATCCTCGTGAAAATCGGGGTGGTTGCTCATTGGATCCCAATGCTCATCGAATCGCCGTTTTCAACGGATAGCTGTGCGCGTCGGGCGGATGCGCCGCTTGGATGGCGTATGCTTACCCGGTTTTCCGGCCTGCCGCAAAAGCAGAACCGATGCGGTCAATGGCGAACAAAGCGCGCCGCGAAGAAACCATCGAGCCCGCCGCGCTCGGGCCAATGCCCGGGCAGGGTACGCAAATTGCCGTGGGGATCGATGAATTCGGACTGGCCTCCGACCTCGTCGGCGCGCACGGGCAGGCGGCTGACCGGCGGGTTGGACGCGAGCCAGGAATTGACGAGGGCGGCGCATTCGGCGCTCTCGAGCGAGCACACCGCGTAAACCAGCGTCCCGCCGGACCGGACCATGGCCAGGGCGGCGTCAAGCATGGCCGATTGGCGGTGCGCGAGGCGGGCAACATCGCCCGGTGTCTTCAGGCGTTGCACGTCTGGATGGCGCCGGATGGTGCCCGTGGCGCTGCACGGCGCATCGAGTAACACGGCATCGGCCAGCGCCTCGGGCCGCCAGGCCTCCGCGTCCGCGACGACGACGCGGCCGGGAAGGCGCAGGCGCGCGAGATTGGCTTCGAGTGTTGATGCGCGTCCGGCCGAGCGTTCGATGGCCACCACCCGCGCGCCTACGGACGCCAATTGTGCGGTCTTGCCGCCGGGGGCGGCGCACAAATCGACGACGGATTTGCCCGCGACATCGCCGAGTAGACGCGCGGGCAGGGCCGAAGCAGCATCCTGTATCCACCACGCGCCGTCCGCAAAACCCGCCAATTCCTCGACCCGGCCGCCGCCGGCAAGACGCAGCGTTCCGGTCGGCAGCTCTTCCGCACCGAGACGCGCGGCCCAGACGGACGCATCGCCGCGAACGGAAATGTCGAGCGGCGGCTCGATCAGATGGGCCTCGGCGATCGCGCGCGCGCGCGTCTCGCCGTAAGCGCCTTGCCAAGAATCCCACATCCAGCCCGGCGTATTGAGGCGCGCCGCATCGTGCGCCGCCAGCAATGACGGCGCCTCGCGCGATAGCCGACGCAGCACGGCATTGACCAGCCCCTTGTGCACGGCAGGCAGGCATTGTTCCGCCAAATCCACGCTTTCCGCGACGGCGGCATGCGCGGGCGTGCCGAGAAAGGCCAACTGCGCCGCGCCCAGGCGCAACAGATTGCGCGTGCGGTGGGCGCGCTCTTCGAGCGGCCGGGCCAGGCAATGGTCAAGCAGAGCGTCGATCTGTCCGAGCCGACGCAAGGTCATGAGTGCAAGCGCGTGGGCGAAAGCGCGGTCGCGTCCCGCCGGCATTGCCATGTGATCGAGCGCATCGTCGAGAAAGCGCTTGCGGACAAGCACGGCCTCGACGAGCTCGAGCGCCCCGCCGCGCGCGGACAGCGCGGATTTTTTCCGTCCCGTGACGCGCCGCGCCGGGAGTTCTTGCGGCGCGCCGCTCGGCCGCTCTTTTGTGGCTCGCGTCACAGAGTGCCTAGAGCCGCGCGAATTTGGGGCGCGCGGTGCGTTCGGTCCGGCCTTTGATCCAGAGGCGTATAGCGCGCTTTAACCCCACGGGCCGCGCGCCGTTTGGATTTGGCTTCCCGCCATCGCACGCAGGCGGCGAACGCGTTCGGCCGTGCGCGGGTGGCTCGCGAACAATCCATCGACTGCGCGCATGTGCAGCGGGTTTATGATGAACAGATGGGCGGTAGCCGGATTGCCTTCGGCCACATGGTTGTCGATGGTCCGCGCTCCTCGTTCGAGCTTTTCAAGTGCGTCCGCGAGCCACAAGGGTTCGCCCGAAATTTCCGCGCCCAGACGATCGGCTTCGTATTCGCGCGCCCGGCTGATGGCCATCTGTACCAGCCCTGCCGCCAGCGGCGCCAGGATCATCACGAGAATGGCGCCGATGGGGCCCAAGGGATTGTTGCGGGAAGCGTTGGTGTTGCCGCCGAAGAACATGGCGAAGTTCGCCAGCATGCCAATGGCGCCCGCCAAAGTGGCCGTTATCGCCATGGTTAGGGTATCGCGGTTTTTGATGTGGGCGAGTTCGTGCGCCATCACGCCCGCGACCTCTTGCGCGCTCAAGCTCCGCAAGAGGCCGGTCGTGGCGGCCACGGCGGCGTTCTCGGGGTTGCGGCCCGTTGCGAAGGCGTTGGGCTGCTCGGAATCGATCACGTAAACCTTGGGCATGGGCAATCCCGCGCGCGCGGCAAGTTGCTCGACGATGCCATAAAGTCCCGGCGCGGCCGCGTGATCGACTTGCCGCGCGCCGTACATGCGCAGCACCAGCTTGTCGGAATTCCAATAGGCGAAAAGATTCATTGCACAGGCGATGGCAAAAGCGATCAAGGCCCCGCCCGTCCCGCCGATCAGCATGCCGAGCATGACGAACATTGCCGTCATCGCCGCCAGCAAGATCGTGGTCTTGGTCGTGTTCATGTTCTTACAGTTCCCTCTCCGCGCGCAGCCATACATGCGCCGATCAATGAGATAAGCACGCGGCGCCCACGATCAAGCCTGGGTCCGCGATCGCCGTGCTCGTGCCGCCTGGTTCTCGCCATGCACCGGAATCTTGGCAGGCGATGCGCGCAACGCCATATTGGGGTAACCATGATCGATCCCGAATCGAAATCCGTCTCCGCTGTAATGCCCGTGACGGCGGACACGCACGCGCCAGGCCCGGCCGTTATACCGGCCTTGCCTGGAACATTGGGGCCCAGGGTTGGGTCTTGGAAAACCGGGCCCGGGGAAACGGGGCCCAAGGAATCAGGCGGTCCCGACGGGCTCGAGCCGACCCGGTACGGCGACTGGGAGCGCCGCGGCCGGTGCATCGATTTTTAAGTTAAAATATTTGTAATTCAACCGCTTGGCGGGCGTTCATCGGCGTGCTTTAAAATTGCGCCTTATCAATTTATAGTTGTATATCTCCCGACTGCAAGTTGATTGGCGTGTGGCTGAGATGGCGATAGGGCGCGCGATTGCGAGGCGGTGGATTCTGGCGCTGGCCGTGGCCGGGTTTGCGCTCGCCGGGCCTGTGCACGCGGGCGATGTCGTGCCGGGTCCCGTGCAAGCGCGCGTCGTCCAAATCATCGATGGCGACACCCTGATCGTGCGCGCGCATATCTGGCTTGGTCAGGATGTCGAAACTTCGGTCCGCATGTCGGGTATCGACGCACCGGAGCTCAAGGGACAATGCGAACTCGAACGGACACGCGCCCTGGCCTCGCGCGACCATCTCGCTTCGCGCGTCGCGGGCGGGGCGGTCGTCTTGACCCAGGTGCGCTACGAAAAATACGGCGGTCGTGTTCTGGCCCAAGTGCGCTTGCCCGACGGCACCGATCTTGCGCACGATATGATCGCCACCGGACATGCCCGGTCCTATGACGGCGGCAAGCGCGGAATGTGGTGCGAGGAAGCGCGCGCTGACGAATAGGGGCGATCTAGGGCGCGGCTTCGCCGCCCTTGGGTCCGTAGAAGATCACCCAGGTCTCGAAATCGTCGGTGAAGTCGGCGAAGCGGTGATCGATACCCGCGGGTACGAACAAGACGTCGTCGGGGCCGAACCGGGTGCGCGTGCCCGCGACCTCGAACCAGCCGCTTCCACGCTCGACAATGTAAACCTCATCCTGATCGTGCGGGGTCTGCGGGTCGGTGCCGCGCGGGGCATAATGGCGGACATCGAGCGTGCCGTGGCGGAACACGGCGGCCGAACGGCGACCTTCGGGCAGGGGCAGTTTGCGGGCATCATCCAGGGCAAAGCGCCACTGCGCCGCGTCGGTGGCCTTCTTGCTCATGGCGCGCTGCCTCCGGGCAGATGTTCTTGAACCGCTAGGCGCGGTTCATCCGATTATTGACCAAGTCGTTCACCACACCCGGATCGGCGAGAGTGGAGGTGTCGCCCAACTCGCCGTGTTCGTTGGCCGCGATCTTGCGCAAGATGCGGCGCATGATCTTGCCGGAGCGGGTTTTCGGCAAACCTGGCGCCCATTGGATGAAATCGGGCGTGGCGATGGGGCCGATTTCCTTGCGCACCCATTGCACGAGCGCCTTGCGCAAATCCTCGTTCGGATGCTCGCCCGAGACAAGGGTGACATAGGCGTAGATGCCCTGACCCTTGATGTCGTGGGGAAAGCCCACCACGGCGGCTTCGGCGACCGTGGCATGGGCGACGAGCGCACTTTCGATTTCGGCGGTACCGAGGCGGTGGCCCGCCACGTTAATCACGTCATCGACGCGCCCCGTGATCCAATAATAACCATCCTCGTCGCGCCGGCAGCCATCGCCGGTGAAGTATGTTCCCTTGTAGGTCGAAAAATAGGTTTGCACGAAGCGTTCGTGATCGCGGAACACGGTGCGCATCTGGCCTGGCCAGGAATCGAGCAAAACGAGATTTCCCGAACACGCCCCTTCGAGAACCTTGCCGTCGCCATCCATGATGGCGGGGCGGATGCCAAATAGCGGCCGCGTCGCAGAGCCGGGCTTGAGCGGAGTAGCACCCGGCAATGGCGAGATCAGAATCCCGCCGGTCTCGGTTTGCCACCAGGTGTCGACGACCGGGCATCGACCATCGCCCACCACGCGGTGATACCACAGCCAAGCCTCGGGATTGATCGGCTCGCCCACGCTTCCCAACAGGCGCAGCGAGGCGCGGCTGGTTTTCTTCACCGGGCCCTCGCCGTCGCGCATGAGCGCGCGAATCGCGGTCGGCGCGGTGTAAAATATATTGACCTTGTGCTTATCGACGACCTGCCAAAAGCGCGAGGAATCGGGGTAATTGGGTACGCCTTCGAACATCAACGTGACCGCGCCGTTCGCCAGCGGTCCGTACAGGATATAGCTGTGCCCGGTCACCCAGCCGACATCCGCCGTGCACCAATAGACGTCGCCGTCGTGATAATCGAACACATATTGGTGAGTCAGCGACACATAGACCATGTAGCCGCCGGTGCTGTGCAATACGCCCTTGGGTTTACCGGTCGAGCCCGAGGTGTAAAGGATAAACAGCGGATCTTCCGCGCCCATCTCCTCCGGCGGGCACTCGGCCGACGCCTTGGCCATTTCCTCGTGGTACCAAACGTCGCGGCCCTCCACCCAGTCGATCTCGCCGCCCGTGCGTTTCACGACGATGCACGCCGCGACCGTGGGGCAGGATTTCAACGCCTCGTCCGTGTTGGCCTTCAACGGTACTTTGCGGCCGCCACGCAATCCTTCGTCGGCGGTGACGATGATATTCGAATCGCAGTCCCGGATGCGGCCCGACAAGGCATCGGGCGAGAAGCCGCCGAAGACCACCGAATGCACGGCGCCGATGCGCGCGCACGCCAGCATGGCGACGGCCGCCTCGGGAATCATGGGCATGTAGATCGTCACGCGGTCGCCGCGTTTTGCGCCCCGTGCCTTCAGGACATTGGCGAACTTGCAGACCTCGGCATGGAGCTCGCGATAGCTGATGCGCTTGCTTTCGGCGGGATCGTCACCTTCCCAGATGATCGCGGTCTGATTGCCCCGCTTGAGCAGATGGCGGTCCAGGCAATTGGCCGAGGCGTTCAGCGTTCCGTCGTGATACCAGCGGATCGAAACCTTGCCGTGAAAGTCGACGTCCTTGATCTGGGTGTAAGGCTTGATCCAGGCGACGCGCTTGCCGTGCTCGCGCCAAAAACCTTCAGGATCGGCGATCGAGCGCTCGTACATGCGGGCGTAGGCGCTTTCGTCGCACCACGCACGCCTCGACCATTCGGCGGAAACGGGCAGGACTTCGTTTGCCATGAAAAGGACCCCTGTCGGCCACCGGCCCGGCTTCGTCGCGGGCTCGTGTTCAGGGGAGGATTATCTATGCGAATCGGCGCGTCCGACAAGCGCGACTCGGGGATATCGCGCATCTAGCGTCCGGGCACATGCAGCACGCGTGTGCGCTTCTTCAAGCCGCGTAAGACGGAGAACAGCACCAAAGCGAGGGCCCCGATGGTCACCCACCACCATTCGCGCTCCATCCAGGCTCGGACGCCTTCGTGCTCCATCAGGACATCGGTTATGAGCTCGAGCGCGACGAACGCCGCCACCACGCTCAGGACGCCATTGTATTCCCAGCACAGAACCGTGCGCAGCGAGAACGATTCCGCAGGCCCCGTCCATAACCCAAGCCGCGGAACGAAAGCCGGGGTGCGCGCGGCGTAATCGGCATAGATGCTGGGAAACGCATGGTCGAGAAATTTCTCCTCGGCCGCCACGATGCGCTCGATATAGAGCCAATAGGCCAGGCAGACGATAACGGCAAACCACCAGCACTTGGTTGCGAGCGCAATGCCGAACAGGGCGACGAAATTGCCGAGATACAAGGGATTTCGCACCGTGGAATAAACGCCCGTCGTGTTCAGTTGGTGCGCGCGTTGCTCACGCGTGTTGCGCCCCGAGGTGCCTGCCGGCACGAAGGCGATCGTGACCCAGCGCAGCATGAGACCGAGAAATGAAACCCCCAAGCAAAACACCGTCCATGCGTCTTCCGCTTCCTCGCCGATGATGGCATCGACGGCGACCGATTCGATCAAGGCCGGAATGGCGACGGGCACGAGAAAAAGCGGCAAAAAACTTCGCCAGCGAAACAAGACCGCGCCTTGGGATTCGAGCTGTTCGTGGATTCGCATGCGCAAGGTCCCCGCGTGCTCAGATCGCCAGAACGACCGCGCCGTCCTCGAGCCTCGCGGGCAGGGTTCTAAGCGCCTCGCCCGTGCAGGGGCCGAAGTAACAATGCCCATCCTCAAGGCGAAAGCGGGCCCCGTGCGTGGCGCAGACGATATGGCTGCCGTCCTCGGAAAGAAAGTGGTTCGGCGCCCAATCGAGCGGCGTGCCGAGATGGGGGCAGGCGTTCTCGTAAGCCGCAATCAACGCGCCGCGCCTCAAGACGAAGAGCTCGAGCGGGCCGTCCGCCGTCGCCACCGTGAACGCGCGCGTCGCGCCGTCGGGAATCTCGTCGAGAGCGCAAAGCCGCATCATGTCTTCGGCCCCGCCATGCGGCAAAACCCGTTCATGGCTTAACGCCCGCCATGGCGCACAGCAGCTCCCATTCGCGGTCGCCCACCGGTACGACCGACAGGCGCGATTGGCGCACCAATGCCAGATTGGCGAGGCGCGGCTCCGCGCGAATCTCGGCGAGGGTCACCGGTCTCGGCACCGGTTTCAGCGCCTTCACTTCGACCATGCCCCATTTTCCCTCGTCGTCCGTCGGATCGGGATGGTAGGTCTTGGTGACCTCAACGATGCCGACGATGCGCTTTTCGTCGACCGAGTGGTAAAAGAACGCGTGCTCGCCGCGTTTCATCGCCTTCATGTTGTTCGTCGCTTGATGGTTGCGCACGCCCGACCAGCCGGTCGTCTTGTCGCGCACCAGATCATCCCAGGAAAATTCGCCGGGCTCGGATTTCAGCAGCCAGTGGGCCATGGTTCGGTCCTTAACGGTCGGTCGCGTTCGATCGGTTGCGAGTGTATTCGCGCCCGCCAGCCGGGCGCGCCAACAGGGCTTCGATCGTCGCCTCAAGATCGGCGCCGCGATTGGCGACTTCGTCCACGGCGCGGCAGATCGGCATCTCGATGCCGAGCGATTTTGCGAGCGCCGCGACAGAGGCCGCGGTTGCAACGCCTTCGACGACCGAACGGGTTGAGGCCAAAAGATCGCCCGCGCGGCCGCCGCGTCCGAGCGCGAGACCGAACGACAAATTGCGCGATTGCACGCCCGTGCAGGTAAGCACCAGATCGCCGAGACCCGACAGGCCCATGAGCGTCTCCGCCCTGCCGCCCTTGGCGCGGGCGAGGTGGGTCATTTCATGGAGGCCGCGCGTGATGAGCGCCGCGCGCGCATTATCGCCGAGCTTTCGCCCCATCACCACGCCGCAGGCGATCGCGACCACGTTCTTGATAGCACCGCCGACCTGCGCCCCCGCCATGTCATCGCTGCGATACAGCCGCAAGCGCGGCCCCGAAAGCGTCTCGACCAAGCGCGCGCCGATCTCGTCGTCCGCCGCCGCGAGGGTCAAGGCGGCGGGCAGGAAGCGCGCGACTTCGTCGGCAAAGCTTGGACCCGACAGGACGGCCAGTTTTCGTCCGGGCAGGGCCTCGGCGACGGCCTCGCTCATCAGCGCGCCGGTGCCGCATTCAATGCCCTTGGCGCAAATGAGAATCGGCGTGCCCGCGGGCAGATGCGCCTCGAGCGCCCGCGCGGTCGTGCGCGTGTGTTGGGCGGGGGTGACCAGCAGCACCGCCTCGCAAGAAGCTGCGCGCGCGAGATCGCCGGTCGCCGAAATATTCTCGGGCAGAGTGATATCCGGAAGAAAGGCGTGGTTCACGCGCGTGCGCGCGATCGCCTCGACGACATCCGGTTCGCGCGCCCACAGCACCACGGACTTTCCGGCGCGCGCGGCGGCGACGGCCAGGGCGGTGCCCCACGCTCCCGCGCCGACGATGCCGAGCGTTCGATAGCTCATGGCAACGACCCGCTTGGCGCGGCGCCCGAGGAAATGGGATCGAGCGGCCAGCGCGGCCGCGGCCTGGCGTCCACATCGTCCGCGAGGCCCGCGTGCAGGCGTTCGATCCCGGCCCAGGCGATCATGGCGCCGTTATCGGTGCAGTATTTCTGCGGCGGCACGACTAGCCGCACGCCCTTATCCGAAGAGAGGGCTTCGAGGCGAAGGCGCAGATAGAGATTTGCGGCCACCCCGCCCGCGACAACCAGCGTCGCTGCCGCGCCGTGCCGCGCGCGGAACATGGCCAGGGCGTTCGCGGTGCGATCGACCATCACATCGCCCACGGCTTGCTGGAACGCGGCGCACAGATCGCCGACATCCGCCGCCTTCGGCGGCCCCGGCGGCAAGGCCGCGACGGCGTGGCGCACGGCGGTCTTGAGGCCCGAAAACGAAAAATCGCAACCCGGTCGCCCGCGCATGGGTCGGGGCAGGGGAAAGCGCGCGGGATTGCGCCCCAGCGCGGCGCGCTCGACCGCGGGACCGCCGGGAAAAGGCAGACGCAAGAGTTTCGCCGTCTTGTCGAAGGCCTCTCCCGCCGCGTCGTCCACGGTCGTTCCCAGCCGCGCGTATCGACCCACGCCTTCGACCGCGAGCAATTGGCAATGCCCGCCCGATACCAGCAGCAGCAGATAGGGAAACGCCACCTCTGCCCCCAGGCGCGCGGACAAGGCATGGCCCTCGAGGTGGTTGATCGCGAGGAACCGCTTACCCGTGGCGGCGGCGAGGGCCTTGGCCATGGTCGTGCCGACGATGAGGCCGCCGATGAGCCCCGGGCCGGCGGTGGCGGCGATTGCGTCCAAATCCGCAAAGCGCGCGCCCGCTTGCGTCATCACGCGCGTAATCAGCCCGTCCAGATGGTCGAGATGCGCGCGCGCGGCGATTTCGGGCACGACACCGCCATAGGGCGCGTGATCGGCGATTTGCGACAGCACGACCTCGGCGCGCACCCGACGCGCGTCGTCGACCAGCGCAACCGCCGTTTCATCGCAACTGGTTTCGATTCCGAGCACAACCATCGCGGGCGACGCCTATTGGGGGGCTTGACGATCGCGCTTTGCGGGCGCCGCCGAGGCCGACATAATCCCTAGCATGCGAAGGCGCTTTCAGGCGAATGCCGATCCGGAGCGCCAATCCCCGACGCGCGCCGCCCCGGCGCGGGCTTGCAGGGCCGTCAGAACCCGGCCAACCCGGAAAAAGGAAAGATAAGCGTAAGCCATGACAAAATCTGTGCGCCTCGGAACCAGGGCCAGTCCGCTTGCCATCATCCAGACCGAGGAATTGCGCGAACGCCTCATGGCGGCTCATCCCGAGCTGCGCTCGCCGGGCGGAATCACGATCGTTCCCATCTCGACCTCGGGCGACAAGACGCAGGACCGGGCGCTGGCCGAAATCGGCGGCAAAGGCTTGTTCACCAAGGAAATCGAGGAACATCTCGCCGACGGCCGCATCGACATGGCGGTCCATTCGATGAAAGACGTTCCGACCTTTTTGCCCGGCGGTTTCGCATTGCCATGCGTGCTGGCGCGCGCCGACGCCCGCGATGTCTTGCTGGGCGCACCATCGCTCGCGGCTCTTTCCTCCGGCGCGGTTATCGGCACGGCCTCGATGCGCCGGCAATCACAGCTTCTCCATCTCCGCCCCGATCTCAAGATCGTGCTGTTTCGCGGCAATGTGAACACGCGCCTGCGCAAGCTCGGCGAAGGCCGGGCGCAGGCCACGATCCTCGCGCGCGCGGGTCTCGACCGCCTGGCGATGGCCGATCTCGGGTGCACTTTGTCGGTCGAGGAAATGCTGCCCGCCGTGGCGCAGGGCGCGATCGGGGTTGAAATTCGCGCCGATGACGCGCGCGCGCACGCGCTGCTCGCACCGCTCAACGACGTAGATCG
>JBJXGH010000024.1:0-10382 GCA_046153685.1 Alphaproteobacteria bacterium
CGTGATGGGCGAACCAGCGCGCCTGAAGCGGCCAGACCGTATGGTCCATGCCCGCGCCGTGCACGAACACAACGACCGGGCGCGCCGGGTCGAATGCGCGCCCGCCCGTGCCCGCGAATACCGTGCGGCCCGCCACGCGGAATTCCATCCCTCAGCCCTTCCGCGCCGCGGCGAGCGCGCGCCCCAGGTCTTGGATGAGGTCGTCCGCGTCCTCGAGTCCGACGGACAGTCGGACCAATTCCTCGCCGATGCCGGCGGCCTTCAACGACGCGGCGTCCATCTGCTGATGCGTGGTGCTCGCGGGATGGATGACGAGGGATTTTGCGTCGCCGACATTGGCGAGGTGCGAAAACAGGCGCACGCTTTCGATGAAGCGCTTGCCGGCCGCGCGCCCGCCCTTGATGCCGAAGCTGAACACCGCGCCGCAGCCCTCGGGCAACAGAACCTTGGCGCGCGCGTGATCGGGATGGCTGGCAAGATCGGGATAGCCGACCCAGGCGACATCCGGCGATGATGCGAGGTAATTCGCCACCAGGCGCGCGTTTTCGACATGGCGCGCCATGCGGACATGGAGGGTTTCGAGGCCCTGGAGCAGATAGAACGCGTTCTGAGGGCTCAAGCACGCGCCGAAATCGCGCAAGCCCTCGGCGCGCGCGCGCATGACGAAAGCCTGCGGGCCGAACTCCTCGGCGAAATCGAGACCGTGATAGCCGGCATAAGGCGTGGTCAGGGTCGGGAATTTGCCCGAGCCTTCCCAATCGAAGCGCCCGCCATCGATCACCACCCCGCCAATGGCGATGCCGTGACCGCCGATGAACTTGGTCGCGGAATGGAATACGAGATCGGCGCCGTGCTCGAAGGGCCGGAATAGCGCGGGTGTCGCGAAGGTGTTGTCGATCAGCACCGGAATCTTGGCCGCGTGCGCGATGGCCGCGATCGCCGGCAGGTCCATGATTTCGAGGCCGGGATTTCCCAAGGTCTCGCCGAACACCAGGCGCGTTTCGGGCCGGATCGCGCGGCGGAAGCCCTCGTTATCGCGCGGATCGACAAAACTCGCCGTGATGCCGAAGCGCGGCAGGGTATGGGCGAACAGATTATGGCTGCCGCCGTAGATGGACGAGGACGACACGATATGCCCGCCCGCACCCATGAGCGTGGCGATGGCAAGGTGCAGGGCCGCCTGTCCGCTCGCCGTCGCGACCGCGCCAACTCCGCCCTCGAGCGCGGCCATGCGCTCCTCGAACACCGCGACGGTCGGGTTGGAGATGCGCGAATAGATATGACCCGCGCGTTCGAGATTGAACAACTCGGCCGCGTGATCGGCATCGGCGAAAACATAGGACGTGGTCTGGTAGATCGGCACGGCGCGCGCGCCGGTCGTCGGATCGGGCTGCTGGCCCGCATGCAGGGCAAGCGTGCCGAATTTGAGGAAATTGGGATCGGCCATGGGCGACCACCGCTGTGGGACGACCCTTGAAGCCGCCCGGAAAACGAGCGGCATCAAACCACCACGGCCCATCTTGGCACAAGGCGGGAAAGATACGAGTGGTCGGGGAGGACGTGGGCGCGTGGGGCAGATGCGCGGAGGCGCGCCAAACAGCGGGTTTCGGCGAGGCACAAAAAAAATGGGCCGCACGAGGCGGCCCAAATGGGGAACAGGGAGGCATGAACGAGGGTTGGATGGGAGACATCCATGACGGGCGGCGAACCGCCGTCGAGACAAACCCTATGCCGGAGCCCTTAAAGACAGGTTAACGCGCAAGCTCAGCGCGCCGAAATGCCGCCATCGATGGAAAGCGCCGCCCCCGTGACCGGGGAGGCCTCGTCCGAGCAAAGATAGGCGACCAGCGCGCCGATTTCATCCGGCGCGACAAAGCGCCTGTTCGGTTGGCCCGCGAGCAGAATGCGCGAGGCCTGATCGAACGATACGCCCTCGCGCTGTGCAATCACCTCGATTTGCGGTCGCGACATGCCCGAGAGCACCCAGCCGGGACAAATGGCATTGCAGGTGATCCCCGCCTCGGCCGTCTCCAACGCGACCGCCTTAGTCAGACCGATGATGCCGAACTTGGAGGCGCAATAGGCCGATTTGTTCGGCGAACCGTGCAGACCGCTGGCGGAGGCGTTGTTGATGACGCGCCCCCAGGCGCGCTTGCGCATACCGGGAACGGCCGCGCGGATGGCGTGAAAGGCGGCAGTCAGGTTGACCGCGATCAGCGCGTCCCAGCGTTCGGGCGGAAATTCCTCGACGCGCGCCACATGCTGAATACCGGCATTGTTCACGAGGATGTCGAGCGCGCCCATATTGCGCTCGGCCTGCTCGACCATGCGCACGACCTCCGAGGGATGGCGCAGATCGGCGCCGTCGAAAAACACGCGACCATCGCCCGCCGCCTTGATCTCGTCGAGCACGCGTTCAATCGCCGCCGCCTCGCCAAAGCCGTTCACGGTGACCGTAGCGCCTCTCGCCGCCAGCGCCTTGGCGATGCCAAGTCCCATGCCGCTCGTCGAACCCGTGACGAGGGCGCTCCGGCCCTTCAGATTGGCTGCTGCATTCACGTTTCGTCCCCCATTTTGTCGATTTGCCGTTGACGCTCAGCGCTTGAAAAATGCTTCCGCCGCGTTCTTGTGCGACGATTTGCCCTTGATCGCGGCACGCGCGCGCGCGATTTCCTCTTCGAGCTCGGCGATATAGCCTTCGATTTCGCGCACCGCGAGCACGTCGAGATTGCGCTTCTCGATCCGCTTGGTGCGCGGCTCCAGGTCTTCCGGCTCCATATTTACCTCCGCTTGCGCTCTTTCGCCGGGAATTATAACTCGATCATAACCCAACGGCGCGGACGAAAGGATCGAACGATGACCATTCCACCCGAGATGAACGCCGTCCTATGCACCGGACCGGGCGGGCCCGAGGTGATGGTGCTCGGCCGCGTCCCGACGCCCAAACCCGGCCCCAGCGAGGTGCTGGTGCGCGTCACGGCGGCAGGCGTGAACCGACCCGATATCATGCAGCGTCAGGGCGCATATCCACCGCCGCCCGGCGCGCCCGATATCATGGGGCTCGAAATCGCCGGCACGGTCACCGCGCTCGGCGAGGGCACGCATGGCCTGGCGCTCGGCGACAGGGTTACGGCCCTGGTCGCGGGCGGGGGTTATGCCGCGTATTGCGTGGCGCCCGCCTCGCTCTGCCTGCCGGTACCGCGCGGCCTGTCCATGATCGAGGCCGCGGGATTGCCCGAAACCGTCTTTACGGTCTGGGACAATGTCTTCACCCGCGGCCGGCTTGCGTCCGGCGAAAGCCTCCTGGTGCATGGCGGCACGAGCGGCATCGGCACGACCGCCATTCAGTTGGCCGTCGCGCGCGGCGCGCGCGTGATCGCGACCGCCGGCACCGACGAGAAATGCGCGTTCTGCCGCAAGCTCGGCGCCGCACGCGCGATCAATTACCGCACCGGAGATTTCGTCGCCGAGGCCAAGGCCATGACCGAGGGGCGCGGGGTCGATGTCGTGCTCGATATGGTGGGTGCGGAATATTTCGCCCGCAATGTCGCGGCGCTCGCGGTCGAAGGCCGATTGGTGTCGATCGCGACCCAGCGCGGCGCCAAGACCGAGCTCGACCTCGTGGCACTCATGGTGCGCCGGCTCACCCTCGCGGGCTCGACCCTTCGCCCGCGCTCGGTCGCGCTCAAGACCGCCATCGCCGAGGCGGTGCGCGCCCAGGTATGGCCGCTCATCGAAGCTGGGCGCGTGCGGCCCATCGTACACGCGACTTTCCCCCTGGCGCGCGCTTCCGACGCCCACCGGCTCATGGAATCGGGGGTCCATACGGGCAAGATCATATTGGTGGCCGAAGGCGCCGAGGCCGTATAAAATCCCTCGACACGCGGCCCCGAGGCCGCAAGCCCCCGCCCGGCGCCCGATAAGGCGCCAAACCCCGCGCGGGGGCGATTCATTCTTAAGGAGGACCGATGGCGCAGCCTTTGATGCCCAAGGCCACCGCCGTTTGGCTGGTCGAAAACACGACGCTCACGTTCAAGCAGATCGCGGACTATTGTGGCCTGCACGAGCTTGAAATTCAGGCCATTGCCGATGGCGAGGTCGCGCCCGGCATGCATGGCATCAACCCCATGGCGAGCAATCAGCTCACGCCCGAGGAGTTGGAGCGCTGCCAGAACGACCCCAACGCGGCCATGGGTATGGCGAAAACCGATATTCCCATGCCCAAGGCGCGCACGCGCGGCGCGCGCTACACCCCCGTGGCCAAGCGCATGGAAAAGCCGGATGCCATCGACTGGCTGATCAAAACCTACCCCGAGCTCCAGGACGCCCAGATCGGCAAGCTGCTCGGCACCACCAAACCGACGATCCAGGCGGTGCGCAATCGCAACCATTGGAATTCGCCAAACATCCGCGCGCGAAGCCCGGTGGAACTGGGCTTCTGCTCGCTGTCCGAACTCGACGCCGAGATCATCCGGGCACGGCGCGCCCTCCAGCGCGCCGAGGAGCGCAAGGCCCGCGCCGAACGCCGCGTTCAGCGCGATGCCGCGGGCCAGTCCGCCGGCGGCGCGCCGGCCGGAACGGAAAATGAGGAACACAATCTTGCACCCGATGCCGGAGATCATGCGGCGGCGCCGGAAGCCGTTCAGCACACCGCTCAGGCGGATGAAAACTCGGGCGAGCCCAACGCCAGTGGCTAAGCACCATCCCAGCCGCCATTCCAGGGGCTAGTTCCGCCACCGTTCCGGGGTTAGCCCCGCCGCCGTTCCGGGGTTAGCCCCGCCGCCGTTCCGGCGGGGCCTTGAACGAGGAATACGCGAGCCGGCGCTCTCCCAGAGAGCGCCGGTTCCGTTTTGGCGCGCGTTCGTTTGGGCAGGTTCAGGGCCGACTCGACTTGCGGCCAGAATTTGACGCAATCTTTCCCACCAATGGTTTCAACGCTCGTTAAGCACTCGATTCATTTAGGGAGATCGCAATGCTCGATAGCGTGCCCGAAATTTGGACCACATTACCCGCGGGCCATTATCACCGCGACGACATCTATGCTCGCGAAAAAGAGCGAATTTTCTACAGCTCATGGTTTTGCGTCGGGCGCGCGGGCGAGGTCGAAAACCCGCGCGACTACATGGTGCGCAAGGTCGGCGATGAAAGCCTGGTCGTGCTGCGCGACGCGGACGGGGCGGTGCGCGCCTTCTACAATGTCTGTCCCCATCGCGGCCACCGGGTGTGCACCGCCACGGACGGCAAGCTCGCGGGCGGAGTGATGGCGTGCGGCTATCACCAATGGACCTTCGGCCTCGACGGCAAGCTGGTCGCGACCCCGCGCATGATGGACACGCCGGGCTTCGATAAGACCCATCACAGGCTGAAACCCGTCGCGGTGCAACTTTGGGAAGGCTTCGTCTTCGTCAATCTTGCCGAGCAGCCCGGCGCCTTCGAGCCCAATCTCGGCAATATCGGCGCACGCCTGCACGCCTACAACATGGCCACGCTGCGCCCCGCGCGCACCGCCGTGTACGACATGGCGGCGAATTGGAAGATCGTGGTCGAGAATTTCTGCGAGTGCTTCCACTGCCCCGGTGTGCATCCAGAGCTGTGCCATATCATCCCGGGCTTCCGGTCGGGCAAGATCGAGCAGGAGAACCCTCATGGCGCGATCTTCCGCGAGGGCGGCCGCACCACAAATTTCGACGCCAAGACCGCCCGCCCGATGATCAGCACCACCGAATCCCAGGATCACCAGGGTTTCCGCAGCACCACCGTCTATCCCAATCTCCTGCTCGTGCTCGTACCCGATCACGTCCAGGCCTGGACGCTGTGGCCGACCGGGCCGCAAAGCACGCGCGTCGTGTTCGAGTGGCTGTTCGAGCCCAGGACAATGGCCCGGCCCGATTTCGACATGAACGATGTCGGCGCCTTCATGGATCTGGTGAACAAGCAGGATCAGGACGTGTGCGAGCGCGTGCAGGAAGGCGTGCAATCGCGCGCCTTCGAACACGGCGTTTATTCGGCCGGAGAACACCTGCCGCGGAAGTTCAATCGCTGGGTCCTCGACCGCTTGTCCTGAAGGTCATACGGGCCTGACGAATATCGATCGCCCAAACAAATCCGGCGCCGCGGATGTGCGGCGCCGGATTTGTTTGGGTCGGATCGTTCGATCGGCCCGGCCGGTCCTTGACCGGCCCGACTAGTCCTTGACTGGAACGGTGTAGTTGAGCGCCAGGCGGCCGCCATCGGGATAGATCGTCTGGCCGGTGATGTAGGACGAATCCTCGGTCGCAAGGAACAGCGCCACGCGCGCGACCTCCTCGGGCTCGCCGTAGCGCCCGAGCGGCGTGCGCGCCATCTGGGCGTGACGCACGGCTGGATCCTTGGCCACCAATTTCACCATGTCGGTCAAGATCGAGCCCGGGCCGATGGCGTTCACGCGGATATTCTTGGTTGCGAGCGATAGCGCCATCACGCGCGTCAACTGATTGATGCCGCCCTTGGACGCCACATAGGCCGAAATTGTCGGGATCGCCATGACGGCGTTGCACGACGACATATTGATGATCGCGCCGGGCGTGCCCTGTTTGACCATTTGCTTCGCCGCCGCCTGGCCCGTGATGAAGGTGCCGGTCAAGTTGACGCGGATGACCTCGTTCCATTCATCCAGCGTCACATCGAGGAAATCCTTGACCCGATTGATGCCGGCATTGGCTATCGCGATATCGAGCTTGCCGAACTTGGCAACCGCCGTATCGACGAGCGCCTGCACGTCCGCGGGATTGGTCACATCGCACTTCACGAAGATCGCGCGCTGGCCGGTGGGGTCGATGGACTTTGCCGATTGCGGGCCGATATCGGTCATCACGTCGCCCAGCACCACCTTCGCCCCTTCGTCGGCGAACAGCTTGGCGCAGGCAAACCCAATGCCCCGCGCGGCACCGGTTACGATGGCGACCTTGTCCTTGAGACGCATGAAACCCTCTCCGTGATCCTTGGCGACACGCCGGTCCTAGCAAGCGCGCGGGTACAGTTCAACCGGCCCGAGTCCCGCGACCCGGCCGGAACGCGCTAGGACGCGCGTTCGTCCGGCATCATGTAGTTGAGCACCAGCCGCCCGCCATCGACGAACAGGGTCTGGCCGGTGAGAAAGCTGGCATCGTCCGAAGCCAGGAACGACGCGACCGCCGCGACCTCCTCGGGTTCGGCCATGCGCCGCAGCGCGGTGCGGATTTCGCGGATGCGGCGCTTGGCCGGATCGGCCATCACCGTGGCTTCCATCGCCGTCTTGGTCGGACCCGGACCGATGGCCACGACGCGAATGTCGTGATCGGCCAGATGGATGGCCATGACGCGGGTGAGCAGATGCACGGCCCCCTTGCTTACGGGATAGGGCACCGAATTGTGCTGCACCACCACCGCATTGACCGAGGCGATATTGACGATGGCGCCACCGCCCCAATCGGGCACCGACTTGCGCGTCGCGATCATGCGCCTGGCTGCGGATTGGCCCGTGAGAAACACGCCCTTCACGTTGATTGCCATCACGCGGTCCCAATCGGCCTCGGTCACGTCGAGGAACGCGCCATGGCTGACCACGCCTGCGTTCGCGATGCAGACGTCGAGACGGCCGTATGACGCCATCGCCGCGTCCATCAGCCCTTCGACCTCGGCCTTCTTGGTGACGTCGCAGCGGACATAGAGCGCCTTGGCACCCGCATTTTCGAGCACGCGGACCGCCTCCCTGCCCTCCTCATCCAGCACGTCGCCGAGCACGAGATGGGCGCCTTCGGTCGCAAATCGTTGGGCATAAGCCAAGCCTATGCCGCGCGCGCCGCCGGTGATAACCACGGACTTGCCTTGGTGACGACCTGGAACAGGGCTGGTCATGATCGCTCCGGCATCATGTAGTTGAGACAAAGCCGCCCGCCCTCGGCATAGATGGTCTGGCCGGTGATGTAGCCCGCGTCCTCGGACGCGAGAAAGACGGCAACGCCCGCGATCTCATCGACCTCGGCGGGGCGGCGCAGCGGCGTGCGCAGCGACACATTTTTCATGAATTCAGGATGGTTCTTAATCACGTTGTCGAGCATTTCGGTGCGCGTGGGCCCGGGGCCGATGGCAACCACGCGAATGCCGTCATCGGCCAGCGAGATCGCCATGACCTTGGTCAGAAGATTGACGGCACCCTTGCTCACGGGATAAGCGACCTGACCGTGTTGCACCACGACGGCGTTGGTCGAGGCGATATTGATGATGACGCCGCCGCGCCAATCGCGCACCGCCTTGCGCGTCGCGATCATGGCGCGCGCCGCTTCCTGGCCCGTCAGGAATACGCCCTTCACGTTCACATCCATCACGCGATCGAAATCTTCCTCCTCAAGTTCGAGGAACCCCGAATCATGCACGATGCCCGCGTTCGCGATGCAAAAATCGACGCGCCCGAACGTATTCAACGCGCCCTGGAACAGCGCCGCGACCTCGTCTCGCTTGGTGACATCGGCGTGGAAATAGGCGGCGCGGCCGCCCGATTCCCGCAAAGCCTTGACCGCATCCGCGCCGGCTGCGTCGCGCATATCGCCGATGACGACGGCGGACCCCTCCTTGGCAAAACGCCGGGCATAGGCGAGGCCGATGCCCGTGGCGCCGCCCGTGATGACCGTGACCTTGTCCTTGAACTTCATGCTGAGCCCTGGTTGGAGTGCGCTAGATGGCCTTGGCCGTCATCGCGCCCGCGAAACCGGCGCCGGCGAGCGTCGCGGCTATTTCGGGCAGAACGGCGGGATCCTCGATGGTGGCGGGTTGTTTGTAATTCTCGCCATTGGCGATCTTCTGCATGGTGCCGCGCAAGACCTTGCCCGAGCGTGTCTTCGGCAAGCGGTGCACCACCGTCGCGGTCTTGAAGGCGGCGACGGGGCCGATTTTTTCGCGCACCAAGGCCACGATCTCCTTGAGGATTTCCGCGTGCGGGCGGTTCACGCCCAATTTCAAAACAACGAAGCCGAGTGGCACTTGGCCCTTGAGTTCGTCGTTCACGCCGATGACCGCGCATTCCGCGACATCGGGGTGACTCGAGAGCACTTCCTCCATGCCCCCCGTCGACAACCTGTGGCCCGCGACGTTGATCACGTCATCGGTGCGCGTCATGACATAAAGATAGCCGTCCTCGTCCATGTATCCAGCGTCGCCGGTCTTGTAGTAACCGGGGAAATCCTCGAGATAGGCCGATTTGTAGCGCGCCTCGGCGTTCCACAAAGTCGGGAAGCAACCGGGCGGCATGGGCAATTTCACGACGATGGCGCCGATCTCGCCGCGCTTGACCTCGCGGCGCCCCTCGTCGAGCACGCGGATGTCGTAACCCGGCACGGGTTTGGACGGCGAGCCGTGCTTCACAGGAAGCAAACCGAGCCCCGCGAAATTCGCGCACATCGGCCAGCCGCTTTCCGTCTGCCCCCAATGGTCGATCACCGGGCGGCGCAGATGGCTTTCAGCCCATTTGACAGTGTCGGGATCGGCGCGCTCGCCCGCGAGAAACAAGGTGCGGAAGGACGACAGATCGTATTTGCGGATGAAGTCGCCCTTCGGGTCGTCGCGCTTGATCGCGCGAAAGGCCGTCGGAGCCGTGAACAGCGCGCGCACCTTGTGCTGCGAGATGACGCGCCAATAGGCGCCCGCATCGGGCGTGCCCACGGGCTTGCCTTCGTACAGTACGGCGGTGTTGCCAGCCAAGAGAGGGCCGTAAACGATGTAGGAGTGCCCCACGACCCAGCCGATATCGGAGGCCGCCCAGAACACCTCGCCCGGATCGACGCCATAAACGTTTTTCATGCTCCAATGCAGCGCGACCATGTGGCCGCCATTGTCGCGCACGACACCCTTGGGCTCGCCGGTGGTGCCGGAGGTGTAAAGCACATAAAGGGCATCGGTCGCCGCCACGGGCATGCACGCATGGGGCTTCGCCGCCGCCATCGCCTCGCCCCAGCTCTTGTCGCGCCCGGGCGCGAGTGCGCCCTTGATCTCCGGGCGTTCGACGATGATACAGCGATCGACCTTGTGCCGCGCGCGTTCGATCGCCTCGCCGAGAAGGGGCAGATAGGGCACGGTGCGCCCAGGCTCGATGCCGCCCGTGGCCGAGACGATCACCTTGGGCGTCGAGTCGTCGATGCGTACCGCCAATTCATTGGCCGCGAAGCCGCCGAAGACCACCGAATGAATGGCGCCCAGGCGCGCGCAGGCCAGCATGGCGATCGCGGCCTCGGGGATCATGGGCAGGTAGATGGCGACGAAGTCGCCGGCACGCACGCCGAGGTCGTGGAGCGCGTTGGCTGCCTTGCACACCTCGCGGTGGAGCTGGTGGTAGGTGAGCACCCGGGTGTCGCCGGGCTCGCCCTCGAACA
>JBJXGH010000038.1:0-24073 GCA_046153685.1 Alphaproteobacteria bacterium
CGTTCCGTCGTCATGCCGCCCGCCGGCACCGGCACCGCGGGCTTGATCGGCCCCCAGGGCGCGCGCGCGACGTCCGCGACGCGGCGGCATATGGCGGCCGGCCAGGCGAACCGGCCGCCGTAATTGACGAAGATCGGCGCGTCCACGCCGAACAGGCGGAACAATTTTCCGAACATGAGAGCGGGCGCGATGCGCGCCCCGCCGGTCATGGAAGGATGGCCGAGAAAGGCCATGCCGGGAAAGGCGCGCACGGCGGCATGGAAGTTCGGCAAGCCGACGACCATGGGTGGGATCATTACGACCGTGACGCCTTCCTCGCGCGCAAGCGCAATTTGCGCGTGCATGCGCTCCCAATCCCCGGTGACGCTCGGCACGTATTGGGTCGCAATGCCGGTTGCGCGCCGCGCCGCCTCGATCGCCTTGACGATCGCGGGCACGCGCGCGGCGAACGTGCTGTAGGCTTGATCCGCAATACCGTGATCGTCCTTGATAAAGTCGAGTCCACCCGCGGCCATCTTGCCCGCAAGCGTCGCCAATTCGTCGACCGACTGGCCCTGGGGCTTGAGCGCGGTGCAGGTCAGTGCGCGCAGCGGTGCCCCGCACCGCGCGCGGAGGCCTTCGATGCCGTGGCGCGGTCCGCCGAACGCGGCAAGCAATTCCGCGGGCAGATCCACGTCCTCAAGCGTGACATCGTCGTGCATCGAGGTATTGCCGAACACCATGTTCAAGAGCTGACCGGCCTCGGGGCCGAGCGTTTCGGCGGCGAGCGAAACGCGCACCGCGAAGCCGCCGCCTTCATGCGCGGCTATGTCCTCGACCCGGCCGACGATGTGCTCGCTGACACGGGGTTGCATGACGGCCGCGAGCGGCATCTCGACGCTTTGCTCGACCGCGATGCCTTGGGCGCGCGCCGCGATATCGCTCGGCGCGCAGCGCACGCGGTAAGTGACGAATACTCGTGTCATAAATGCGACCCGGTCCCGAATGCCGACGATACTTGATCCGGCGGTAAATCGCCCGACCCCGGGGAGAAAGCCTGCGCCATGCGCGCCCGTCAAGAGCGGCGATCGGCTAGATCACCTTGGCATCGAACGGCAGGCGGCCGTCCCGATCCTCGATTTCGATCACCCAAAGATCGGGGTCGATCTTGCGGTTGCGCGCGATATAGGCGTCGGCCACATCCTCGGCAACGGGCACGGGGCCAGTGGCCCGCAGCCAGGCACGCGCGCCGCTCGCGTCGCGCGTTTCGGCCAGGACCGAACAGCCCTGGGCCAGACGATTGAGTTTGACGAGAACGGCGCCGCCATCGGGATCGCCGCGCCGGACGACAGCGACGGCGATGTTTTCGACCGAGGCGCGACGCACGGCCGCCTTGATCCAGATTTCCGTCTTGAGACGCGGCTCGGTCACGGACACTGGCGCGCCGCCCCAACGGCCATGGCTCAGCCTTCCAGGCGGAAGCGAACCGGCACCAGGATGACTGCAGGTGCCGGACGGCCGTTCACCAAGGCCGGTTGCAGCCGCCACGTTTGCAAGGTTTGCGCCGCCGCGCGGTCGAGCGCCTCGTGCCCGCTGCTCTCGACCACCGCGGCCGATGCGGCGCGGCCATCGGGCAGAACCTCGATGCGCACGACAACGCGGCCCTCGACGCCGCGCCGCCGAGCCGATTGCGGATAGGCGGGGCTCGGCGTTTCGGCCGCTCCCAAACGGTAGCGCGGCGCCAGCGTCGCTCCCACGCCCGCCGGCGCGCCGCCTCCGGAGGAGGAGTTGGGCAGGGTGGATTCCTGCATGGCGGCGCCGGAAGAAGCCGGTGGTGTTTCCCCCGCCCCCCCATGCGCCAAGGACGTGGAAACGGCGTGGCCCGCATGGTGTGCAGCGACCACATGGGGCACCTCGCCTGCATTCGCGGCGGCGTCCCGCCTTGCGCTTAGCGCGCTTTCCACTCGGCTTGGGGCAAGAGGTTTTTCGTCCGCGCGACCGTTCGCACGGCCAGCCGCGCGCGCGAGATCGACGCCAGCGCGCGTCGGCGCCGGGCTATAGATCGATGGCCGGCCGATGGATTGGCCGTCGATGGTCACGATCTCGACCGAGCCCACAACGACTGAGGTCGCGCCCGAGCCCGAGCCCGCGATCAATGCGCCAGCGACGCCGGCGTGCAGGACAAGCGAGAATCCGACATAGAGCCACAGGCGCGCGCCACCCTCGCCCGAGGCCCCCAAGGCGCCCCCGGAATCGGACGGCCGCGCGGACATCGCCGCGCGCAAGGCCCGCATCCCAGTCAATCCCGCCCGGCCAGAGCCGGAGCCCTAGCGCGCGGCCACGCGCACCTCGCGCCGCGTCGCGGCGAGCGCGGCGAAGGCAGCCGCGAGACCGAGCGACCACGCGATATCGATGGCCACGACATCGGTGATCGCGGCGAGGTTCGAGCCCTCGACGCTGCCAAGCGCGAAGGTGGCGAGCCAAAGCGCCAATTGATTGACGCCGATCGCCGCGCCCACACCCAGAATCGCGCGCGCGGCCACATTGGCCGTGCCCAGGCGCCGGACCGCCCACAAGGCCGCTTCCATCGCAAACCAAGCAGCGATCAGCATGGCGGCGCTCCACGACAAGGCGTCCGCCGACCACGAATAGCCGAGAAAGGCGAAGCCCGCGACCTGATTGCCGAGCCAGAGTGCGGCGACCGCGAACAGGGCATCACGGCGCGCCAGGGTAAGCGCCGCCCACGCGGCGACGGCGGCGAAGGGAGCAACGCAGGCGAAAGCAAGAGTCGCGAAAATGCTCGGCACGAGGAGAGCGCCGAGCCACAGGGCGCGGGGGCCACGCGGGGCGGCGGCCGGATCGGCGAGCGAGCGAAGCGATGCCATGGAGATCTCCTTCGGGGACGGGTTCAGAGCTTGACGCCCAGCCGGGCGGTCACGGTGCGGCCCGGCAAGGGAAAGGCGTTGTAGGTGCCGTAAGCGGTGGCGCTGGCGATACCGTAATTGAAATACTCCTTGTCGAACAGGTTCTGCACGCCAAGGGACCAGGTCGCCCATTCCAGGCGCCCGCCCAAGCGCAAATCGACAAGCTGATAGCCCGGAATGCGCGGCTGAAAATTCGC
The DNA here is from genome assembly GCA_046153685.1 of Alphaproteobacteria bacterium. Classification (GTDB taxonomy): domain Bacteria; phylum Pseudomonadota; class Alphaproteobacteria; order CADEGL01; family CADEGL01; genus CAMAPP01. The sequence goes on from JBJXGH010000038.1 coordinate 3,101, forward strand.
CTGGTCGTTGTCGAACCGGCGCGAACCGGCATAGCGCCAATCGAGATCGAGCGCCGCGAGCGGCCCCCAGATATCCCAGGACGCGCCGAGGCTCGACGTCCAGCGCGACACCAGCGGCACCTCGCGCCCCCGATTGACCCCGCCACGGAACTCCGCGCGCAAATAGGCAAGACCGCCCTTGAGCCGCAGCGCCTCGGTAAGGGCATACGAACCTTGCGTCTCGCCGCCCACCCGTCGCGTCGGATCGAGATTGAAATTGACGAAGGTCGCCGGGCTGAAATGCAGCTCGTTTTCGAGGTGCATGACATAGCCGCCGACTTGGCCCTCGAAATCGCCCCATTTCGCGCGCAGCCCGCCCTCGATGTCGCGCGAGGTTTGCGGCTTCAGCGCGAACGTCACGGGCACGCCGAAGCCCGTCGTGCCCACGCGCTCATCCACGTTCGGCACGCGCAGATTGCGCCCGAAACGGGCGAAGGCGGTGAGCGGCGCCGCCAATTTCTGCTCGACACCGAAATGCAGCGCGTACTCGGCCTCGTCGTCGTCGCGCGCCAAGCCCGCCGCCTGGCCCGCGGCGCCCGGCGCGTTCGCATCGAAACGGTCGCGCGCGCGCATCTGGATTTTCTCGAGCCGCGCGCCGAACGCGACATTGGTCATCTCGGTCGCCGCGATCTGGTTCTGGCCGTAGAAGCCGAAGGATCGTTGGTTCAAGTCGTAATGATGGTTCGGCGCATCGTTCACATGGACCATGCGGTCGGATTTGTAGAACGCATGATAGAAATCGATGCCCGCCACGCCCTTGGCGGGTTGGCCGAGCACCGTATGTTCGACATTGATCCGAGGGGTGAGCGACCAGGTTCTCAGCCGCGTGTCGGTGTAGGTATCGTTGGCCGCACCGAATGCGCTGAAGAAGCCAGATTGCTGCTGCTTGTCGCGCACGCCCGCATCGAGCACGAGCTCGCCCCCATCCCACAGCGCGCGCGTACCGCCGAACGCCAGGTTTAGGCCCTGCTTGTCCGAAAAATCGCGCGGCGTGGCGGTGCCGCGCCGATCGCCGGTAATCTGGCTGCCGGTCAACGTCACCCGGCGCCCGGCAGGCAGGCCCAAATCCTGATCGTCGGTGGACAGATTGAGATAGAGGTCGCCGTTCTCGCCCGCATGGCGCGCCTCGACCACGGCATTGCCTTGGCGCAGCTTGTTGTTCTCGCGGAACGCGGCGGCATCGATGTAATTGCCGTTGAACAGAACGGAGAACGCTCCGGCGCTTTGGCTGGCACCCACCGTGCCCTCGCGGTAGCCGTACGAGCCAATCGTCGCATCGGCGCTGTAGGCGGCGGGCCGGCCCATGCCGGTCTTGGTAACGATGTTGATGGCGCCGCCGACCGCGCCATTGCCGTAGAGCACGCCGCCCGCATTGCCGCGGATGATCTCGATGCGTTCGATCGCCGCGCGCGGAATCGCGGTGTAGTCGATGCCAGCCAGGTCGAGATCGTTGAGCCGCCTACCGTTGACGAGCACGAGGGTGTTGGACGAGGCAGCGGCGCCGAAGCCACGCATGTCGATCACGTCGCGCGCGCCGACGGTCATGCCGTAAAGGCTTTGGATTTGGATGCCCGGCTGGCGCGCGAGCAATTCCTGGAGCGTGAGCGCGGGCGAGCGCATCACCTCGTCCGAGGTGATGATCGTGGTCGAGGCCCCGACGATGCCGCCGCCCAAACGCGTGGCCGTCACCTCGACCTCGTTCTGGACTTGTTGGGCAAAAGCGGGCGGCGCGGCTAGGGCTAGGGCTAGAACCAGGACGGCAGAAGCCGGAAGGCGGCGATCACATCGCGGGAAGGTCATGTCGTGCTCCTGTTTCGCAGGCCGGGCGAAAAGCACCGGCCGGTTTCGGGGGCGACGACACGAGGGGCAGACGCGCGCGCGCATCGCTCCGCCTAAGGGCGGATCGGCCGCGAAGCCATTGCGGGCGTCCTGGGAAAGCACGAATGTAAGGCACGGCCCCTCGCATCGGTCGGATCGTCACCGCTGCGAAAAACCGCTCCGTGTGGATCGTCCGTCCACCGGTTGGGTGACCGCGCTGGCAGGTCTCCTGGCTCGCGGGTCAACGCTTCGTTGGTCCGACCTTCCCAGTTTCCCAGTGGCCGTATGGACCGAAGCTCGCCGCTAACAGTTGCGGGGACAGCCGCGGATTTGCGCCCTCATGGCACTTCACCGCGTTCCCTCTTGCCTCCCCGGCTTGCACCGGGGAACCAGCACGTGGCTAAGAATTCCGTCGGCGAGGAGCGAATGTCAAGGCGCCGAGCTGGGGCGGAACGTCATGGCGGGCGAAAACTCAGCCGAGCTCGGCGTAGGAATCGGATCGGGTGTCGAGAAATCGCTCGAAGACCTGGACCACCAGCGCGATATCGGCCTCCGTCATGGGCGTGGACAGGGACGCGAGCGTGGCATGGGCCATGAGAACACCCTCGTCGGCGAAATGCCGGCCGAGCGCGGCCATGGCCGCCGCCTCCGCCGCGCAGCGATGGGCCTCACGGTAATTGCGCGGCGCGCGGCGCTTGGGATGGATGCGAAACAGAGAGGCCGCGCCGGCAACCGAGAACGGCGCCCCGCGGTGCGCGATCGCGGCGCGCAGTTTCGCGCGCAAGGCATCGCCGAGCCGTTCGAGCCCATCGCACGCCGCCACGTCGAACGCGCCCATGCACGCAACACCTGCGGCCATGGACAGCGGATTGGCGGAAAACGTGCCGCCCTGCGGCAGAGCCGGCCGTCCGCGGCTGGCATCGAACACCGCCATGAATTCGGCCCTGCCGCCGACCGCGCCAACCGGCAAGCCTCCGCCCACGATCTTGCCCAGCGCGAACAGATCGGGCTCAAGGCCGTAGCGCGCCGAGGCGCCGCGATAGGATTGCCGGAGATTGATGACTTCGTCCGCGATCACCAGGATGCCGCTCCGTCGCGCGGTCGCCGCGACGGCGGCGAGAAATCCCGGTTCGGGCGTCACCAGGCCCGCGCGACTCGGCATGGGATCGAGCACGACGGCGGCAAGCTCGTGCGCGCGCGCCTCCAGCATGACGCACGCGCCAGCCGTGTCATTGAACGACAGCACCGCCACGGAATCGAGCACCACCTGGGGCGTGCCGCGATAATAGGGCAGCACCGCGGGCGCGCTTTCGGACCCCCAATCTTCGGGCGTTCCGGTCTGGCTCGGCTCGATCCAATCATAGGCGCCGTGATAGGCGCCCTCGATCTTGGCGATGCCGGGCTTGCCCGTGTGGGCGCGCGCGGCCTTGACGGCGAACATCACGGCCTCGGAGCCGCTATTGACGAAACGAATACGCTCGAGAAATGGCACGCGGCCGCAGAGCAGAGCCGCCAACGCGATTTCGGATTCCGTGGGATTGGCGAAGGCCGAGCCGTCCTGGAGCTGGCGCGTGACCGCCTCGATCACCGGTGCGAAGGCGTGGCCATGAATGAGGGAGGCGAAATTGTTGTTGAGGTCGAGAAAACGTCGGCCGTCGAGATCGAAAAGATATGCGCCCTGCCCGCGCTTCATGTAGCGGGGCGCGGGGTCGCGCTCGACGGTCACGCGGCTGGTGCCATCGGGAAACACCGCGCGCGCGCGCGCGAATGCCGCCTCCGAGGCAGGACCGATGGGCGCGTTCGGCAGGCGATCCGATACCGACTTCCCCATGGGCCATTCCTTTTCACTGACTTATGTACCTGGAACTTATGTACCTGGCCGCCCTAGCCACTCGGCCGCGGAACGCCAAGCTTCGGCGATCGGGCGCGCGCCAGAATGGAGGGAAACAGCGCGGGCGAAAAGTCCGGCTCGGCGATCTCGCCCTCGGGCCAGCACGGCCGCCGCCGCCGCCGAGCGAGGCGCTGGAGATCTTTGATTTCCCGATGACCGCACTGCCCGAGACCACGGCGAAATTCGCCATCCGCGTGGGCAAGGTCGAGAACGAATTGCCCTCGTGATGAAAGCCGGAGACGAAAATGCGCGGCGCGCGGGACAGAGACGCCATGCCGGCCAGCATCGCGCGCCGGAAGCGAGCCGTCCAGCGGGGTCGGTCGCGGCCTTGCGCGGTCCCCGGTTCTGGCCAATCCTGCGTGCCGGTCGGGACGCGCATCCGGTACGGCAAAGAGAGACCAGAGCGATGGCCAAGGACGAATTCGACTACGTCATCGTGGGCGCGGGCTCGACCGGCTGCGTGCTCGCCAATCGCCTGACCGAGGACCCCAATGTCGCGGTGCTGCTGCTCGAGGCCGGGCCCTGGGACCGCTCGATGCTCATTCACATGCCGGTCGCCATGGCGGTCATCAAGGACAACGCCGCGGTCAATTGGCAATTCCCAACCGAACCCGAGCCCCATCTCAACGGCCGCACCGATGTCTATCACCGCGGCAAGGTGATCGGCGGCTCGTCCTCGATCAACGGCATGGTGTTCCTGCGCGGCAACGCCACCGATTACGACGGCTGGGCGGCGGTCACGGGATTTTCCGAATGGTCCTACGGCCATTGTCTCGCGTATTTCCGCAAGCTCGAAACCGCCGCCGCGAAATCCACCAGCCCCTATCGCGGCGATGCGGGGCCCTTGCGCGTCGGCACCGCGCCGGCAACGCATCCGCTGCACCAGGCGTTCCTCCAAGCGGGCGAGGAGGCCGGGCACGGCATCACCGAGGACGTGAACGGCGCCAAGCAGGATGGCTTCTGCCGCATCGATTGGACGATTTCGGGCGGACGGCGCCAAAGCGCGGCGGTCGCATTTCTGCACCCCGCGCTCGGCCGGCCCAATCTGACCGTGCGCACGAACGCGCGCGCGCGCCGGGTGATCTTCGCAGGCACGCGCGCCACCGGAGTCGAGATCGAGACAAGCGGCGCGGTTTCGACCGTGCGCGCGGGGCGCGAGGTCATCCTGTCGGCGGGCGCGATTCAGTCGCCGCAATTGCTGATGCTCTCGGGCATCGGCGCGGCTTCGGATTTGCGCGCGCATGGCATCGCGATCGTGGCGGATCGTCCGGGCGTCGGGCGGAATCTACAGGACCATGTCGGCGTCTATGTGCGCCACGCCTGCAAGGAGCCAATCAGTCTCGCGCGCTGGACCCATCCGGTCGCGCGTGCCGCGCTCGGCGTGCAATGGCTTCTGACCAAGACCGGAGTCGGCGCCTCGAATCACTTCGAAACCGCCGCCTTCCTGCGCGCGGGCAAGGTCAACATCCCGAACATCCAATTCCAGTACGCGCCCTTCGGCGGCACCTATCATTCGGTGCGCGAAACGCGCACGCACGGCTTCCAGGCCAAGGTCACGGTCCAGCGTCCCGAAAGCCGCGGGCGCATCGCGCTCGGCTCGGCCGATCCCGGCGCGCGGCCGCGCATCCTGTTCAACTATCTCGAAACCGAGCGCGACCGCGTCGAGCTGCGCGACGGCGTGAAGCTGCTGCGCGACGTCTTCAACACCCGCGCCTATGACCGCTTCCGCGGCCCCGAGATCAGCACCGGCGCGGGTCAGATCAGCGATGCCGAAGTCGATGCCTATGCCCGGGCCGAGGCGGTGACCGATTTCCATGCCTGCGGTTCGTGCCGCATGGGCCCGGCGAACGATCCGATGAGCGTGGTCGGACGCGCGGGCGAGGTTTACGGCGTCGAGGGCTTGAGGGTCGCCGACACCTCGATCTTTCCCGAAATCACCACGGCCAATCTCAACGCTTCGGCGATGATGGTCGGCGAAAAGCTCGCCGATGCCATCAAGGGCCGCGCCTTGGCGCCGCAGAACCCGCGCCGCTGACGCGCATCAGTCGGCCACCGCGCCGTCGATGAGATTGCGCGCGAGCAGGAATTCCGAGGGAAATTCGCGGCGCACCACGGGCTCGGCGCGTATGGATCCGGCGAGCGCCGCCGCCTCGGCGCGCCGCGCCGCGACCGCCGCTTCGACATCGACGATCTCGAAGCGGAACTTCGCACCCGCGCGCACCTGTGACAGCCGGCCGATATCGGGGCCGATGATGGTCGCGATCTTGGGATAGCCGCCGGTCGAGCCACGATCGGCCATCATGGCGAGCGGCTGGCCGTCGCCCGGAATCTGGATGGCGCCGCGCGCGATGCCGTCCGAGACGATGTCAGCGCCGCGCGCGTGCTTGATCCGCAGGCCATCCAGGCGAAACGCCATACGGTCGCTGCGCGGCGAGATGATCCACGGCCCCGCCGCGAAACGCGCGATTTGCTCCGCGTCAAAGAAATCGTCCTGCGGGCCGAGCACGACGCGGATGACATCGCCTGGCCGTTCGAGCCAGGGCGCGAACACGCGCGCGGCCGAGGTGCCGATCACGCGCGCACCATCGAGCGCCAGCACATCGCCCGCCGCCAGCATGCGCCCCTCAAGCCCGCCGAGACCCGAACGGGTATGGGTCGATAGCGAACCCAGATAGCGCGGCAAGACAATCTCGGCCGCGACCGCCAGATAGCACCACGCCCCACCCGCACCCGCGCGCACGGATAGTTTTTGCCCCGGCAGGAGATCGAGACGCACGGTCTCGGGCAGCTTCAAGCCATCGGTTGCGATGTCGAAGATTCCGCCCGCGCACGCAATCGCGACCGCGCCGCCTTCGGCCACGACCTCGATGCCGCCCATGCTGATTTCGATGCCGGCCGCATCGAGCGTGTTGCCGAGCGCGTGATTGGCGGTCGCATGGGCCAAGCGGTCCATGGCGCCCGCATTGGTCACGCCGAAGCGCAAATACCCCGTGCGCCCGCCGTCCTGGACGGTCGAGCCCGGCCCCGCCGAGAGGATGCGCAAGGTCACGCTCATGCCGGTTCCGCGCGTGCGATCAATTCGCCGCGCGCGACGCGCGCCTCGAGCGCGTCGAAGCTCGCCCGGTCGATCGCCTCGAAGCGCACCGAATCCCCGACCTCGGCGAAGAAGCTGCGGTCGCGCGCGGTGGAGAACATGCGCTCGGGCGTGCGGCCCAGAAGCCACCAACCGGTCGGCATGGAGATGGTGGTGATGATGCTCATGCCCGCCGCGGTCATGACGACATTGGTCGGAGTAGGCGGGCGCGGCGCCTGACGCCGGGGCAAAGTGATCTCGGGCGGATGCCCTCCGAGATAACAAAATCCCGGCGCAAAGCCGTACATATAAATGCGATAGATCGCCCCGGAATGGAGCGCGACCACGCGCGACTCGGAGAGACCGACGGCTTTCGCGATGTATCCCAGGTCCTCGCCGAATTCGGGATCGTAGCACAGGGGAATCGTCCACAGCCTATGCGCGACGGCGCGCTTGGCCGCGGTCTCGAGCGCGAGGATGGCGGCCACGAGTTCACCGCGCGGGAGGAGCAGCGGATCGTAATGAACCATCAGCGAGCGATAGGTCGGCACGAGTTCGACCATGCCCGGTAGCCGCGCCGCCGCGAGCGTGGCGTCGAGCGCCATGACCCGGTCGTGGATCGCGGGATCGATAGTGTCGCCGAACTCGACGACGAGGGCCGCTTCGCCCGCGTCGAGAAAGCGCGGCGGCGGGAGTGCCGGAGCGAGCTGCATGTCGGATCAGCGCGGCATGAAAGTCCGAATCGCCACACCCGCCGCTTCGAGGCGCGCGCGCACGCGCCGCGCGACCTCGACCGCGTGCGGGGAATCGCCGTGCACGCAGATGGAATCGACCGGAGTTTCGAGCTTCCTGCCCGACACCGTAATGATCGCGCCCGCCTCGACCATGGCAAGGGTGCGCTCGGCCGCCGCGTCCGCGTCGTGGATCACCGCGCCCGGAAGGCTGCGCGAGACGAGATGGCCGTCCTCGGTATAGGCGCGGTCGGCGAAAATCTCGGCATAGGTTTCGAGGCCGTGGGCGCGCGCCGACTTGATTTGCTCGCTCAACGCGATCGAGAGGCAGGCGAGTTTGGGATCAACCGCCTTGATCGCGCGCACAATGGCATCCGCCACGTCGCGCTCGGTTTCCGACATATTGCCGAGCGCACCATGCGCCTTCACATAGGTGAGCGTATGCCCGGAATAGGAAGCGAGCGCCTGGGCCGCGCCGATCTGGTAGGCGACGACGCGCTCGATTTCGCCGGCGCTCATCGGCAGGCGGCGGCGGCCGAAGCCCCAAAGGTCGGGAAATCCGGGATGGGCGCCGATGGCAACGCCGCGCTCCTTCGCCTGGCGAAAGGTCGTCGCCATGATTTCGGGGTCGCCCGCGTGAAAGCCGCAGGCGACGTTCGCCGAGCTCACGATGTCGAGCAAGGCAGTGTCGTCGCCGCACACATAGCGGCCATAGCCCTCGCCCATGTCGGAATTCAAATCGACGCTCAACCGATTGCCCTTCGCCGCGCTCGCCATATCCACCCTCCCTTGCCTCGCCTGAGGCGACCGCATTCCACGGCGCCGCCCCGCAATATACAGCACCCGAATATACAGCGCGCGGCGCGCGAACATGCCTCGCCGACTTGCGCCGCCCCCTCCCCCCTGACAGGCTCAGGTTTGAAGCGGAATGTCCGGGGAGAGCGGCGATGAGGAGCCATGCGCGCGTAGCGGTCATCGGCGGCGGCATCATGGGCTGCGCGATGCTTTATCACCTCGCGCGCCAGGGCTGCCGCGATGCGGTCCTGATCGAGAAGGGCGAGTTGACCTCGGGCTCGACGTGGCACGCGGCGGGCCAGGTGCCGCATTATTCGGACACCCCGCTATTTGCGCGGGTCCAGTACGAGAGCTTCGAGAGCTACAAGCGTCTTGAGGCGGAAACGGGCGAGTCCGCGGGCGTTCACGCGGTCGGCTCGCTGCGCCTTGCGCGCACCGAGGACGAGATCCGCGAATACAAGCGCTATCTGGCTTTTGCCCGGCCGCTCGGCATCGAGGCCGATTTGATCGGCCCCAACGAGACACGCGCCCTATTTCCCTTGCTTGAATTCGACGGCTTCAAGGCGGCGCTGCACACCCGCCTCGACGGCTATACCGACCCCGCGCAAACCACAAATCTGTTCGCCAAGGCCGCGCGGGCGCTGGGCGCCGAGATTTATCGCCACACCCGCGTCGGCGCGATTTCGCGCACGCCTGGCGGCGAGTGGCGCATCGCGACCGACAAGGGCGCGATCACGGTCGATATCGTCATCAACGCCGCCGGATTCTGGGGGCCGGAGATTTCGGCCATGGTCGGGGGATATCTGCCCATTCTGGCGATGGAGCACGAATACCTCGTGACCGAGGCTGCGCCCGAGCTCGCGCAATTTAGCCGCGAGCTGCCCGTCTTCCGCGACATGAACGTGCCGACCTATGTGCGCCAGGAACGCCAAGGCCTGCTGGTCGCCTGCTACGAAAGCCATCCCGTATTCTGGGGCCTGGACGGCATTCCCAAGGATTTCGGCCAGGAATTGTTCGCCCCCGATATCGAGCGCGCCGCCCCGCAGCTCGAGATGACCTCGGAGATGATCCCGGCGCTAAAACGCCTGGGCGTGAAGACGGTGGTGAACGGCCCCACGGGCCGCACGGCGGATTTGAAGCCCTGCATTGGGCCCGCGCACAACCTACCCAATTACTACGCCTTTTGCGGCGCCGTCGGCGGCTTTCTGCAATGCGGCTTCGGCAAGTACCTCGCCGAATGGATTCTCGAGGGCGAATCGTCGATCGATCTCTCACCCGTCGATGTCCGCCGCTTCGGCGATTACGCGACGCGCGATTACGCCGTCGCCAAGGTGAGCGTCGGGCACGCCTATTCCAATCCGGTCTATTACCCGCACGGCGAGCCGAGCCGCGGCCGACCCGCGCGCGTGGCACCGCTCTATTCCACGCTCAAGGCCAAGGGCGCGACATTCGGCGTCGATAATGGCTGGGAGGTGCCGAATTGGTTCCGGGATCAAGCCTCCGGCACAGCCGATGACGGCACGCGCTTCGAGCGGCAAATCTGGGTCGCGCGCGCAGCCGCAGAAGCCCGCGCCGCGCGCGAAGCGGCCGCGATCCTCGATCTGTCGAGCCGAGGCAAGTTCGCGCTCGACGGCGAAGGCGCCGCGGGATACCTCGCGGAAATTTGCGCGAGCGCGCTGCCGGAGACGGGCCGGGCCGCGCGCGCGCTTTTTCTCAACCCAGCAGGGCGCATCGCCTCGGTCATGACCGTCGAGCGATTGGGGGACGACCGGTTCTATCTGACCGGCGAAGCCGCGTCCGAGCAGCGCGACTGGGATATCCTCGCGCGCCGCAAGCGCGCAAACGGCGCCGGCGCCGCCCGTGTTGCGAATGCGACCGCGCGCGACGGCATTCTGTGGCTCGCCGGACCCAGGGCGCGGGACATTCTCGCGGCAGCCGGCTTGTGCGCGGACGGCGAATGGCGAACGGGCGAGGTGCGCGCGGGCGCGATCGGTTATGGCCGCGTGCGCGTGCGACGCGTGGATGACGTCATCGCGCCCGCCTTCGAGATCGTGCATTCCATCGACGCCCAGCTTGCCCTGCACGCGGCGCTTCACGCGGCCGGCGCCACGCACGGCCTCGCCGATATCGGTCGGCGCGCCTATGATGCCTTGCGCATCGAAGCAGGCATCGGGCGCTGGGGCATTGATTTCGCCGCCGACCGCACGCCCGAGGAGGCCAGTCTCGCATCGCTGCTGGCGCCCGGAAAATCAGCGCCTTCGGCCACGACCAAATCTCGCGCGTCTCCGACCAAATCCGACACTCTGGTTCGCCTCGCCATCGCGCCAAACGGCGTCGAGATCGATCCCTGGGGTCACGAACCCTTGTACGCCGGCGAGCGGCAAGTGGGCGTTGTGACCTCGGGCAGCTTCGCGCCCACGCTCTCGGGCAGCATTGCGCTTGCGTCCCTCAACATCGTCGAGGCGGGCGCGGGCGATCTTGAAGTCGAAATCCTCGGCGTGCGGCGCAAGGCCCGCGTCGTCGCCTAAGCGCAGCGAATCTGGGCGTCCCGAGCCGGAAGTGACGGGTCAGGACGTAATGGGTCCGGGCGCGACAAGTATGAATGTCACGGGTCTGGAGGTAACGAGTCCGATTCCAGGCGCGCGGTGCTAGGCGCCGGGCGCGCCGGCCGCCTTTTCCGCCCGAAGACGCAGCGCCGCCGCGCGCGCGATCGCGCTCAATTCCTTGCCGGCCCCGCCGCCCTCGTCGAGACACGCCGAAAGCTGGGTGCGCATGCGCGGATCCCAAAACTGGCGGAGGTGATTCTCGGTCGCATCGACGGCTTCTTGCGCGGGATAGGCTTTGAAGTAATTGGCGATTTGGTTCGCCATATAGACGAGGCGCTGCGCGTCCATCTCAGACGATCCGTTCCGGGTGGGCGTAAAGATTGAACCGCGAATCGCGCGCAAAGGCGGCGACGGTCATGTTGCTCTGCTCGGCCAGTTCGACCGCGAGCGAGGTTGGCGCCGAGACCGCGACCAGGATCGGGCAGCCGAATGTCGCCGTCTTCTGCACCATTTCCATGCTGCACCGGCTGGTCACGACGACGAAGCCCGAGGCCGCATCGAGGCCCCGGCGCGTGGCGGCGCCGATCAGCTTGTCGAGCGCGTTGTGCCGGCCCACATCCTCGCGCACGATCACCAAGGTGCCGTCCGGCGCGGCGAAGGCGGCGGCGTGCGCCGCGCCGCTTTCGGCATTGAGGCTTTGCTCGCCGGGCAAGGCCGCGAGCGCGCGCAGGATGGCCTCCGAGGAAATCGGCCGCGAATCCGCCAAGACCGGCAGGGGCCGCAAGACCTGTTCGATATCGGCGATGCCGCATAGCCCACAGCCCGTCCGCCCCGCGACATTGCGCTTGCGCGCGCCAAGGGCGAGCGCGCGGGCCTCGGGAATCTCGATCGACAGGCTCATGCCCGCGCCCTTGGGCGAGATCTTGACCCAGAGAATCTCCGATGGCTCCGCCACGACGCCTTCGGCGAGCGAGAAGCCATGGGCGAAATCCTCGAGGTCGCGCGGGCTCGCCATCATCACCGCGTGGCTCGTGCGATTGTAAACGAAGGCGATCGGCGCCTCGACAGCCAGGCGGTCGGCGCGCGTCTCGCGCGAATCCTTCGAGACTCGCGCCATTTCGGTCGGCGCGGAACCCGAAAGATCGTGGGAACCGTCCATTCGCGTCGCCCTATTCCGCCGCGGGTACGATGCGGGCCGCGCGTCGGCGGAACTCGCTGTTCTCCGCCTGCCAATTCGACCAGTGATTGGTTGCGCGCACCTCGACCGCCGTCACCTTGTATTCCGGGCAATTGGTGGCCCAGTCCGAGTATTCGGTCGTCACCACGTTCGCGCCCGTCTCCGGGTGGTGGAAGGTGGTGTAAACCACGCCCGGCTGCACCCGATCGGTGATGCGCGCGGGCAGCGTCGTCTCGCCCACGCGGCTGACGAGCGCCACCCGGTCGCCATCGCGGATGCCGCGATTCTCGGCGTCGTGGGGATGGATTTCGAGCACATCCTCCTCGTGCCAGACGACATTGTCCGTGCGCCGCGACTGGGCGCCCACATTGTACTGGCTGAGGATGCGCCCGGTGGTGAGCAGCAAGGGAAAACGCGGCCCCGTGCGTTCGTCCGTCGGCACGTATTCCGTGATCATGAAGCGGCCCTTGCCGCGCGCGAAGCCGCCGATATGCATGACCGGCGTGCCCTTGGGCGCCTTGTCATTGCACGGCCATTGCACGCTGCCCTCCCGCTCGAGCAGATCGTAGCTCACGCCCGCAAAGCCCGGCGTCAGGCGCGCGATCTCGTCCATGATTTCGGACGGGTGGCTGTAATGCATCGGATAGCCAAGCGCGTTCGACAGCGCCATCGTCGCTTCCCAATCGGCCAGGCCCGAAAGCGGCTTGACCGCGCGGCGCACCCTGCTGATGCGACGTTCGGCGTTGGTGAAGGTGCCGTCCTTTTCGAGGAAAGACGCGCCCGGCAAAAAGACATGCGCGTAGGACGCGGTTTCGTTGAGGAACAGATCCTGCACCACGACGCATTCCATGGCCGCAAGCGCGGCCGAGACATGTTTGATATTGGGATCGGACTGGGCAATATCCTCGCCCTGGACGTAAAGCCCCATAAACGAACCCTCGAGCGCGGCGTCGAACATGTTCGGAATGCGCAGGCCCGGTTCGGCGTCGAGCGCCACACCCCACGCCGCCTCGAACATCGCGCGCACCGGACCGTCGGACACATGTCTGTAGCCCGAGAATTCGTGCGGGAACGACCCCATGTCGCACGCGCCCTGGACGTTGTTTTGACCGCGCAAGGGGTTCACCCCCACTCCCGGCCGGCCGAGATTGCCCGTCGCCATGGCGAGATTGGCCATGCCCATGACCATGGTCGTGCCCTGGCTGTGCTCGGTCACGCCCAGGCCGTAATAGATGGCCGCGTTCTCGGCCGTGGCGTAAAGCCGCGCGGCCGCGCGCACCTCGGCGGCCGGCACGCCCGTGATCCGTTCCATCGCTTCGGGGGAATTCTCAGGCTTCTCGATGAACGTGCGCCAGCGCCGGAAATCCACCGCCTCGCATCGCTCGGCCACGAATTTTTCATCGATCAGACCCTCGGTCGCGATCACGTGCGCCATGGCGTCGACGAGCGCGACGTTCGTGCCCGGCAATAGCTGCAAGTGGTGCGCCGCGGCGATATGGGGCATGCGCACGAGATCGATGCGGCGCGGATCGGCGACGATCAGCTTCGCGCCTTCGCGCAGCCGCCGCTTCATGCGCGAGGCGAAGACCGGGTGGGCATCGGTGGGATTGGCGCCGATCACCAGAACGAGATCGGCCTGCATGACCGAATCGAAATCCTGCGTTCCCGCCGAGGTGCCGAACGCGGTCTTGAGACCATAGCCGGTCGGCGAATGGCAGACGCGCGCGCAGGTATCGGTGTTGTTGTTGCCGAAGGCGGCGCGCACCAATTTCTGCACCAGGAAGGTTTCCTCGTTGGTGCAGCGCGAACTGGTGATGCCGCCGATGGCGCCGCGGCCGTATTTTTCCTGGATGCGGCGGAACTCGGACGCGGCATGACCGATCGCCTCCTCCCAGCTCACCTCGCGCCACGGATCGGCGATGGAGGCGCGGATCATGGGCTTGGTGACGCGGTCCTTGTGGGTCGAATAGCCCCAGGCGAAGCGCCCCTTGACGCAGGAATGGCCGCGATTGGCCTTGCCGTCCTTGTGGGGGGTCATGCGCACGACGCGGTCGCCCTGCAACTCGGCGACAAAGGCACAGCCCACGCCGCAATAGGCGCAAGTCGTCAGCACCTCGCGCTCGGGCTGGCCCATTTCAACGACATTCTTCTCGATCAGGGTCGCCGTCGGACAGGCCTGGACGCAGGCGCCGCACGAGACGCATTCGGAAGAGAGAAAATCCTCGTTCATGCCGGCGGCGATTTTCGAATCGAACCCCCGACCATCGATGGTGAGCGCGAAGGTGCCCTGCGTTTCCTCGCACGCGCGCACGCAGCGCGAGCACACGATGCACTTGGACGGATCGAAGGTGAAATAGGGATTGGATTCGTCCTTGGCCTGGCCGAGATGGCTTTCCCCGGCATAGCCGTAGCGCACGTCGCGCAAACCCACCGCGCCCGCCATGTCCTGGAGCTCGCAATCGCCGTTGGCGGCGCAGGTCAGGCAATCGAGCGGATGGTCGCTGATGTAGAGCTCCATCACGCCGCGCCGGAGCTTGGCGAGCTTGTCGGTCTGGGTCGAAACCTTCATGCCCGGCTCGGCGGGCGTGGTGCAGGACGCGGGCGTGCCGCGCCGCCCCTCGATTTCGACCAGGCACAGCCGGCACGAACCGAACGATTCGAGCGAATCGGTGGCGCACAATTTCGGCACCTTGACGCCGGCAAGGGCGGCGGCGCGCATGAGCGAGGTGCCCTGGGGCACGGTTACGGCCATGCCGTCGATTTCCAGCGTCACGCGCGCCTCGCCCGGCCGCGCGGGCGTCCCCATGTCCGAATCGAGCAGCGCCGCCATGGTGGTCTCTCCCTATGCCGCCGCGACCGCGTCGCGCACGAAATCATCCGGAAAATGCTCGAGCGCGCTCATCACCGGGACGGGCGTGAGCCCACCCAGCGCGCATAGCGAGCCGTCGCGCAACACCTCGCACAGATCGCGCACCAGATCGATATTCTCGACGACGCGTTCGCCGCGCAGGATCTTGTCGATGGTTTCGACACCGCGCGTCGAGCCGATGCGGCACGGCGTGCACTTGCCGCAGGATTCGATGGCGCAGAATTCGAGCGCAAAGCGCGCCTGTCGGGCAAGATCGACGGTGTCGTCGAACACCACGACGCCGCCATGGCCGATCATGCCGCCCTTGGCGGCGAAGGCTTCGTAATCGAACGCCGTGTCGAAAAGCGCGTCGGGCCAATAGGCGCCGAGCGGACCGCCCACCTGCACCGCGCGCACGGGCCGTCCGGTCGCGGTGCCGCCGCCGTAATCTTCGACGATTTCGCGCAAACTCAGGCCGAAGGCGCGCTCGATGAGTCCGCCGCGTTTGACATTGCCGCCGAGCTGAATGGGCATGGTGCCGCGCGAGCGGCCCATGCCGAGATCGCGGTAGAACGCCGCGCCCTCCGCCATCACGGTCGGAACCGCGGCGAAGGACAGCACGTTGTTGACCACCGTCGGCTTGGAAAATAGACCCTGGATCGCGGGCAAGGGCGGTTTTGCGCGCACCTGGCCGCGCTTGCCTTCAAGGCTTTCGAGAAGCGAGGTTTCCTCGCCACAGATATAGGCGCCCGCGCCGAGACGCAGCTCGATGTCGAATTCCCTGCCGGAGCCGAGCACGTCGGGGCCAAGCAGCCTTGCCTTGCGCGCGGTCTCGACGGCGCCCGCCATGCGGCGAAAGGCGTGCGGATATTCCGAGCGGATATAGATGAAGCCCTTGGTCGCACCAACCGCGAGTCCCGCGATCGCCATGCCCTCGATGAGCAGAAAGGGATCGCCTTCCATCAACATGCGATCGGCGTAGGTTCCGCTATCGCCCTCGTCGGCATTGCAGACGATGTATTTCCGCGCGCCCTCGGCGGCGGCGACCGTGCGCCATTTGATGCCGGTGGGAAAGCCCGCGCCGCCCCGCCCGCGCAGGCCCGACTCGGTCACCGCCGCGACGATGTCCGCGGGCCCAAGCTCAAGCGCCCGGCGCAAGCCCTTGAGCCCGCCATGGCCTTCGTAATCGGCAAGCGATAACGGGTCGACGATGCCGCAGCGGGCGAAGGTCACGCGCTGCTGGCTCTTGAGATAGGGCAGGTCCTCGACGCGCCCGAGGCTCGGGGATTTGGCCGCGCCGTCGAACAAGGACGGCACGTCCTCCGCGCGCACCGGGCCGAAGCCAACCCGACCCGAAGCGGTATCGAACTCAACGAGCGGCTCCAGCCAGAACAAGCCGCGCGAGCCGGTGCGGACGAGTTCCGCATCCAGGCCGCGCGCGGCAATCTCTCGCGCAACCGCCTGCGCCACCTGGTGCGCGCCGACCGAAAGAGCCGCCGCGTCGCGCGGCACGTAAATCCGCTGCGTCATCTGCGCGCGAGCTCCAAAACCTTGGCCGCATCGAGCCGGCCGTACAACTTGCCGTCGATGAGCGCCGCGGGCGAGAGCGCGCAATTGCCAAGGCAATACACCGCCTCGACCAAGACGGCGGCGCCCGCGCATGATTTTTCAAGCTCGGAGTGAAGCGCGTCCGCGCCCATGGCCTGGCACGCCTCGGCGCGGCACAGGCGCACGACGTGGCGCGGCGGCGGGGCGCGGCGGAAATCGTGATAGAAGGTGAGCACGCCATGAACCTCGGCGCGCGTGAGATTGAGCACATCGGCGACGATGGGCGCCGCGCGCGCATCCACATGGCCGAAGCGGTCGTTGATCGCGTGCAGAATCGGCAACAGCGCGCCGTCGAGCGCCTTCAAACCCTCGGCCAGACGGCGGACCTCATCCGCGTCGAACGGCGCGGGCGCGAGGCTCTTCCCCGATTTTTTCATGGCCGGAATTATCCGCCGGACCTAAATCGAGTTCAAGCCAGTAATATCGTAAACATAATCGTTTTTATCGATTAAAGCCGCGCCCGGGTGCTCCGCCCACGGCCCGAAAGCGATGCCGGTCACGAGCGGGCGCGCGGGCGCGGTTTGATCTGGGAGGCGATGTCCACCGCCCGGGCCGCTTGAACAAAGGCCTCGACCAGTGGCGGCACCGGGTCCTGGCGGCGCACGACCATTCCCATGGTGTAGGTGCGCTCGGGCTCGACCAGGGGCAGGGCGATCATTCCGGGCGGCGTGCCGAACACCCACAGAAAATTATCCGGCAGCACGCTCGACCACACCCCCGTCCGGATATGCGAGCACAGGGTCATGACCGAATTGGTTTCGGCATGGGCGTTTGGCACCCGGTCCACGCCGGCGAAGATCGCGTTGAGGATGCGGCGGTTCTGCATGTCGGGGGTAAGAAGGCACAGGGGCGTGTCCGCCACCTCGCGCCAGGTCACGCTCTTGCGCCCGCGGAATGGTCCGCGCATGGGGGTGAGCAGGATGTAATGCTCGGCATAAAGCGGATAGGCATTCACGCCGTGCAAGGGCTCGTTGTCGAGATAGGTAATGCCGATATCGAGCACGAACTCGTCGAGTTGGCGCTGAATTTCGTTCGAGCTGCGCGAGAGAACCCGCAAGGTGACATTGGGATGGATGCGACTGAGGGGAGCAGTCAGCAGGCCGATGGTCGCGAGCGCGGTCGGCACGACGCCGATGGCGAGCGCACCGGCGAGCTCGCCGCGCAACAAACCGATCTGCTGATCGAGCGCCGCGCGTTCCGACACCACGCGCGTCGCCCAGGCGAGCAGCACCCGGCCTTCGGCGGTGAAACCCTTGAAGCGCTTGTCGCGCTCGATCAGCGGCGCGCCGATCTCGTTCTCGAGTTGGCGAATCGCCGCCGAGAGCGTCGATTGCGAGACCAGACATGCCGCCGCCGCGCGGCCGAAATGCCCCTCGCGGCCGAGCGCGACAAGATACTCGAGATGGCGAAACTGCATGTGGAACCCCAACCGCGCCGCGCCGATCTTGCGATTCGCAAACGTCTTGCGATTCTCGCATGTCTTGCAAGTCACATCTTGCGGTGCGCACACGCCGTGCGATCGGCGCATGTCATCGCCTCTTCGGCGGCGGCACGCAAGTCTTACCGACGTGACGGATAATAAGCATCGGCGAGACGAAATGACCATTGCATCGCGACGACCCGGTCCAGGCAGGGCGCGAACCGACCGCGTGCCCGCAATGCGGTCGACGCAGTTTGGTTGAATTGAATGGCCGGTTGAATTGAATGGCCGGTTGAAATGAATGACCGGAGCGCAGGCGCAAGCCGACGAAGCCGTGACCGCAGCCCAGCCACGCGGTCCGTCAGCGAGGCGCGGCGTATCTTGCGCGGCGACGGCCGATGCGGATGACGAGGGATCGGGTGCGGCTCTGGTATTGCGCGGCCGAATGACGACAGCGGAACTTCGACCGCTTGCCGGCAAGAGGCCATTCCCGTCGCTTTCATAGCCGGTGGGTTCATTGCCGGTTGAATTGAATGGCCGGTGGGTTCATTGCCGGTAAGAGGGATTTGCGCGATTGTCGGGCTGGACAGATGTCGGTCCTCGGGGAATTCGAGGACGAAGGAGGAACGCTTGGCTGGTCTCCAAATTCGCAATTACCCCTTTTGGCGCGACCAGGCACCTTTGCGCGCAATCGGCGAGGCGGGTCCGCTGCCCGAAAAGGCAGACGTAGTCGTGATTGGCGCCGGGTATTCAGGACTTTCGGTGGCCCTTCATCTCGCGCGCGCCGGACGCGATGTCGTCGTCATCGAACAAGACCGGCCGGGCGAACATGCCAGCACCCAGAATTTCGGCGCCTATGGCCGCACCATCCGGCATAAATTCACCACGGTCGCCAAGACGATCGGCCTGGACGACGCCGTGCGCGTCTTCAAGGAGGCGCAGGCTTGGCTCGACTACACCGTGGACTTCATCGCGCGCGAGAAAATCGACTGCAATCCGGTCCGCTGCGGCCGTGTGTACGGCGCCCATACGCCCGAGGCTTACGAGGCCATGGCGAGGGATCTCGAGATCCAACAGAAGCACATGCCCGTCGATACCCTGATGATCGCGCGGGCCGAGCAGCACAACGCGGTCTGTAGCGACACCTATTTCGGTGCCCAATATTTGCGCGATGTCGGCGTGCTGCACCCTGGGCGCTACCACGCGGGCTTGCTCGATCTGGCCCTGGCCGCCGGCGTGAGGGTCTTCGGCAAGTGCCGCGCCGACGGCTTCGAGCACGGGCGCGACAGCCATGTCGTGACCACCAAGCGCGGGGCCATCCGGAGCAAGGAGCTGGTCCTGTGCACGAACGCCGTGACCGGCTCGCACCATCCATTGCTGCGCCATTTTCGCCGCCGCATAATTCCGATCCATTCCTGGAACGTGGTGAGCGAGCCGCTGGACGATGCGACAATCCATGCGGCGTTGCCGAACGAGCGCATGCATCTCGAAACGATTCTACTCTATACCGGGGTGCGGGTGATCAATCCGGACCGGCGGATCCTGATCACGGCCCGGCATCTCTTCGACCATCCCGACCCGGAATCGGCGGCGCGCGCCTGTATCGCCCAAGCGGCCGAGCGCATGCCTGCCCTCGCAAATATTCGGGCCGATTATTGCTGGCACGGGATCTTTGCCTTGACCTTCGACTGGCTGCCCCATATCGGCACGGACCAGAAAACCGGCGTTCACTATCAGGTGGGCCTGGTCGGAACCGGCGTGCCGTCCTCGGGCTATCTCGGCTGGAAACTCGCCAATCGAATCCTCGGCAGGGCCGAGGGCGCGACGGTCTTCGCCGACCGGCCTTTCCCGACGCGGCCATTTTACCACGGCAATCCGCGCTGGATTCTGCCGTATATGCGCGAGTATTACCGCTGGCGCGACAGCGGCGCCTGGCGGCGGGCCCTGGCAAAGCACGGCCGACAGCAAGCGCCGCGGAAATTGCACCGCTTCTAGCGAGTTGCCAGAAATCCTTCGCGATATGTCCGCATGGCGGACGGGCGGACGAACCAAGCCACGGGCGGATGCATAAGCCGATTTGATTCTTAGGTTAAACAAGAAAAGGACGGCGGTTCCGATCATTGCCGGCTTGGGGTCACTCGTCGTCATGGTTCTGGTGTCGTGGGCCGATCCGTTGGCCCTCGCCGGCGTCGTGCTCGTGCGCGCGATCATGGCACGGTGCCGGCGCGGCCGCGCCATTCGGGCGTGATCGCGAGGACCGCGACGCCCAAGATCTCGGCCGATATCGCTTCTAGAGATCGATCCCGCCCGGAGTTTAGCTGCGCGCCACGCTCGCGATCAGCCAGGAATCATCGGCTCCGGGCGCTTCGCGTCCTTCGCTCGACGACACGACGATGCCTTTCGGAGAGCAGGCTTCGCATTTGTCGCGCCGGGTATGCGCCTGCGACGCGAAGCCATCCAAAGCCGAAAGCGTAGGCTGGCGTAGGAAAGGGAACTGGTCGCCAACGCTCTTCGACGGCTTTCGGCGAGACGTCACTGTGATCGGCGCCAATGACGAGCACTTTCCCAATCAGCGCGCGAATGCGTGGAGCGTTGGGCCACGACCGCTGTTTGGCAAAGCCTCAAGCAATTTTCCAGCATCGTCCTTGGTGTCCACAGCTAGCGGCATCCCGCGCGGACGGCGCATGACCCGCCTGACGAAGGCCTATGCCAGCGAGGCTTCGTCATACGCATCAGAGCAAGGGGTGGCGAACCCGACCCAGATGGCAGATGCGTGAACAGGGGCAAACCACCCCACGATCCAGGAGCACTTAGGCCTTGCGGTTTGCTCGAACATAATTTAGAATTATTCTAAATTGCTATTCGCACCGCCTCAGCCGGAGGAAAAAATGGCCGGAAAAGATACCGAAAGCACCGGGAAATGCCCGGTGATGCACGCAGCGCCCTCGAACGCGAGCTTTGCCAGCAAGTCGAGCCGAGATTGGTGGCCAAACCAACTGAACCTCAACATCCTTCATCAGCATTCCG
>JBJXGH010000041.1:0-4330 GCA_046153685.1 Alphaproteobacteria bacterium
AGCCGCCATGCACCGTGCAGAAAAGACGGTTGCACGTTATCGAGCAAGCCATCGAGGGCGACGGCGCCCGCATGACATTCGGCGGCCAGGGCAAAGGCGAGCTGGTCGCGCGCGGCGTCGGGGTAGATCGCGACGTTGTCGAGATAAAGCTCGCCGATCCCGGCGGTCGTGGAAATGCGGCCCTCGCCGTCATCGCTCGGCTGCGCGCCGCGCGCGGCCAACACGATGCGCACGAGTCCGCTCCCGGTTATGTCGATGAGGCGGCCCGGCCAGCGCGCGACGATCGGGATTGCCGTCTGTCCCGAGGCGGCCACGATCGACATGGCGGGCGCATCCGCCATGCGCACGATGAGGTGGGGCAGATTCGCGCTTGGCGCCCGGTACGGCAGATTGCGATCGAGCGCCGCGCGGCCAATTCCGAGTTTTTGATAGGCCCACATTGCCGAGGCGGCCAACGCGGCGGCCGCGGCCAAGGTCGTCAAGGTCGGCAAGCGGCCGAACCAATAGGCGTTGTGATAGGCCGCCACGATATAGGCGACCGGATTGTAGTTGATGAAACTCAATCCCCCGACGACCGGCACGTCGCCGAACTGGTACATGACCGGGGTGAAAAACCAAATCGCGGCCGCAACTCCGATGATGGTCGTATCCTTGATCGTGACGCGCAGGCGTTCGAGGCTATCGAGCGCGAGCACGAGAACGATCGTCCATGCGCCTTGAATCGCGATCACAACCGGCAGCGAGGCGATGGCGGCGAGGGAGCGGCCGGGCGCATCGGCGGCGATCGACATCGCGAAGGCCAGTAACAGTGAGATGAGAAAAGCGGCCGTTGCCGGGGCCGTCACGGAGATGAGCCCGAATAGCAAGCCGCGATCGGCATGTTCGTTCAATCGGCGGCGCAAAAATCCGAGATCGTGCGCGTGCAGGGCCGCGACCAAGGTCCAGCGAAAGGTGATGAAGCCCAGGAGAATTAGATGAAATCGCCCGGCGCCGACATTTCCAAAGACCGCCGCCTGGATCGTGTGGACTATCGTGGCGTAAAAAAAGGGGTCCAAAATGGCGGCCGCGAAATGCAGAACGCCAAATCTTCGGCCCAGGCGATAGCGTTCGGTCGTCGCGGCGCGCGCGACCGCCACTGCGCGGCCTGCAATGGAAAGGCGCAAGTTTTCGAACATCGGTGTGGTGATATCATGAACTTGACACTGCTGGCGACGGCGCTTGACTCGACCCTGGGCGTGGGGACACTGGCTGCTAACAGCCCATGACAATGACGCAAGCATCGCCCGAACCGCCCCAATCAACTGCGGGACGGCTGCCGGCGCGGGGCAGGCAGGGCCTGGCGCGCCGACAGCGGCTTTCCGTATATGGCGTGCTGATGTTTTTCCTTTTCGTTTTCGGCGGGTTGTTCGTTGGCTTCGTCGTCGCGCATCTCTTTCCCGAAACCGTGATGTCGGTCGCCTTCGGCGTGCGGACCGACCGGGATGGCCTGGTCGAATCGGCGGAGGACGCAAAAGATAAAGCGGGCGGCGGGGCGGAGGAGGCGGATGCGACCGAGCGGCCCGAAAGTGCCGAACCGCCGGACGATAGAGGCAAATCCACGGATGGCCCCGGCTCCTCGCAAGCGTCGATTGGAACGCCCGCGGCGGGAAGCGCGCCGGACGCCGCGATCGAGCCATTGCCGCCAACCGCGCCGGCCTATGCCGGGGCCTTGGCGCGCCGCAAGCCGGCCCCCCCGGCGCAGGGTGCGCCTAGCGTAACCGGCACGGATTCATCCGCGACCGCTCCGCCCGCATCCAGTCCGCGTCCCATTTCCCCCGCCGCTTCAATTCAAGCGGGCCCGGTGCCGAGCTTGGCTGCGAGCCCGGCGTCCGCGCTCTTGGAAGGCGCGGCCGCTTCGCCGCCACGCGTCGTCGCGCGCCAGAAGCCGCCATTGCCCCAAGGCGTCGCCGCCCCGCCCGCCGATATCGCCTCGTTCGCGCCGGCGGACCAGATGGAAATGTCGCAATGGGTGATGGCCGAAGCGGTCGCCGGCCATTTCGACGTCTTGGCGCTCCAGCGTGGCGGCGTACCCATCGACGCCAAGACTCCCGCTCTGCCCGGCGATGTCTTCGAAGCTCAGGGTTGGGCGGGGGAAGGCTCGATCGGCTTGTCGCTCCGTGATGTCATTCTGTCGATGTGCGGCAAGTCGGTTGGGCACGCGCGAGTGGTGGGCACGCGCGCCGACGTGGCTGAAAAAATTCACCCCAATCTCGGCCGCTCGGGTTGGAGGGCGCGGTTGCTGGCGGCCCACCTGCCGCGCTGCGGCGATGGGCAATTGCGCGCCTGGGCGGTCGTTCCGGGCGGAGGGTCGCTATTGCCTCTCGGCAATGTGTTTTCCGTCGCGCTGGCTCCTGCTTCGCCAGGCGCGACCGTACCGCCCGGCGCGCGCGCATTCGGGCCGCGCGACGTGGCGCGGCCACGTCTCGTGGCCATCGAGATCTTGGCGACCGGCACTGAATTGCGCCGGTGCGGGCGGATCGATTGTGCCTCGGTCGGCGATCTCTTTGCTGGTTCCCAGCAAGGCTATGTCGCCGAGGAAGCAGGCGATTGGGCGCTGATCGTGTTTGCCAGATTGGCGGGCTGGATTCAGAAATCGCAATTCCGCGCGGGCCCATGACGGAGAAAATGCGCGCGGCACGCGACCGACCGGGCTGGCCGTATTTCCTCGGCGCCTACGCCATGGTGTGGCTTTATCTCAACACCTTCGAAATCTGGCGGATGCTTCAGGCCGTCACCGGGCCTGTGGCCGAGTTCGTCCCTTACGGGCTGGCGGCGGCGGTGGGACTTGGAATTGTCGTCTGGGGACGGAACGCTGAGCGCGCGCGCGGTACTGTGTCCTGGGGACTCGTTCTTGCGGGCGTGGCGCTCGCCGGGATAGGGCTCGGCGTCACGGATCCGCTATTTCCCTCCAAGCGCATTCACGTGCCGCAATACATCCTGCTGGCGCTGGTGGTGCGCGCGGGTCTCAGCCGCGAGCTCTCGGGCTGGAATCTCACGCTCATGGGCGCCTTGCTGGCCACGCTTTACGGCAGCCACGACGAATTGCTTCAAGGCCTTCACACGAAACGAACCTATGGCATGCCCGATATGCAGGTGAACGCGCTCGGCGCGCTCGCGGGCTCGCTCATGGCGCACGGCTTGCGGCTGCTCGATCGCGGCGTTGCCGCCGCCGCGCCGCCACCAACGGTGATTGCCGGTTTCGCTGGCGCGCTGTTTGGTTTTTTTCTGTTTCTCGATGCCTTGTTGTCGTTTCGCGGGGCGGCTGTGCCGCTTTGGTTGGTCTTGCCGGCGCTTGCGGGGCTGCTGTGCTGGGCGGTCGCGGATGGCTTGTGCCATGCGCGCTATGGATACCGCCGTGCCTTTGCATTGGGCGCGCTGCTGATCGCTGCGGCGCTGCTATATCCTTTCGTCCCCCTTATCGTTGTTCCCCATGTCGCGCCGCTGGTTTTCGAGTAGCGTTCTCGCCCTGGCGCTGATCGCCGCCATGGCCGCGGCGGTTGTCGATCTCGCGCGCCCGGCGCCGCTCAATGTGCTGATCGTGACCATGGAAAGCACGCGCGCCTCCGACTTCACGGCGGAGAACCTGCCGAAGACGTTCGCCGCGGCCGAGACGGGGCTGCGCTTTACTTCTCATCGAACGATCTCGGCTTGGACCGCGCCGAACATCATCGCGCTTCTCGGCGGCGTTTCGCCCTACGCCCAGGGCGTGCATGCGCGCGACCAGGCGCTGCCGGCCGATAGCCGCTTGCCGCTTGAAGATCTGGCGAAGGCGGGCTGGCGCGTCGCGGGCCTGCAATCCTTCATGGCGGTCGGTGTGTTCGACCATCTGGGCGTCGGCTTCGAGCCCGGCAAGAATCTTCTGCCCTGGCTTGCCGCCCTCGCGCGTGCGCAAAGGCCATTCGTTCTGTGGCACCATTATCTCGAAACCCACCTGCCCTATGCGCCGCCCGAGCCCCATCGGCCCGTACTCGATGGCTTGATCGCGCGCACCGATGCCGCCGCGCGCGCGCGCATCGAAGCGGTCATGACCCAGCCCGTCATCCCGGCGTCCTCGGTCGCGTTCAAGCCTTCCGACCGCGCGGCCATCCGGGCGCTTTATCTCGGCAATCTCCGCGCCTTCGACGATTGGTTCGGAAATCTCTGGTCGTTTCTCGAGCGCGCGGGCCTGCTCGAGAACACGGTCGTCGTGCTGACCGCCGATCACGGCGAGGAACTTCTCGAGCGCGGCCATGTCGGGCACGCTTCCACCACGCGCGCGGGCCATCTGTACGAGGAAATCGTGCGCGTGCCC
>JBJXGH010000060.1:0-21382 GCA_046153685.1 Alphaproteobacteria bacterium
GGCGGAGCGGCGGGGTGTCATCGCCCGGTGTTTTGGCGCCGGCGAGGTCGAGGACATCGAGGCGGCCTTGCGCGCCGAGGGCGGGGAATGGGCCGAGGCGTCGCTCACGGCCATGGCGGAGAAGTCGCCGTTCCTGCAGAAGGTGACGTACGCGGCGATAGGGCGCGGGATGAATCATTCGTTCGAGGATTGCATGACGATGGAATTCCGCCTGGTCCAACGCGCGATGGCTTTTCACGAGTTTTATGAAGGCGTGCGCGCGGCGGTGATCGACAAGGATCGCCAACCCAAATGGCGCCCCACATGCCTATCCGAGGTCGATGGCGTGGCCGTCGAGTCTTGGTTCGCCCCCTTCGAGAACGGCGCCGCCGGAGATTTGGTATTCGCATGATGTGCCGCGCGTTCCTCGCCCTGGCGTTGTTCGCCACCCTTGCTGCGTCCGCCCGGGCTCAGGACCCGGCTCTTTCCCAGGGCGGCCCCATCGTATGGAAAGCCCTGCTCGTCGCGGGCGACGATTCTATTCCCGCCTTCGACAACGCGGTGCGAACCCTTGGCGGGAAATTGCATTGGCGGGGCATCGCGGCGCTCCGCGCCTTGACCGCGCGGCGCGCTGTGCGCGCGGCCGAATCGATCGCTACCGCGGAGAATGTTGCGAAAGCCCTTGCGGACCTCAAGGTGGGTGCGGGCGAGGGCTGCCTCGTGTTCATGACCTCGCACGGCACCGAGCAGGGCCTCGTGTTCGAGCGCGACCGGGCCAATAACCGCAATCTCTATCCCGAGGATTTAGGGCGCGCGCTCGACGCCCATTGCGGCCAGGCACCGACTGTCGTTGTGATGTCGGGCTGTCACACCGGTACTTTTCTTCGGGAGGCGACCCAGCGTCCCAACCGCATCATCCTGACCGCGGCCAGGCGCGAGAAGGTGTCGTTCGGGTGCGATTTCCGGCGCGAGTACACCTATTTTGATGGCTGCTTCCTCGGCGAATTCGACCGGGCGGCGGATTGGCGCGAATTGTTCGATAAGACGGTCCTCTGCATCGAAAGACTCGAAAGCGCTTCGGGTGTCGAGCGTTCGGAGCCGCAAGCGTATTTCGGCGACGCGATCGCGGGAATCAAATTGCCTGGCATTCGGTAAGTCGGGTATTCGACAGATCACGCGAACGAGAAGGAGGCGGTCATGGCCAAGATCGGATTCATTGGGCTCGGCAATATGGGCGGGCCGATGGTGCGCAATCTCTTGAAGGCCGGACATGCGGTCGCGGCGTTCGATCTATCGGCAGCACGGCTCGATCAGGCGGCCAAGGACGGCGCGGCACCCGCGCGCTCGGCGACCGAGGCGGCCGGTGGCCGTGATGCCGTCATCACCATGTTACCTGCGGGTGCACAAGTACGCGCGGTTTACACCGGTGAGGTGATCGGTGCCGTATCGCCCGGAACCTTGTTGGTCGATTGCTCGACCATCGATGTCGCGAGCGCGCGGGCGACGGGCGAGGCCGCCGGGGCGGCGGGCCTCGATATGCTCGATGCGCCGGTATCGGGTGGCGTGGCGGGGGCCGAGGCGGGGACTCTCACCTTCATGGTTGGCGGCAGTGCGGGCGCATTCGTGCGCGCCGAGCCCATTTTAAAGGCCATGGGTAAGACCGTGGTTCATGCCGGTGCCGTTGGCGCGGGCCAAGCGGCGAAGATCTGCAACAACATGGTGCTCGGTATTTCCATGATCGCGGTGTCGGAGGGATTCGCGCTTGCGCAAAAGCTCGGTCTCGATCCGGCCAAGCTGTTCGAGATCAGCTCGAAGTCCTCGGGCCAATGTTGGGCGCTTACGACCTATTGCCCCGAACCCGGCCTCGTGCCGACGGCGCCGTCCAATCGCGAGTACCGTCCGGGATTCAGCGCCGCGATGATGCTCAAGGATTTGCGTCTCGCCCAGGAGGCGGCCGCCACCTCGGGTGCCGCCACGCCGCTAGGCGCCGAGGCCTCGGCGCTTTATGCGCTGTATTGCAATGCGGGAAACGCCGAGAGCGATTTTTCGGGCATAATCCGGATGATCAAGGGGCGATAGCTAGACCTTGCCGAAAGTGGCATTTCCTCAATAGCGCCCGATCGACGGGTCTATTTCCGCCGCCCAGGAATCGATACCGCCCGCGAGATTTTGCGCCCGCGGGAAGCCGTTCTGCCGCAGCCATTGCGTCACCATCAAGCTACGCCCGCCATGGTGGCACATCACGACCAGGGGTCTGCCGGCATCGAGCTTGTCCAACGAGGCGGGGATTTGCTGCATCGGTATGTCGATGCTGCCTGCAATCTTGGCGGTTTCGACTTCCCACTGCTCGCGGACATCCACGAGCTGGACGTCCTTCAGCCGGACGTGCAATTCGTCGGGCAATATTTCGAGCGGCTCGTCGGACATGGGGCGCGCCGTGGGACGGGGTTGGGAGCGAATGGCGGCGAGTTTAATGCGCTGCCGCGCCCGAGTCATCCCGAAGCGCGCCGAGCGTGCCGCGCAACTTGGCCAGCGCCTTGTTCTCCAATTGGCGCACGCGTTCCTTGCTGACCCCGAATTCGTCGCCGATTTCAGCCAAAGTCGCCTTCCGATCGTCGAGGAAGCGGCGGACAATGATGCGCCGTTCGCGTGCGTTCAGAAGACTCAAGGCCGCGTGAATCTGGCGGGTGCGAACCGCGCGGTCGTGGTTTTCCGCGACTCTTTCCTCGGGATTGGGGGCGGGGTCGGCGAGGAAGTCCTGCAATTCGCCGGCATCGCCGTCCTCGCGCGTCGCATTCAGTGCCTGATCGCCGCGCGCCAAGGCCGCGTCGATGCGCTCGACCTCGGCGAAGTCGGCGCCCAGTTCGCGCGCGAGATTTTCCTTTTGCTCGTAGGGCAGCGTGCCGTCCGCGCCGGTCGCGTGGCGCGCGCGCAGGCGCCGCAGCTTGAAGAACAGGCTGCGGTGCATGGGTGTGGTGGCAAAGCGCACGATGGAGGCGTTGCGAAGGATAAAATCTTGAATCTCCGCCATGATCCACCAACTCGCATAGGTGGAGAAGCGCACATTGCGTTCGGGGTCGAAGCGCGCGGCGGCCAAGGATAGGCCGACATTTCCTTCCTGGATGAGATCTCCGAGCGGCATGCCGCTACGTCGGAAGTCCCACGCCATGCGCACGACCAGGCGCGCATGGCTACTGATCAGCGCGTGGAGCGCGGCCTCGTCGTGTTCCTTCAGCCATCTGCGAGCGAGGTCGATTTCGGTGTCGCGGTCGAGATAGTTCGCGTTCATCGCGGCGGCGATGTAGTTTCGGTCGTTCCGGTCGGTGCCGGCGGAATTGACAAACGCCATGGCGAGACGATGTCCCTTGTTGATCGGGGCTCACTGTTTGGACTCTCGTCCAGGTCACGGGAGCTATTTAATTTCGAGTCGATAATATATACAATCGGGCGGTCTTTACAAGAATAGTATTGAGTCGAAATTGAATCCATTCTATTTATAAGAAATATACTAATATTTGCGTATAAGAAAGGCGTTAAGAAATAGGTGGGTGATGCCGGAGCGCAAAAGTATCCAAGTCGCCAATTTGGTGAACCGCCTGGGTCGGGCGTCTCATGCCTTGCAGTTTGCCTCCGGGCTCAACCCGGCCCAGTGGGATGCCTTGCGCTATTTGGCTCGGGCCAACCGCTATTCGCGCACACCTACGGCCCTTGCCCAATTCCTGGGGACGACCAAGGGCACGGCTTCGCAGACCCTACGGGCGCTCGAAACCAAGGGCCTTGTCTCGCGCGCGCCGCACGGGCGCGATCGCCGGGTCGTCGATCTTGAAATCACGGGACCCGGCCGGGAAATGCTTGAAATGGATCCGATCCGGCGGGTCGAGGCGGCCGCTTCGAGCCTGTCGGCGAATACCAATTCGGCGATCGCTGCCGGGCTCGAAGCGCTCCTGGCGCGGCTTCAGGCCGATTGCGGTTCCAAGCTCTTCGGAATCTGTGCAACCTGCGGCCATTTCCGGCCCGATGGCATCGCGTTCCATTGCGGCTTGAACGGCGATGCGCTGGATGAAGTAGATAAGGGCATGCTGTGCGTGAACTTCACGAACGAATCGAACGCGCCGCCCGGCCCGACGACGACGTGAAGAGCAATCTTAAGAAGTAAAGGCCTGTATTCCCGTCTGCGCGCGACCGAGGATGAGCGCGTGAATGTCGTGCGTGCCTTCGTAGGTGTTCACCGCCTCGAGGTTCATGCAATGCCGGATGACGTGGAAGGCGTCCGAGACGCCGTTGCCGCCGTGCATGTCGCGCGCGACACGCGCGATGTCGAGGGCCTTGCCGCAATTGTTGCGCTTCAAGAGCGAGGTAGCTTCGTGCGCCGCGGTGCCTTCGTCGATCATCCGCCCGAGCCGCAGGCTGCCCTGTAGACCCAACGTGATTTCGGTTTGCATGTCGGCAAGTTTCTTCTGCACGAGCTGGTTGGCGGCGAGTGGGCGACCGAACTGTTTGCGGCCGAGCGTGTATTCGCGCGCCGCGTGCCAGCAGAACTCGGCGGCGCCCATGGCGCCCCACGAGATGCCGTAGCGCGCGCGGTTCAGGCAGCCGAATGGCCCCGATAGCCCCCTGGCATGGGGCAGCATGTTTTCCTCGGGCACGAATACGTCCTGCATGGCGATCTCGCCCGTGGCCGACGCGCGAAGCGAGAACTTCCCCTGGATATGCGGCGTGCTCAGCCCCGCCATGCCGCGTTCGAGCAGAAAACCGCGGATCTGACCTTCCTCGTCCTTGGCCCAGACCAGCAACACGTCGGCGACGGGAGCGTTGGTGATCCACATCTTGGCGCCGTTGAGGATGTAGCCGCCATCGCCCTTGCGCGCGCGCGATGTCATGCTGCCGGCATCCGAGCCGAAATCGGGTTCGGTCAAGCCGAAGCACCCGACGATCTCGCCTTTCGCCAGGCGCGGCAGGTATTTCTGCTTCTGCGCTGGCGAGCCGTACTGGTAGATCGGGTACATCACCAAGCTCGACTGCACCGACAGCGCCGAGCGATAACCCGAATCGACACGCTCGACCTCGCGGATGATGAGGCCGTAGGACACATAACTGATGCCTGCGCAGCCATAGCCGTGGAGCGGCGCGCCGAGAAACCCGAGCGCACCCATCTCGGAGATGATCGCGCGGTCGAAGCGCTCGTGGCGATTGGCTTCGAGAATGCGGGGCATGAGCTTGCCTTGCGCGTAGGCGCGCGCGGCATCGCGAATCATCCGCTCGTCCTCGGATAGTTGATGTTCGAGCAGCAGCGGGTCTTCCCACTGAAACTGAACCTTGGCGGCCTTGGCCGGTGGGGCGTGCGCGGCTTGGTCTTGCGCGGACATGGACGATCTCCTGGGGCGGATTGGTCGAAATTGGCGCGGCCGGACGACAATGCGCGCAATCTAACAGGGGCGGGCGCGATGCGCCTAGGGGTCGGGAAGGGCCCCATTTTTAACGCTGGCTTAACGCTGAGGCAGGCTTAATCCGAGTTACCGCCATTCTTGGAAAATTTTCATGCCTCGCACCACAGATGTATTCCTCGAGTTTCAGCGCATCGGCCTGTTCGTCAAGGTGACGGCGATCGACCCGGCGAGTCTTGTCGAAGTTTCGATCGTCGGTCCGCCCTCGGCGGGTGAGGGCGCCTTGGGGCGAACAGCGATGAAAAAGCTCGCCCATGTTCTCGGCAAGAAAGCTTGCCCGGCGGCCGATTCCGCTTACTAAGCCAATTCTGCGCTCGGAGAGCGAGCGACCAAGGCCCGCGGGCCGGTGGCCTGCGCCAAGCACGGCCACCGTGGTACAGAATACCAAGCGCGGCGTTATTTGCCGCCGCGGCCGCGACGCTTTCCGGGCTTTCGGCCAAGGCCGATTTTCTTGGCGAATGCTGAACGCTGGGCCGCATAATTCGGCGCCACCATCGGATAATCGGGCGGCAGTCCCCATTTCGTGCGGTATTGGTCGGGCGTCAGACTGTAGGACGTGCGCAGATGCCGCTTGAGCATTTTGAGCTTCTTGCCGTCCTCGAGGCAGATGATGTACTCGGCCGTCACGGATTTCTTGATTGGCACGACGGGCTTGATCCCCGAGCTGCCCTCGGCGAAGTCGCCCTGCAAGCCGACGAACGAGCCGTAAATCGCCTTGATCACGTCCGGGATCTGCGCGGCGGACAAGGTGTTGTTGCCGACATAGGCCGACACGACATCGGCGGTCATGCGAAGCAACTCGGTGGCCGAAGTCTTCGGCGTCCTCTCGTCAATCATGTACCGGAACCTTCCACGCAAGTGAGTGAAACTGACACCGCACATGACGAAGTGCGGGTCGCGGAAATTATCCCAAAGTAATGGAAAAGGTAAGTAAATTATTGATAATCTTCTTGTCAGTACCAAACGACGATTTTGAAAGCAAAGATCTAATTGCGATCGAGATCGGAGAATATCTCGATGCAATACTGCTAGTTCAGTTCTCTTGCGGGAAACCTCCGGTGCTTTTCTCGTCGTTAACTGCTCGTGCCGCTAGGCTGGCCGCCTTGCTTTATGCGCATTTTATGCGGCGGAACGAGATCTTGCGGAAGTTCCGAGTCATTGTGGCGCCGTGGCGAATAAGGCCGACATGTGGTATCACATCGATGGTTTTTTTGTCTTCGTATCTTCCGCCATGAATGCCGAGAAGGGATTCCGATGTCTTCGGAGACGGTCGCCATCGCCAATGATCATGCGGGCGTTGAATTGAAGGCGCTTCTGGTCAAGGACTTGGAGGCGATGGGCTTGCGCGTTCTCGATTTTGGTACGAACACCGCGGATAGCGTCGATTATCCCGATTTCGCCGCGCACGTGGTCAAGGCGGTCGTCAACGGCACGGCGGATCGCGGGGTGTTGATCTGCGGTACCGGAATCGGCATGAGCATTGCTGCCAATCGCACGCGCGGCATCCGCGCGGCGGTGTGCCACGACGCGGTCAGCGCGCGTCTTGCCCGCGAACACAATGATGCCAACGTGCTGGCGCTGGGCGCGCGCACGCTCGGGCCAGAAGTCGCGCGCGATTGCCTCAAGGTTTTTCTCTCGACCGCGTTCGACGGCGGCCCGCGCCACGCGCGCCGGCTTCAAAAGCTCCAATAGGCGCCATGTCCGAAACCTTGAAAGCGTCGCGCGACGACATGTTCTTCGATGCCGGTCTTGCCGCGTGCGACCCGGCGCTGGCGGCGGCGGTGCGCGCCGAATTGGACCGCCAACAGCAACACATCGAATTGATCGCGTCCGAGAACATCGTTTCGCGCGCGGTGCTAGAGGCGCAGGGTTCTGTGCTGACCAACAAGTACGCCGAGGGCTACCCCGGCCGGCGCTATTACGGCGGCTGCGAACATGTGGACGTGGCCGAGCGCTTGGCCATCGACCGGGCGCGCAAGCTGTTCGGTTGCGCCCACGCCAATGTCCAGCCCCATTCGGGCGCCCAGGCGAATTTCGCGGTATTTCTCGCGCTGCTTCAGCCGGGCGAGACGATTCTCGGTTTGTCGCTGGCCGCAGGCGGACACCTGACGCACGGTGCGCCACCCAATGTCTCGGGCAAGTGGTTCAACGCCGTCCATTACGGGGTGCGCCGGCAAGACGGCCGGATCGACCACGGCGAGGTCGAGCGCTTGGCCCTGGAGCACGAGCCCAAGCTGATCATCGCCGGCGGCTCGGCCTATCCGCGCATCATCGATTTCGCCGCCTTCCGGGCGATCGCCGACAAAGTGGGCGCGCTGCTCATGGTGGACATGGCGCATTTTGCGGGCCTGGTCGCGGGCGGCGCGCACCCCAATCCGTTTCCACACGCACATGTGGCGACAACGACGACGCACAAGACGCTTCGCGGCCCGCGCGGCGGGATGATTCTGACGAACGATCCCGAACTCGCCAAGAAATTCAATTCCGCCGTTTTTCCGGGCTCCCAAGGCGGCCCCCTCATGCACGTCATCGCCGCGAAGGCTGTGGCCTTCGGCGAGGCGCTCGATCCCTCATTCACGGGTTACGCCCATGCCGTCGTCGAGAACGCGCGCGCGCTCGCCGAGGGTCTGACGCGCCGCGGCTTCGATATCGTATCGGGCGGCACCGACACCCATCTCATGCTCGTCGATCTCCGCTCCAAGGGGCTGACGGGCAAGGCCGCGGAGGCCTCGCTCGGCCGTGCGCATCTCACCTGCAACAAGAACGGCGTGCCGTTCGACCCGGAAAAGCCGACGATCACGTCAGGCATCCGGTTGGGCACGCCCGCCGGCACCACGCGCGGGTTCGGAGTCGCCGAATTCGGTCGTGTTGCCGAACTCATCGCCGACGTGCTCGACGCGTTGGCCCGCAATCGCGAAGACAACGAAGGCGCGGAAGCCGCGGCGCGCGCGGGCGTGCTGGCATTGTGCCGGCGTCATCCGATCTATTCGCGGCTAGCTATTTGATCGGGGGGAAACGATGCGTTGCCCGTTCTGCGGACATGACGACACCCAGGGAAAGGATTCCCGGCCGACCGAGGACAACTCGGCCATCCGGCGGCGACGCTTTTGCCCGGCATGCGGCTCGCGTTTTACGACCTTCGAGCGCGTGCAGCTGCGCGAACTGACGGTGGTAAAAAAGAGCGGCGCACGCGCGCCCTTCGACCGCGATAAGCTGACCCGCTCCCTCGATCTGGCACTGCGCAAGCGCCCGATCGAGCCCGAGCGCATCGAGCGCATGGTCAATGGCATCGTGCGGCGCCTGGAAAGTTCAGGCGAAAGCGACATCCCGTCGAGCGTGATAGGCGAACTCGTGATGGATGGCTTGGCCAATCTCGATCCCGTCGCCTATGTGCGTTTTGCCTCCGTGTATCGCAATTTCCGCGAGGCCAAGGATTTCGGCGAGTTCGTGGGCTCGCTGGGCGCGGGTGAGCGCGACGACGACAAGTGAGTGCCGCCGGGCGCGAGGCCGATGGCCGACACATGGCGGCGGCGTTGGGCCTGGCCCGACGCGCGCTTGGCACGGCTTGGCCCAATCCCGCCGTCGGATGCGTCATCGCTTCGCCCGATGGGCGCGTGTTGGGGCGCGGCTGGACTCAGCCGGGCGGCCGGCCGCACGCCGAAACCGAGGCGCTGGTGCGGGCGGGCGCGGCGGCTCGCGGCGCCACCGCCTATGTCACGCTCGAACCCTGCGCTCATCATGGCCGCACCAAGCCTTGCGTCGACGCCTTGATCGCCGCGGGCATCGCGCGCTGCGTGGCCGCGATCGAGGATCGAGATGCGCGAGTTCACGGTCGGGGTTTCGAGGCCTTGCGCGCGGCGGGTATCGCGGTCGAGGCCGGCCTCGGCGCGCGCGAGGCCGCGGAGATCAACGAAGGCTTCATCCTGCGCACCGCGCGCGGGCGCCCGATGGTCACGCTCAAGACCGCGACCACGCTCGACGGCCGGATCGCGACCCACCGCGGCGACAGCCGCTGGATTACCGGCGAGGTGGCGCGCGCCTGGACGCACATGATGCGCGCCGAACACGACGCGGTGTTGGTCGGGATCGGCACGGCCTTGGCCGACGATCCGGAACTGACCTGCCGTCTGCCCGGGCTCGCCTGGCGCTCTCCGGTGCGCGTCGTCGTCGATGGTCGGCTTCGTCTGCCGCTGACGGGGAAATTGGTGGCAACCGCGCGCGAGGTTCCGACATGGCTCGCGACCCGCGCAGGCGGGGACGAGCGGCGCTTGCACGCCTATCGCGAGGCGGGGGTGGAAACCATTCTCGTTCCGGGCGATAGGGCCGAACAGCCGCCCGTGCCGGCAATCCTTGCGGAGCTCGGAGGGCGCGGCATCACCCGGGTTCTGATTGAGGGCGGCAGCCATTTGGCCGCCGCGGCGCTGGCCAGCGGGATGGTCGATCGCATCGCCTGGTTCCGCTCCTCGGACGTGATCGGCGGTGACGGCGTGCCGATGGCGCAGCCCTTAGGCGTGGACTCGCTCAAGGACATGCGGCGGTTCGAGCGGATTGCCATCCGGCGCGCGGGCGTGGACGTCCTGGAAACCTATCGTCGGCGCGACTAGGTTAGCTTTCATGTTCACAGGAATCATAACCGATATCGGTCGCGTGACGGCGGTGGCGCGCCAGGGCGATACCCGCTTCACGCTGGGAACGTCCTACGACACTTCGGCCATAGAATTGGGCGCCTCGATCGCTTGTTCGGGCGTTTGTCTGACCGTGATCGAAAAGGGACCGGGCTGGTTCGCGGTCAAGGCTTCTGCGGAGACCTTGTCGTGCACCACGCTCGGCGATTGGAAACCCGGCACGTCGGTCAATCTCGAGCGGCCGTTGACGCTCGCCGCGGAACTGGGAGGCCATATCGTCGGCGGCCATGTCGATGCGGTCGCGCGCGTCGTGTCGATTCTGCCCGAGGGCGATAGCCTGCGCCATGTCGTCGAGGTCGAGGCGCATTACGGGCGCTATATCGCGGCCAAGGGGTCGGTTGCGCTCAATGGCGTCTCGTTGACGGTGAACGACGTATCCGACGGCCTGGACGGCGCGACTCGTTTCGGGGTCAATGTCATCGAGCATACGCGCGAGCGCACGACCTTCGGCGCGCTGTGCGCGGGCGATCGCCTCAATCTCGAAATCGACATGCTGGCGCGCTATGCCGCGCGGCTGCTTGGCAAGGAATAGCCTCTATGGCCGGTCACGAGTTCCTTTCAAGCATTGAAGACATCGTCGAGGACGCGCGCAACGGACGCATGTTCGTCCTGGTCGATGACGAGGACCGCGAGAACGAGGGCGATCTGGTGATTCCGGCCCAGATGGCGACCCCGACGGCCATCACGTTCATGGCGCGCTATGGCCGCGGCCTCGTGTGCCTAGCCATGACGCCCGATCGGGTGCGCCAGTTGGGTTTGCCGCTCATGTCCCAAACCAATCGTTCGCGCCACCAGACGGCCTTCACCGTTTCCATCGAGGCGCGCGAAGGCGTGACCACGGGCATCTCGGCCTCGGACCGGGCGCGCACCATCGCGGTCGCGATCGATCCGAGCCGCGGCTCGGACGATATCTCCACGCCGGGGCACATCTTTCCGCTGGTTGCGCGCGAGGGCGGCGTGTTGGTGCGCGCGGGCCATACCGAGGCGGCGGTGGATATCGCGCGCCTTTCCGGCTTGAACCCTTCGGGCGTCATCTGCGAGATCATGAACGACGACGGTACGATGGCGCGCTTGCCCGATTTGGTGGGTTTTTGTCAGCGCCATGGCCTGAAGCTCGGGACCATCGCTGATTTGATCGCGTATCGTCGGCGCAAGGAACGCCTAGTTGCGCGCACGATGGAGACGACGCTCGATACCTCCTATGGCGGGCGGTTCCGGATGATCGTCTATACCAACAAGGTGGCTTATGCCGAGCATGTCGTGCTGATTAAGGGCGATCTTAGCGCGGAGGGGCCGGTGCTCGTGCGCATGCACGCGCTCAACGTATTGACCGACGTGCTCGGCGAACGCAGCCCCGGACGCGGCCACGAACTGCACGCGGCGATGCGCCTCATCGGCAAGGCCGGGCGCGGCGTCGTGGTTTTGATCCGCGAACCCATGGCGACCAGTCTCACCGATCGGGTGAAGCGCCGCGACGGGTTGGGCGGGCCGGGCGAATTGCGCGATTACGGCGTGGGCGCGCAAATCCTGCTGGATTTGGGCGTGAGCGAGATGATCCTTTTGACCAATGCCCAACGCAACATCGTCGGTCTCGACGGCTACGGTCTCAAGGTCGTCGAACGCCGGGCCCTTCCGCCGAGCGAGGACTAAGCATGGCCCAGAAGCCGAATATCATGATCGTCGAGGCGCGGTTCTATCCGGCGATTTCGGATGAATTGGCGAAGGGGGCGACCCAGTATCTCGAGGCCAAGGGCGCGAGCTATGAGCGTTTCGAGGTGCCGGGGGCGTTCGAGATTCCGTCCGCAATTCAGATGGCGATTCGCGCGCGGTCGTTTTCCACCCTAACTCACCGTTTTGACGGCTATGTGGCACTGGGCTGCGTCATTCGTGGCGAAACCTCGCATTACGATTATGTCTGCGCCGAGAGCGCGCGCGGCCTGCAGGACCTCGCTCTGCGTTACACCATCGCAATCGGCTACGGCATTCTGACGGTCGAGAACGAGGCCCAGGCTTGGGCGCGCGCCAATGTGCACGAAAAGAATCGGGGCGCCGCCGCGGCCAAGGCGTGCCTTGAGATGCTTGAGTTCAAGCGCCACTTCAACTTGTTTCCGCGCTGATGGCCGCCATGACCGAAACCCAGGACGCGAAGCCGCCGCCGAACGCCAAGGGGCCTTCGCGCGGCCGCCGCGCCGCCCGCCTGGCTGCGGCGCAGGCGTTATACGAACTCGAGATCGGCGGGGCGGGCGTGGATTCGGTCGTCGAGCAGTTCTGGCCGCGCTTTGGCGCGGACATGCTGGGCGGCGACGAGGGGCACGAAATGGACCGGGCGTTTTTCTCGGCCCTGGTGCGTGGTGTCGTCGATAGGCGCGGTGAAATCGACCGGCTGGTTGCGTCCGCGCTTCAGGGCGCGCTCAATTTCGACCGCCTGGAGCTTCTGATAAAGGTCGTGCTGCGCGCTGGCGCATTCGAGATCCTGGCCCGACCGGATATCCCTCCGCGCGTCGCGATCGCCGAACATGTCGGCGTGAGTTACGCTTTCTTCGGCGAGCGCGAGACGGCGCTCGTCAACGGCGTGCTTGACCGGATCGCGCGCACCGTGCGGCCCGCGGAGATGGATGGTACGGGCGATGGCGCGTCTGCCGGATGAATTCGAACTCATAAGACGCTATTTCGCGCCGCTGGCGTCCGGTACGCTGGGCGCTGTCGGGCTTCGGGACGATGTCGCGACGCTAAGCGTGCAGGTAGGGCGCGAGATCATCGTCACCGCCGACGCGCTCGTCGCAGGCGTGCATTTTCGGCCGGACGATCCGCCCGATCTGATCGCGCGCAAGGCGCTGCGGGTCAATTTGTCGGACATCGCGGCGAAGGGCGGCCGGGCTCGTCATTA
Organism: Alphaproteobacteria bacterium; assembly: GCA_046153685.1. Taxonomy (GTDB): domain Bacteria; phylum Pseudomonadota; class Alphaproteobacteria; order CADEGL01; family CADEGL01; genus CAMAPP01. Next base: position 12,996 of record JBJXGH010000060.1, read on the forward strand.
CCTCATGACCCTTTTCCTCGGCCCAGAGATCGACGAAGCCTGGATTTCCGCCTTCGTGACCGGCCTCGGCGCAGATCAGGAGGAGTTCGGCGTATCTTTGGCCGGAGGCGACACCGCGGCCACGCCTGGTCCGGTGTGTATTTCCATCACGGCGATCGGCGATATCGAGCCAGGCACCATCTTGCGCCGGGGCGGAGCGCGCGCGGGCGACGATGTCTATGTGTCGGGCACGATCGGCGATGCCGCCTTGGGCCTGGCCTGCCTCCGGGGCGAGCTTGAGTGGTTGGATTCGCATTCGCGCGAGAAACTCGTCGGGCGCTATCGATTGCCACGCCCGCGTACCACGCTCGGGCCGCGCCTGATCGGCTTGGCGCGCGCGGCGCTCGACGTGTCGGACGGTTTGGTGGCCGATCTGGGTCACATGGCCGAGACTTCGAGTCTGTCGGCGGATATCGACGCAGCTCTGGTGCCCCTGTCCGAGGCTGCGCGCGAAGTGCTCGCGCGCGAACCCGGGCGCCTTCTGTCCGTGCTGACGGGCGGCGACGACTATGAAATCCTCTTCGCCGCGCCGGCGGGCGCGGGCACGCGGCTCGCGGCATTGTCGGGCGAACTCGGGGTGCCGATTGCGCGTCTGGGCCGATTGGGGGCTGGGCGCGGCGTCTCGGTCGCGGGCGCACGCGGCATTGCCTTGGGGCGTGGCGGCTACCGCCATTTCTGATTCCGCGTTCATCTTCTATTGACTGCCCGGACTTAGGTTAGGGCCGCTGCCAAGTTTTTGGCCCTAAACCCCGAGTCCCCATCGTGCCGATCATCCTTCGCCTAAGCCTTCTGGTGCTTTTCGCGCTGGCTTCGTCCGCGCGCGCGGACGTGCTCGTGCTCGCCTCGGCGAAAAAATCAGAGGGCGCGTCGGAGAAATCCAGTGAGCACGGCAAGAAAAGCGATGGCCAAGGCGGGACGAACGTGCCGCTGACCAATTTTGTGCCCCTCGAGCCTTTCGTCGTTCCCATCATTCGCAACGGTCAACTTCAACGCCATGTCACCCTCTCGATCACGATCGAGGCCAAGGACCAGGACGCAAAAGGCAAGGTCGAGGCCTCAATGCCGCGCCTGCGCGATGCCTTCGCCCGCGATCTCCACGCCTATCTCGCGGTTGTGCCCTATGACGGCAGCGGAGCGCTGCTGCAGGCGATGATGCAGCGCCTTGCGCGCGTCGCCGACGGCGCCGTCGGCGCGGGGCGTATCAAGGCGGTGCTGTTGCAGGGCGTCGGGGATCGGAAAATCTCGTTCGCGCCCGCATCGCGCCTGACCGGCTGACGGGCCCGCAACCGGTTGAACTATCGGTAGACGGAGCAAAGCCGGCCTACGTATCCTCGCCGTGCAATGACGCTCTCGCCTGCATGGAAGAATGTGGCCCTCCTGGCGGTTTGCCAGGCTCTCGCCATGACGGGCGCCTCGCTTATCGCTACGACATCCGCGCTGGTCGGCAACGCGCTGGCGTTCGACAAGGCCTACGCCACTCTGCCATTGGCCCTGCAATACGGCGCGACGATGGCGGCAACGATCCCGGCCGCCCAGCTCATGCGCGTTTTCGGCCGCCGCGCGGCGTGCATCGGCGCGGCCGTGGTCGGCATGTTGGGAGGCGCGCTGTCGACAGCCGCGATCCTCGATGCGGATTTCGCCTTTTTCTGCCTGGGCTCGGCGGTGACGGGCGTGTTTTACGGCTTCGTCATTCAATTTCGCTTCGCCGCGGCCGACGTGGCGGATGCCCGCTTCAAAAGTCGCGCGATTTCGCTCGTGCTGGCGGGCGGTGTGTTCGCCGCCGTGGCCGGGCCCAATCTCGCGCGCCTGACGCGCGAATTGTTCTCGCCGGTATTGTTCGCTGGGTGCTATTTCGCGCTGATCTTCGTGTGCGCCAGCGTCGTGGTCGCTCTGTCCTTCGTGCGTTTCCCGGCGGCCACGGCGGAGGAGCGCGCCCCCGGCGGCCGAAAGCTGCGCGAAATCATCGCTCAGCCGTCTTGCGCGACGGCCATGCTGTGCGGGCCCTTGTCGTACGCCGTCATGTCCACGCTCATGACCGCAACGCCCCTGGCCATGCTCGCATGCGATCACAATTTCGGCGACACGGCCTTCGTCATCCAATGGCACATACTCGGCATGTATGCGCCTTCGTTCATTTCCGGCAGTCTCATCCAGCGCTTCGGCGTGCTGAACGTCATGGCGGCGGGCAGTGGGTTGTTTGCGTTGTGCATCGCGCTCAATCTTGCGGGTAACACGGTCGTGCATTTCTGGGCGGCGCTGACCGTCTTGGGCGTCGGTTGGAACTTCATGTTCGTGGGCGCGACCACGCTTTTGACCGAATCCTACCGGCCGCAGGAAAAGGCCAAGGTGCAGGGCCTCAACGATTTCTTCGTTTACGGCACGGTCACGCTGTCGGCGCTGCTTTCGGGTAAACTGCATCATTACATCGGCTGGGATTCGCTCAATCTGATGGCACTACCCATCGTGGCCGCGACCTTGCTGGTCGGATTCCGGCTGCGCGCCTTCCGCGCCCGGGCCGCATAGGCCATAAGACCCTCTGACACCAAATCGAATCGGCCATCCCCCGGGACATGGCGGCGGCGCGTGATATGTTGCGCGTGGGGGGGGCTTCTGGCATGTTCCGCGCCCAAGTTCCGTGTCCAGAGCGCGCGAGGCGCGGGGCGCGCGCGTTGCTTCGATTCATGGGGGATTTTGAATGTCAGGTTTGATGTGGTCGGTGCTCGGCAGCGGCGTGATCGCGCTTCTATACGGTGTGGTGGTTAGCCGGCAGGTGCTCGCCGCCAGCGCGGGTAACGCCCGGATGCAAGAAATCGCAGCCGCGATCCAGGAAGGCGCGAACGCCTATCTGAATCGCCAGTACCGCACCATCGCCATCGTCGGCGTCCTGGTCGGAATCCTGCTCGGCGGATTTCTCGGCTACACGGTTGCCATCGGCTATGTTATCGGCGCCGTCTTGTCCGCGGTTGCGGGCTATGTCGGCATGAACGTCTCCGTGCGCGCGAACGTGCGCACGGCGGAGGCGGCGCGCGGCGGCTTGAAGCCCGCGCTTGCCATCGCCTTTCGCTCGGGTGCCGTGACCGGCATGCTGGTCGTGGGTTTGGGCATACTCGGCGTGGCCGGCTACTACTTTACGCTTCTCCAGTTTGGTCTTCCGACCCGCTCGATCATCGAGGCGCTGGTCGCGTTGAGCTTTGGGGCTTCGCTCATTTCCATTTTTGCGCGCCTGGGCGGCGGCATCTTCACCAAGGGCGCCGATGTCGGCGCCGACCTCGTGGGCAAGATCGAGGCCGGCATTCCCGAGGATGACCCGCGCAATCCGGCCGTGATCGCGGACAATGTCGGCGACAATGTCGGCGACTGCGCCGGCATGGCCGCGGATCTGTTCGAGACCTATGCGGTCACGATCGTGGCGACCATGTTGCTCGCGATGCTGTATTTCCCGGTCGAGGTGCAGGGCGGCATGATGCTCTATCCCCTCGTCATCGCGGCCGCGTGTATCATCGCCTCGGTCATCGGCACGTATTTCGTTCGCCTCGGCGCCTCCAACAATATCATGGGCGCGCTCTATAAGGGCTTGATCGCGACGGCCGTCGTCTCGGCGGGCCTCATTGCCTATATCACCCATTACATGTTCGGCGGATTTTCCGCCGAAATCGCCATTGGCGTGACGGGAAGCCAATTGTACCAGTGCGCCATCATCGGCTTGGCGGTGACCGGGCTCATCGTCTGGATCACCGAGTACTACACGGGCACGGGTCATCGCCCGGTGACTTCGGTTGCGCGGTCCTCGACCATGGGCCACGGCACGAACATCATCCAGGGCTTGGCCGTGTCGATGGAATCGACCGCGCTGCCGGTCGTCGTCATCAGCATTGGTATCGTGCTGGCCAATCTGGCGGCGGGACTGTATGGCGTGGCGATCTCGGCCACCACCATGCTTGCCTTGGCGGGCATGATCGTGGCCCTCGATGCCTATGGCCCCGTGACCGACAATGCCGGCGGCATCGCTGAAATGTCCGATCTACCCAAGGACGTGCGCAAGACCACCGACGCGCTCGATGCCGTCGGCAACACGACCAAGGCGGTGACCAAGGGTTATGCTATCGGCTCGGCTGGTCTGGCCGCGCTCGTGCTGTTCACGGCCTATACCCAGGACCTGAAGCACTACTTCCCCGATGTCGAGGTTGGCTTCTCGCTTGAAAGCGCGTACGTCGTCATAGGCCTCTTCATTGGCGGCCTTCTGCCTTATCTGTTCGGCTCGCTCGGCATGCAGGCGGTCGGGCGCGCAGGCGGACAGGTGGTCGAGGAAGTGCGCCGTCAGTTCCGGGACATCCCCGGCATCATGGAGGGCACGGCCAAGCCCGAATACGGCCGCGCCGTCGATTTGCTGACCAAGGTTGCGATCCGTGAAATGATCGTTCCCTCGCTGCTTCCGGTATTGGCGCCGATCGTGCTCTACTTCGTTGTCTATCTCGTGGCGGGGCAAGCCAATGCCTTCACCGCTTTGGGCGCTATGCTGCTCGGAACCATCGTGACGGGCCTGTTCGTCGCCATCTCGATGACCTCGGGCGGCGGTGCATGGGATAATGCGAAGAAGTACATCGAGGAAGGCAATTTCGGTGGCAAGGGCTCGGAAGCCCACAAGGCCGCGGTGACCGGCGACACGGTCGGCGATCCGTACAAGGATACGGCGGGCCCGGCGATCAATCCGATGATCAAGATCGCCAATATCGTGGCGATCCTGATGTTGGCGGTGCTGGCCAAGCTGTGACGGACGGTCGTTTCTCCGACACCTCGAAACGGCAAAGCCCCGGACTTCGGTCCGGGGCTTTTCGTTGACCCAGGGTGGTGAGCTAGTTGCGGCCCTCGCGCTTGTAGCCGGCCTCGCTGTTCAAGGGATTGCGCCCGAGGAAGCCGAGCGAACCGAGAAGGGCGCGTACGAATGTGAGTTCCTGCCCGCGCGTCGGCGTCTCGCGCTCGACGACGTCGACTTCTTTGCCATCGGCCTGGTTGAAGCGGCGGACCTCGCTTACGACGCCCTTGTCGTTGAATTTGATCGCGACAACCTGCTGCTCGAGAATCTCGGGCTTGAAGAAGGCGATCTTTTCGGTCTTCTGGCCCATGTAATACCAGATGTTCTTGTCGAAGGGTGCGACGCTCGACGGCGTGCCGAGAAGCTGGCTTACCTGCTCCTTGGTGTGAACGCCGGGCTGGATATCGGCCAGCACCACGGGATCGGGTAAATTGCCGCGCCGTTCGACGGGCGGCGAGCACGAAGCAGCCAGGAGGGCCGCGCCGAGCACCAGCGCGTAAAGCGCCTGGCGGCCATGGGAGCGGCAGGGCGCGAGGCTGGGTCTGTAATTGCAATCAATCATCATGGTGCGTGCTAAATATAGAAAGCCATCCTTGCCGGTCAATTCTCAGCGCTCGTTATGCGCCGCGCTTGAATGACACTCAAGTTAGCTCAATAGTATCACAGTCCTGAAATCGATACGATATCCGGGTGTTTCAAGGCTTTCCCATGTTCGGATTGGGTCGGGCGCGGCGCGCGCGCAAGGCGGCGGCAGATAAATTGTACGCGGCAGCCGTCGCGCGGGCGCGCGATCCCGTGTTCTACGCGCGCTTGGGCGTGCCCGACACGCCGGAAGGCCGGTTCGAGATGATCGCGCTCCATGGCTTCGCCATCATGCGGCGGCTCAAATCGGCGGGCGCGCCTGGCGCACAGCTTTCCCAGGACGTATTTGACGCGCTGTTCGCCGATCTCGACCGCAATCTCCGCGAAATGGGGGTAGGCGATCTCGCGGTCGGCAAGCGCATCAAGCGCCTGGCCACGCAATTTTTCGGCCGGGTCTTGGCTTACGAACAGGGCCTGGCCGCGGGCGAGGCGGCCCTCAGCGAAGTTCTCGCGCGGAACATCTATGCCGGCAAGTGTCTGGGCGCAGCGGAGCTTGCCAGCTATGTCTCCGCTCTCGATCGCGGTCTTGCGGCCCATGATGGGGCGGAGCTATTGGCCGGTCGGCTGATCTTTCCGCCGTCGCCGGCCGAGTAACGGAGGCTCGGATCCATGAAGCGGCCGCCCTTGAAGGAAGTGCCCGAGTTCAGCCGCGTCGTCGATGTCGGCGACATTCCATCCGCCGGACTGGTGGAGGATATCTCAGCCAATGCCGCGGAGCGGGCGGCGCTGGCGCGGCGCTTTGGTCTTGCCGCTCTTGACCGCCTCGAGGCCTGGCTCCACGTCACCGCCCTTGGCGGCGGGCTTTACCGGGTCGAAGGTCGGCTCGAGGCCGAAGTCACCCAGCAATGCGTGATCAGCCTGGAGCCGGTTCCGGCCAGGCTCGAAGTGAAAATCGGCGTCACCTACGCCAAGCGGGCAGGGCCTGAGATGCCCGAGGTCCATCTGTCGTCGTCCGGCGAGGACGATCCCGAGCAGATGGATGGCAACCATATCGATCTTGGCGAGGCGATGGCCCAGCAAATGGTCGTGGCGCTTGACCCATACCCCCGAAAACCCGGCGTGGAATTGAGCGATATTCTCGGCGTGAGCGGCGAAAAGCCTGCGACAGGGGGCCAAATCGCCGGAACCGAGAAATTAGGACCCTTTTCCAAACTTGTGGAATTACGCAAGAAATTGACTTAACACTTGCACGGAACTTGCGGGAACGCTCGGTTTTCGCTATCTAGCTGCTGTTCCCCACCGAGTTTGCGAAAGCCTGCGGCGCGTCCGCCGGGAGAAAACCATGGCCGTTCCCAAGAAAAAGACATCCAAATCCCGCCGCAACATGCGCCGCTCCCACCACGCCCTCAAGAGCGAGGCGATCGTCGAGTGCGCGAATTGCGGCGAGATGATGCGTCCCCATCACGTCTGCGGCGCGTGCGGCCATTACCGCAAGCGCGACGTGGTGCAGGCCTCTCCGGCCAGCTAGCCCGCGTTGCCGCGCGGCTGCCGCCCTTGACGCTGCCCACGCGGTCTTCGTCGCCCTATTCACAGGCGCGGTCGTCGGCCGATCGCATAACGCTTGCGCTTGACGCCATGGGTGGCGATCACGCCCCCGAGGCCGTGGTGCGCGGCGCCCATATCGCGCGCCAGCGCCGCCCGGAGCTTCATTTCCTTCTCGTCGGTGACGAACGGCGCCTGGTTCCCCTCGTACGCAAGCGGCGGAAATTGCGCGCGAGCGTGACCATTCGCCACACGCTCGAGACCGTGGGCGCCGATGCCCGCCCCTCGGCCGCGTTACGCTCGGGTCGCAAGTCTAGCATGTGGCTGGCGATTGAGGCGGTGCGCGACGGCGAGGCGGCGGGCGTGGTATCGGCGGGCAATACGGGCGCGCTCATGGCCATGGCCAAGCTGCAATTGCGCACCCTGCCCGGCATCGCCCGTCCGGCGATTGCTTCGTTCTTCCCCACACTCAAGGGCGAGAGCGTCATGCTCGACCTTGGCGCCAATGTCGTGTGCGACGCCAACAATCTGCTGCAATTCGCCGTCATGGGAGAGGTTTTTGCCCGCACGGTTCTCGGCCTCACGAGCCCGAGCGTGGGGCTTCTGAATGTCGGCACCGAGGAGGCGAAGGGTCACGACGAACTGCGCGCGGCGGCCGCCATGCTGCGCGAGCCTGGCCACGGCATCAATTTCCACGGTTTCATCGAGGGCGACGATATTGCCGCCGGCACCGTCGATGTGGTTGTGACCGACGGGTTTTCGGGCAATATCGCGCTCAAGACGGCCGAGGGTACGGCGCGCCTCATCAGCCAGTTCCTACGTGAGGCCTTCAAGAGCTCGCTTGCCGCGCGCCTGGGGTATCTGCTTGCCCGCCGCGGCTTGAAGAAGCTTAGCCGCCGGGTCGATCCGCGCCGCTACAACGGCGCCATGTTCATCGGGCTGAACGGCATTTGCGTCAAAAGCCATGGCGCCGCCGATGCCTTGGGCTTCGCCAACGCCATTGGCGTCGCTGCCGATCTGGTCTCGGGTGGTTTCAATGAGCGCATCAAAGTCGAGTTCGACCGGCCAGCCGTGATAGACGAATCCGAAACCGGTGAATCCGAGGTGGATGGCGCCGGGAACGTGGCAAGTCGCTCCTCGGGCTGACCGCAAGAGCCGGGCCCGGACCATGCGGTTGCCGGGCCGATCGGGCAAAATCCGACTTTTCGAGCCAATTGACTGCTTTAGCCCGTAAGTCTACCGTCGAGAGTGAAGCTGGAGGGGGCCATGGCAGAACGGACGCTAACCCGCGCGGACCTGAGCGAGGCGGTGTATCAGGAGGTTGGACTTTCGCGCCACGAATCGGCCCAGCTCGTCGAGGTCGTTTTGAAGCAGATCTCCGATGCGCTCGCCCAAGGCGAGTCGGTGAAGA
>JBJXGH010000083.1:0-19054 GCA_046153685.1 Alphaproteobacteria bacterium
CATGGGCGAGGCGCCCCGCTCCGAAATCTCCGAGAGCGCCACGCGCGCGTGGCGCCAGAGCGTCACGCCCAAATAGACGAGATAAGCTCCGCCCGCGAGGCGCAGCGCCGTGTAGACCTCGGAGGCCTCGCGCACGAGAATCGCGAAGCCGAGCATACACAGGCTCGCCCAGAACACCGCCCCCACGCCCATGCCGAGCGCCGAGAACACGCCCGCCCGGCGTGCGTGCGCCGCCGCCAGCCGCGCCTGGAACACGAAGGCCGGACCCGGACTCATGGCGCCGAGGATGTTCACCGCCGCCATCGCCGCGAGCGCCAACACGTACTCCATGGGATGCGGGGCCGGCCTAGAGGGCCTGCGCGCCGCGCGAGATGGCGACCACGCCCGTGCGCGACACATCGACCATTCCCAAGGGCTTCATCAGGCCGATAAACGCGGACAGCTTGTCGGCGGCGCCGGTGACTTCGAAGACGAAGGACTCGATCGTCGAATCGACCACCCGGGCGCGAAAGATATCGGCGATGCGCAGGGCCTCAACACGCTTTTCGCCGCGGCTGACCACCTTGACCAAAAGCAATTCGCGTTCGACATGCGGGCCCTCGGCGGTCAGGTCGCTTACCTTGTGCACCGGAACCAAGCGCCCGAGCTGGGCCTTGATCTGCTCGATGACCATCGGCGTGCCGCTCGTCACCGCGGTGATGCGCGAGAGATGCTGCTCGGTATCGGTTTCGGCGACCGTCAAGCTCTCGATATTGTAGCCGCGGCCCGAGAACAGCCCGATCACGCGCGCGAGCACGCCCGGCTCGTTGTCCACGAGCACCGCGATGGTGTGACGTTCGATGCGTTTCTCGGTCATGGTCCTTCTCCGTATCGGCGCCGAATCGGGGTTCCGATCTTGGTGGTGCTCGCGCCGTTCAGACCAGGACCATGCCGTCCTCGGAAACCCGCTTTTCCAATTCGTCGCCGGGGCCGAGCAGAATTTCGTTGTGCGCCGCGCCCGAGGGAATCATGGGGAAGCAGTTCTCGGTCTTGTCCACCATGATGTCCGCGATCACGGCCCTGGGCGTATCGATCATTTCCTTGATCACGTCGTCGAGTTCCTCGGGCTTGGTCGCGCGCAGGCCCACGGCGCCGAAAGCCTCGGCCAGCTTCACGAAATCGGGCAAAGACTCCATGTAGCTTTCCGAATAGCGCCCGCCATGGAGCAATTCCTGCCACTGGCGCACCATGCCCATGTATTCGTTGTTGAGGATGAATACCTTCACCGGCAGACGGTATTGCGCGATGCAGGACATTTCCTGGATGTTCATGAGAATCGACGCCTCGCCCGCGACATCGATGACGAGGGATTTCGGGTGCGCGATCTGCACGCCCATCGCGGCAGGCAGACCGTAGCCCATGGTGCCGAGCCCGCCCGAGGTCATCCAGCGATGGGGCTCCTCGAACTTCAAGAACTGTGCCGCCCACATCTGATGCTGGCCGACTTCGGTCGTGATGTAGAAATCCCGGTCCTTGATGTGCTCCTGCAGGCGCTGGAGCGCGTATTGCGGCTTGATAATGTCCTTCGAGGGGCGATAGCGCAGGCAATCGCGCGCGCGCCATTGCTCGATCTGCGCCCACCAGGATTTGAGCGCCTGGCGGTCGAGTTTGGGCTGGCGCGCCTTCCAGACCTTGATCATGTCCTCAAGCACGTGCGCCACGTCGCCCACGATGCCGAGCTCGACCGGAACGCTTTTGTTGATCGAGGACGGGTCGATATCGACGTGAATTTTGCGCGAACCGGGCGAAAAGGCCGCCAAGCGTCCGGTTACTCGGTCATCGAATCGCGCCCCGATATTGATCATCAGATCGCAATCGTGCATCGCCAGATTGGCTTCGTACGTGCCGTGCATGCCGAGCATGCCGAGGAACTGGGAATCCGAGGACGGCACCGCGCCCAGGCCCATGAGCGTGAGCGTGCACGGAAAACCCGAGAGGCGCATGAATTGCGTCAGCAGCTTCGAGGCCGCCGGTCCCGAGTTGATGACGCCACCGCCGCAATACAACAGCGGGCGCTTGGCGTTCGCCATCATCTCGACCGCCTGCTCGATCTTCTTGATATCGCCCTTCACCGGCGGATTGTAGGTGCGGTGCTTGGCGCGCTCCGGCGTCACATAAGGGGCGGCACCGACGAGAATGTCCTTCGGCAGGTCGATCACCACCGGGCCGGGCCGCCCGCTGCGCGCGACATGGAACGCCTCGTGGACGACGCGCGCGAGCTGTGCTGGATCCTTGACCAGATAATTGTGCTTGGTGCAGGGGCGCGTGATGCCGGTGGTGTCGGCTTCCTGGAACGCGTCATTGCCGATGAGATGGGTTGGCACCTGGCCGGTCAAGCACACGACGGGAATCGAATCCATGAGCGCATCGGTGAGGCCCGTGACCGCATTCGTCGCCCCCGGACCCGAGGTCACGAGCACCACGCCCACCTTGCCCGTCGAGCGCGCATAGCCCTCGGCCGCATGCACCGCGCCGCCTTCCTGGCGCACCAGGATGTGGCGCAAGGAATTCTGCTTGAACAGCGCGTCGTAAATCGGCAGCACGGCGCCGCCGGGATAGCCGAAAATTACTTCGACGCCCTGATCCACGAGCGCTCGAAGCACCACTTCCGACCCGGTCATGGGTGTCTCGGCCACGACGCATTCCTCCCGCTAGCACACGGATAATCTCGGCCGCTCCCGATACCGCACTGCGGAATCGCGGTGGCTTTCGCACCAAACTGGCGCAACATACTGTAAATACTAATCTTTCAAGCAGTTGTGGTCAACCGGTCGCGGCGCGCATCGGCGCTTGGCGCGCCGGAGTCCTCGCCGACGAGCGCCGCCAAAGCCTCCCGCCAATCCTCAAAGCGTGCGTCGAACCGCATCTGGTGGCGAAACCAAGTCGCCTGACGCTTGATATAGCGGTGGGTGGCATGTTCAGCCTTCAGACTGGCTTCGGCGAGAGAACATTCGTCCCGCACCGCAGCGAGAAGTTCTCGCAGGCCCAGCGCCCTCATTCCGGGAAGGGCCGGATCGAGATGGCCGACGGCGCGCGCTTCGTCGAGCGCACCCCCTGCGACCATCGCGGCCAGGCGCGCGCTTGCCGCTTGGCGCACGTGTTCGCGCGGCGGATCGAGCAGCACGGCATGAAACTCGCCAGCCATTCCGCCCTTGCCCTTATCGGTCTGGAAATCGGACAACGCGCGGCCCGTCGCCTCGTGCACCTCCCACGCGCGCGCCAGGCGCTGGACGTCGTTCGGTCCGATGCGGCGGCCGGCCGCGGGATCGCGCGCGGCGATCTCGGCATGAAAGTCGCGCGCGGGCAATTCGCGCGCCCGCCGGCGCGCCTCGGCGCGCACGGCTTCGGGAATTGGGGGAAGCTCGACCAGGCCCTCGGTCAGTGCCTTCAAATAGAACCCCGTGCCGCCGACCAGAATCGGCAAGCGCCCCGCCGCGCGCACCTCGGCGATCGCCACCAGCGCCGCGGCGCGCCAATGCGCGGCGGAGAAAGGTTCGCCGATCGAGACCGTGCCATACAGGTAATGGGGCACGCGCGCCTCGTCTTCCGGCCCAGGGCGCGCGGTGAGCACGCGCAGCTCGCGATAGACCTGCATCGAATCGGCGTTGATGACGGCGCCGTCACGCCGTTCGGCAAGCGCCAGCGCAAGCGGCGACTTGCCCGACGCCGTCGGCCCCGCAATCAGCACGGCCTTGCCGCCGAACCTTTCAGACGCCACTGTTCGCGACCTTTGCCTGAATGAATTTCATGGATTTTGCCCTGATCCTCGCCGCCGCTCCGGGCGCGCTCGATGATAGCACCGTCCACGCCCTTTCCCGCGCGCTCCAGGGCGCGGGGATCGGCGCAGGCGCGCCCAACTGGCTGGCCCCGGGCGAAGCTTGCGAATTTCCGGTGGCGCAAGAACGCGATGTCGAGGCGGCCACGCGTGCCGTACTCGGCGCTCGACCGATCGATGTCGCGGTCATGGCGCGTGCCGATCGGCGAAAGCGCATTCTGGTCGCGGACATGGATTCGACCGTGGTTCAGGGCGAATCGCTTGACGAACTCGCCGCCCATGCCGGAGTGAAGGACAAGGTCGCGGCGCTAACCGCGCGCGCCATGAACGCCGAACTGCCCTACGGCGAATCGCTGCGTCGGCGCGTGGCGCTGCTCGCGGGCCTATCCACGACCGCGATCGGGACGGTGCTCGACCGCCTGGAATTGACGCCCGGCGCGAAGATCCTGGCGGCGACCATGCGCGCCAACGGTGCCCATGCCGTATTGGTGACCAGCGGGTTTGCCGAATTCAGCTCGGCAGTTCGCGTGCGTGCGGGTTTCGACGCCGATATCTCGAACGCCCTTGAAATTGCGGACGGCAAGCTTACCGGACGCGTGCGCGAACCCATTCTCGACCGCGACGGCAAGGCCGCCGCAATGCGCGCGATCGCGGCGAGGCTAGGCCGGTCCACGGCCGATGTTCTCGCCGTGGGCGACGGCGCCAACGATCTCGGCATGATTCTCGAAGCCGGATTGGGCGTGGCGTTCCACGCCAAGCCCACCGTCGCCGCGCAAGCGCGCGTGCGGGTCGAGCACGCTGATTTGACCGCCCTGCTCTATATCCAGGGCTACCGCAAAAGCGAGTTCCGGACGAATTAGCCGCGATCGAGGCGCAACGGCACGAAGGCGCGGTGGCCGCCGCGGCTCGGTCTCTCGATCAGCACCAGAACGGCCTTGCGGCCCTCCTTCCGCGCGGCCGCGACCTTGGCCTGGACCTGCGCGGGGCTGGCGACCTTTTCCTGCTCGACCTCAACGATCACGTCGCCGGGCGTGAGGCCCTTTTCGGCGCCGGGACCGCCATTGGCGACGCTCGTCACCACCACACCCAAGACGCCCTTGCCAATGGCGAAGCGCTCGCGCGATTCGGGCGTGAGGGGGGCAAGAACCAAACCGAGCTCGGCAATCGTGCCCTCGCCCGAAGACGTGCCGCCCTTGCCATCGCCCGTCGCGGGCGCGCTCGCCGCCTGCTCGGCTTCGACAAGCTCGGCCACTTCGACCGTGACCGTCTGCTCCTTGCCCTTGCGCCACAGCATGACCGGCGCCCGCCGGCCGACCGGAGTTTCTGCGACGATCGAAGGCAAAGAGCGCATCTTGCGCACGTCCTTGCCGTCGAAACTCAAGATCACATCGCCCGGCTGTATCCCGGCCTTTCTCGCCGGGCTGCCATCGCTTACGCCCGCGACCAGCGCGCCGCGCGCCGCGCCGGCGCCGAGGCCGAGATTCTCGGCGATTTCCTCGGTCACGCTCTGGATTTGCACGCCGAGCCAGCCGCGCTTGGCGCGGCCGAAATCGCGCAGTTGCGCGACGATCGCACGCACCTGATTGGACGGAATCGCGAAACCGATGCCGACGCTGCCGCCCGAAGGCGAGAAGATCGCCGTGTTCACGCCGATGACCTCGCCTTTGATGTTGAACATGGGCCCGCCCGAATTGCCTTTGTTGATCGAGGCGTCGGTTTGGAGGAAATCATCGTATGGCCCGGCTTGGATGTCGCGGCCGCGCGCGGACAGAATGCCCGCGGTCACGGTGCCGCCAAGACCGAAAGGGTTGCCGATCGCCAACACCCAATCACCCACGCGCACGGCGGCCGAATCGCCGAAATTCACGGCCGGCAGCGGCCGCGCCGATTCGACCTTGAGCAAGGCCAGGTCTGTCTTCTGATCTCGACCGATGATCTTGGCGGGCAGGATGCGTTCGTCTTGAAGGGTGACGGTGATTTCATCCGCGCCTTCGATGACGTGGAAATTGGTCACGACATAACCCGAGGCATCGACGATGAAGCCGGAGCCGAGCGAAGTTGGCCGGCGCTGCGGGGGTTGCTGCTGGTCCTGCTCGCGCTTCTTGTCGAAAAATTCCTTGAAGAACTGCTCGAAGGGCGAGCCGGGCGGGAGCTGGGGCATCTCGGGCCCGCGCTGAGCCACACTCTTCGGCGTCTGGGTGGTCGAAATATTGACGACCGAGGGCAGGAGCTTCTCCGCAAGGTCAGCGAAACCCTCGGGCGGTGGCGCGGCCAAAGCACCGCTGGCGAACGAAGCGATAAACAAGGCGGCGACAACGGGACGAACGGCTCGGCGGGCGCTGCGCCATGGCCCGGATATGGACAGACGGGCTGCCGATACGCCGAACGCGCGCTGGCCGAATGCGGACTGGACCGATGGCTTCACGCGGCTGCTCCACGGTTCGAGGGAAGGCGGCATTTTCTCATGCTCGACGTGCCGATGTAAGGGCACATTGCGGCGGTTCCATGGCTTGAGCCCCCGATCTCGGGCCGGGATTCGCTCGTGCGCGGCCGATCTTCGGCGATCGGACTTGCGAATCGGAGGCTTACGCCCCGCGCACCAGCCAGACGATCGCCAAACCCAGCCCGGCGGCCGAAAGTCCGCCAAGGCGCAAAGCGCCCGCCGGAAGCGACTGCGCCGCGGCCATCATGCGTTTCATGCCTTCGGGCACGGCGGCGTACAGCACGCCCTCGATCACCATGACAAGGCCCAAAGCAACCCAGAAATCTGCCATGGCGGTATCCGGATCGCGGCTTGACCAACGATCGCGCCAGGACGGCGCGCGGCGCCGCTCAACGCTTGACGCCTCCGAGGTAGCGAAGGAAATCGCTGTTCGGCGAGAGAATATAGGTGGTTTCGCTCGCCGGCAGCGCCTCGCGATAGGCGATCATCGCCCGATAGAACTCGAAGAACTGCGGGTCCTGACCGTAGGCGCGGTTGTAGATTTTTGTCGCCTCGCCATCGCCTTGACCGCGCAGGATCTCCGCTTCCTTCTGCGCCTCGGCGCGGATCACCGTCGCCTCGCGATCGGCGGAGGAACGGATCTGCTGGGCGCGCTCGAAACCCTGGGCGCGGAACTCGGCCGCCTCGCGCTCGCGTTCGGTGCGCATGCGCGCATAAACCGCCTCGCGCGTTTCGTCGGGCAGGTCGGCGCGCCGGAGACGCACATCGATCACCTCGATGCCGAAGCGCTTGGCGTCCGCGTTCACGTCCTTTTGGATATCGTTCATGATCCGTCGGCGCTCCTCCGACAACACCATTGTCAGCGTCACATTGCCGAGCACGCCGCGAAGCGACTTGGTGATGGTTGGGCGCAAGAGATCCCGCAGCGCCGATTCGTTGCGCGCGGTCTGATAGAAGCGCAACGGGTCGGTGATGCGGTAGCGCGCATAGACGTCAACGATCAGCGGCTTCTGATCGGCGAGGATCACGCGTTCGTCGGGCGGATCGACGGCGAGAACGCGCCGCTCGAAATAAACCACGTTCTGCAGGAACGGCAACTTGGCCTTGAGCCCCGGCGTGTCGATGGTGCGAATGGGTTGGCCGAGTTGCAGCACCAGGGCCTGCTGGGACTGGTGCACGGTGAAGAGCGTCATGGACGCGAGCACCGCCAGCACGACGAGTCCGACCGCGCCGAAGACGAGATGGTGCTTTTTCATGGGCTGGCTCCGCTCTTGGGCGCGCGCGGCGGCTCGGGCGCCTGCACGGGCAGCGGCAAATAGGGCGCAAGGCCGGCCTTGTCGCCAGCGATGATCTTCTTCGCGCCGCGCAGGATCTGCTCCATGGTTTCCAAGTACATGCGCTTTACCGTCACGTCCCTGCCTTGCTTGAACTCGTTGTAAACGGACAGAAAGCGTTGGGAGTTACCCTGGGATTCGTTGATGACTTTTTCTCGGTAGGCGGCGGCGTCCTGCACCTGTTTCACGGCCTCGCCGCGCGCGCGCGGGATCACGTCGTTGCGGTAGGACTCCGCCTCGTTTTGAAGGCGGTCGCGGTCTTGAAGCGAGCGCTGGACGTCGTTGAAGGCATCGATGACCTGTTGGGGCGGCTGCACTTCCTGGAGTTGCACCTGGGTGATCTCGATGCCGGACTTGTAGTCGTCGAGAATCTGTTGAAGCAGCGTGCGCGTTTCAAATTCGATGCTGCGCCGGGCCTCGGTCAAGGCCGGCTGGATGTCCGTGCGGCCGATGATCTCGCGAATCGCGCTTTCGGCCACGACCTTCACGGTCTGCTCGGGATCGCGGATGTTGAACAGGAAATTACCCGCGTCCTTGATCTTCCACTGCACGTTCATGTCAATTTCGATGATGTTCTGGTCGCCCGTCAGCATGCTGCTTTCGCCTGGCAGCTCGCGCTTGGAGGTGCGACCCGATTCGCCGATCGAGCGAAAACCGACATCGATGGTGTTGATTTGCTCGACCCGCGGCTTGATGACGTGCTCTATCGGACTGGGAAAATGGTAGTGGAGGCCCGAATCGGTCGTCCCCACCCATTCGCCAAAGCGCACCACGACGCCTTGCTCGCCCGGCTGTACTCGGTAGATGCCCGACAACACCCACAGCAGCAGCACGGCGGCCAGGCCATAGACGAGGATATTGCGATTGCCGCCCTGGCCCTGTGGAAACAGGCGCCGGAACCGTTCCTGGCCCTGTTTGATGAGATCCTCGAGATTGGGCGGCTGACCGCCCCGGCCCCACGGATTATTGCCCCATGGCGGTCCGCCACCGCCACCGCCGCTGCCCCAAGGGCCGCCACCGCCGCCCTGACTTTGCCACAGCATCGCAATACCCCGCTTTACGCTTTTGCCAGTCTTGTTTGATTTCCGCTTCCCGCGCTTCCCAGCACCGGGCCGACGACTTATATGTCAGCACACCCGCCCGGACAACGCGGCACCCCCCTGATATCGCCCGCCCATAGACGGTTTTCAAGCATGACGACCATCACCGAAGGTCAAGTTCTCGACGCGCTGCGCATGGTGCGCGAGCCGAAGACCGGCCGCGACATCGTCAGCGCCGGCATGATCGCGGGTTTGAACATCGCGGCCGGGCGGGTGTCGTTCGCGCTCGAGGTCGATCCGGCGGACGGCCCCGCTCTCGAGCCCCTGCGGCGTTCGTCCGAGGACGTTGTGCGCATGATCGCGGGGGTCGAAAGCGTCACGGCAGTGCTGACCGCGCATCGGGCGCGCCCGGACGCGTCGATTCCACGCCCATCGCCCGCGCACGGCCATGCGCACGCGCATGGTCCCGCCAGCCATGGAACGGGCGCACCGCGCGCCGCGGGTGCGGAAAAATCCATCCTGCCCGGGGTAGGTACCATCATCGCCGTCGCCAGCGGCAAAGGCGGGGTCGGCAAATCGACGGTCGCGGTAAATCTCGCGGTGGCACTCGCCGCGCACGGCCTCAAGATCGGCCTCCTGGATTGCGATGTCTACGGCCCGTCGATTCCCCTGATGATGGGGGTCAAGGATAAGCCCACGCGCGCGCCGGACGGCCGGATGAAGCCGCCCGAGACCTTCGGCGTCAAGGTCATGTCGATGGGATTTCTCGCCACCGACAAGCAGCCGATGATCTGGCGCGGCCCCATGGTCGCGCAGGCGGTCGATCAATTGCTGCGCGGCGTGGCGTGGGAACCCCTGGACGTGCTTGTCGTGGACATGCCGCCTGGCACGGGCGATGCGCAATTGACGCTGGCCCAGCGCGTCCCGCTCGCGGGCGCGGTGATCGTATCCACGCCGCAGACCGTGGCGCTGCTCGATGCGCGCAAGGGGCTCAACATGTTCCGCCAGCTCGACGTACCGGTACTCGGCATCGTCGAGAACATGAGTTATTTCGTGTGCTCGGCGTGCGGCACCCGCACCGAGATATTCGCCCATGGCGGCGCCAAGCAAGAAGCCATCGATTCGAAGGTCGAGTTCCTCGGTGAAATCCCGCTCGATCCGCGCATCCGCGACAGCTCCGATGGCGGCCGCCCGATCGTGGCCTCCGAACCGACCGGCCCCCACGCGAAAGCCTTCCGCGACATTGCCGGCCGCGTCTGGCGCAAGATTTCCGAGACGCCCCTGCGCGCCCAGCCGCGCATCGTAATGGAATAGGCGCGCCGAGGCGCGCATCGTAATGGAATAGGCCCCACGCGGCCGCAGCCACACGATGTTTTGGAACGATCCTACGCAGCCGGAGCAGCGCGATAATTCGGCATGGCTTTACGCGCCGAAGGTCTTTTGCAGCGACGCCAGTCCCGCCGAATAGGCGCCGGTCACGAAAGCGATCGCCTCGTCGTTCGTCGCGGCCTTGGCCAGAAAATTAGCCGACCAATCCAATATGCAAGTCTTGTCGTCCGGCCCTGGAATCAGGCGAAAGAACGAGGTGTATTCGGTCACCGGGAGCGAGGACTCGACGATGGAATAGCTCAGGCGGAACGCCGCATCGTCGCGCGTCTCCAAACGTTCGACGGCAAATTGCCGCCCGCGTCGCACGATCGTGAGATGACGCACCTGGCCGATGCCCTCGCCCTCGACCCGGCTCGCCACGATGCCAGGAATCCAGCGCGGCAAGGCGTCGAAATCCCCGGCCAAGACCCAAACCTTCGTAGCGGGCGCGCCGATGCGCCCCGTGACGCGCGCCTCCAACACGGCTAGCCCTCCCGGCCGAGCGAGTCCATGAGTTCGCGCCATTCGCGCTTGCCAAGGCCGCTGGTTTCCTGCGTCACCGCTTCGCCGGCGAGCAGGCGTTTGACGACCGCGAGGCCCGTGGCGGAAAGCTTCACCCCGCCCATCGCGTATTCGAGAAACGCCTCGTGGCACAGCGGCACCCAGCGTTTGACCGTCTCCAGCATGGCGTCGGCATAGACGCGGATTTCGTATTGCGCGTGCGCGTCCGCCCGCAATGACAGGAAATGCAGCAAGTTGTGCAGATCGATCTTCCAATACCATTGGGTATAGAAGCCGAGATTGAGGTTCATGCGCGCAAGCTCGCGCGCAAGGCCATCGCGCGCCGGATCGACGGCGCTGCCGTCCGCCCGCTCGTTGAGCATTTCTTCGTAATGGGCATAGGCGGTGTGCGCGTCCTCGCGCAACAGCGCCATGACCCGCGCCGCCTCCTCGCCCGCCAGCACTTCGCCCCGGCCCTGCCGATTGGCCGCGGACTGGGCCGCCAGCTTTTCGGGCGCGGGCAGGTAGAATTCGTTGTCGAGGATCGAATAGCGCGCCGAGTACTCGTTGACGTTCGCCGTGCGGTGCCGGATCCACTGGCGGGCGACGAAAATCGGCAGCTTCACATGGTATTTGATCTCGCACATCTCGAACGGCGTCGAGTGGCGGTGGCGCATCAGATAGCCGATGAGGCCACGATCCTCGCTCACCCTCCGTGTGCCCTTGCCGTAGGACACGCGCGCCGCCTGCACCACCGCGCCATCATCGCCCATGTAGTCGATCACGCGCACGAAACCGTGATCGAGCACGGGAAGAGCCTCGTAGAGGATGTCCTCGAGCGCGGGCACGGTCGCGCGCCTCGTCATGGCGCTGGCCGCGCGGAGGGCGGCGATTTCCGCCTGTTGTTCGCCCGTAAGCGTTCGCCGCTCGGTGTTCGATGCCATGTCGTTCGCGCCCTATCCGTTTCCAGAGCTATTCCTAGCAAGCCCGGCGCCGTTCACAAACCGCTAACCATCGCGCCGGCCAGGTTTGCAGGAGGGCGCGCGACGACCTATATTCCCTTTGCCGGGCTTGCCCGGCTATGGCGATAAATGTCATGCGCAATAGGCGTTGCGGACCCGGGGGCAGTACCCGGCGCCTCCACCAATTTCCCGTCCGGGCGGCGATAGCGGCTCGGACGACTTTGGGGGCGAACTAGGCTCGACGTGCGTTGAAAGGCATGAACTTTGCCCGGCATGGTTCCGCCGTTATCGGGCCGTTTTGATAGGTGCCAATGACAATCAGTTGGCTCTCGCTGCTTAGTTTCTAAGCAAGCGCGGTTCGGGGGGCACCGGGCAACAGAAGCCCCCCACTTTCGCCCGCGGCCCCGCAGGCGAAAGCGGGGAGTGAAAATGGCCGAGAGTGTGCTGCGTTACGACCGCCTGATCGATGACGCCCTTCGCGGCGTGCTCAAGCGCGTGCTCGCCGAGACGGTGGAAAACGGCCTTCCAGGCAACCACCATTTTTACATCACCTTCCGCACCGCCGCGCCCGGCGTCGAAATTCCCGACCGCCTGCACGCACGCTATCCCGAGGACATGACCATCGTGCTCCAGAACCAATACTGGGGGCTCGAGGTCGAGGACGATCTCTTCCGCGTGACGCTCAGTTTCGACAAGCTGAACGAAAGGCTGACGGTGCCATTCGAGGCCGTGACCATGTTTGCGGATCCCTCGGTGCAATTCGGATTGCAGTTCCAGGGCTCGAGCGCGGAGGGCGCGCCCGAGACGGACGGCGCCCGTCTCGCGCGCAACGTCCCCAAGGTTGGGGCCGGAAGTGTCGAGACCAAGGGCGTCGAGGCCCGGAACATCGAGACGGGGAGCATCGAGACGGGGAGCGCCGCGCCCGCGCTCGACGGCCATCAGGACGACGGCGAAGCGGAGCGCGGCCAAGTCATCGCGCTCGATTCGTTCCGCAAGAAATAGCGCCCGCCGCCGCTTGCCCTTGAATTCGACCGGCCCGGATTTGAGCCGAGAATCGACAAGGGAATCAGCCCCGAGAAAGCGATCGAGGATCAGAATGACCGAATTCGCCTTTCAAGAAATCTTTCCCTTGGCCAAGGACGACACGCCCTATCGCAAAGTCACGGGCGGCCATGTTTCTGTCGCCAAGTTTGAAGGCCGGGACATCCTCAAGGTCGAGCCGGAAGCGCTGAGCCTGTTGTCGAACGAGGCGTTCGTCGACATCTCGTTCCTGCTGCGCCCGGGCCATCTCCGGCAATTGCGCGCGGTGTACGACTCCCCCGACGCCTCCGACAACGACCGCTACGTCGCCATCGAGATGCTGAAGAACGCCAATATCTCGGCGGGCCGCATCCTTCCCATGTGCCAGGACACCGGCACGGCCATCATCATGGGCAAGAAGGGCGAGCGCGTGTTCACGGGCGGTGGCGACGAGGCGGGCCTGTCGCACGGCGTCTGGCGCGCCTATACGGAAAACAATCTCCGCTATTCGCAGATGGCGCCGCTCGACATGTACACCGAGGTCAACACCAAGACCAATCTGCCCGCCCAGATCGAGATTTATGCGACCGACGGCGATGAATACGAATTCCTGTTCATATCCAAGGGCGGCGGCTCGGCCAACAAATCCTTCCTGTTCCAGGAAACAAGGGCGGTACTCAGCCCCGAGCGCATCGTCAAGTTCATCGAGGCCAAGGCGCGCGAAATCGGCACCGCCGCCTGCCCGCCCTATCACCTGGCCATCGTCGTCGGCGGCACCTCGGCCGAGTTCAATATGAAGACGGTCAAGCTCGCGACCTGCCGCTATCTCGACAATCTGCCGACCAAGGGCGGCCCCGGCGGCCATGCCTTCCGCGATCTCGAAATGGAAGCCAAGGTCCTCGAAATGTCGCGCAATCTCGGCATCGGCGCCCAATTTGGCGGCAAATATTACTGCCATGACGTGCGCGTCATCCGCCTGCCGCGCCACGGCGCGTCCTTGCCCATCGGTATCGGCGTGTCGTGCTCGGCTGACCGCCAGGCCAAGGCCAAGATCACGCGCGAGGGGATTTTCCTCGAACAGCTCGAAACCAACCCCGCCCAATACATGCCCGATATCGGCGACGCGCAGCTCGGCGGCGAATGCGTGGCGATTGACCTCGACCGTCCGATGGCAGACATCCGCCGCACGCTGTCGCAATATCCCATCCGCACCCGGCTCGCGCTGACCGGCACGCTGGTCGTCGCGCGCGACATCGCGCACGCCAAGGTGCGCGAACGCTTGGAGGCAGGGCAAGGCCTGCCCGATTATTTCAAAAATCACATGATCTATTACGCGGGCCCCGCGAAGACGCCGAAAGGCTATGCCTCGGGCTCGTTCGGCCCGACCACCGCGGGGCGGATGGATTCGTACGTCGATCCGTTCATGGCGGCGGGCGGCAGCTTCGTGACGCTTGCCAAGGGCAATCGGTCGCGCCAAGTGGTGGATGCGTGCAAGAAGCACGGCGGCTTCTATCTCGGCTCGATCGGCGGCCCCGCCGCGCGCCTGGCCCAGGACTGCATCCGCAAAGTCGAGGTGCTCGACTATCCCGAACTCGGCATGGAGGCCGTGTGGCGCATCGAGGTCGAGAATTTCCCAGCCTTCATCGTGATGGACGACAAGGGCAACGACTTCTTCGCCCACGTCAATCGCTAAGGCCCATTCTTCCGCCGAACCACATTCTGCCCGACGTGCTCGGGCCGGACTTGGGCGCGGTGATTTGCGGCAGCGCGGCAGGCACCGCCTCGGCGCGGGCGGAGGCGTATTATGCCCATCCCCAAAATAAGTTCTGGCCGACCCTGTACGAAACGGGTGCCGTCCCCGAACGCTTGGCGCCGCGCGATTTTCGCCGCGTGCTCGAATTCGGCCTAGGCCTGACCGACTTGACCAAGCACCGGCACGGCCAGGACAAGGCCTTTGCGCGCGACGCGGGCGACGGCGCGCGCCTCGAAGCCAAGATCGCCGCGGCCGCGCCGCGCATCCTCGCCTTCAACGGCAAGGCCGCGGCCCTTGCCGCGTTCGGCGTAGCGCGCGTGGAATATGGCTGGCGGCGGGAGCGCTTTGGCGGCGCGCGGACGATCGTCCTGCCCTCGACCTCGGGCGCGGCGAGCGGGGCCTGGGACATCGCGTGGTGGCGGATATTCGCCGAGGCGCTGAACGAACACCGAGCCGAGGAAAGCCGAGATGGCCAAGATCGCTAGGACGCCGGGCGCGCGCTTCGTCGCCGATTTGGTCGGCGCCCTTACCCCGCTCGGCCCGGTCACGGCACGCGCCATGTTCGGCGGCTGGGGCATCTATCTCGACGGCCTGTGCTTTGCCCTCGTCGCCGGCGCGACGCCATTTTTCAAGGTGGACGACCGCAATCGGCCCGATTTCGAGCGCGCCGGAATGACGCCCTTCAAGCCCTGGGACGACAGGCCGATCATGCTCTTAACCTATTACGAGGTGCCACGGGCGGTCGTGGACGACGCGTCCGAATTGCGGATTTGGGCGGGCAAGTCGATCGAGGCCGCGCGCCGGGCGAAATCGACCAAGACCAGAAAGCGGCGCGCTCAGAAGCGGTAAAGACGCGCGGCGTTCTCGCTCATCAATTTCCGCTGCAAGGCCGGGTCTTCCGTCCAACCCGGCACGAGATCAAGAAGGGCCGCGTCGTCGAGCGCCGGGCCGTCATGGGCGGGATGAGGCCAGTCCGTGCCCCAAACGCATCGCTCCGGGCCAGCGGCGAGAAGCGCGCGCGCCACGGCCGCGACATCGGCGAAGGGCGGACCCGCAACCGACACACGGTAGGCGGCCGATAGCTTGACCCAGGTCCGGCCCGCCTTGAGCAAATCGCAAAGCGCAACGATGGCCGGATGGCCGAGGCCAAGATTTGCGGGCATGTGGCCCATGTGATCGATCACCACATCGACCGGCAATTTGCGCAGCCGCGGCTTCAGTTCCGGCAATTCGCGGCCATCGATCAGCAATTGGATGTGCCAGCCGAACGGCGCAAGACGCGCGCCCAAGGTCTCGAGCGCTTCGAGCGAAGTGCCGCCCTTGAACAGAAGATTGAGCCGCACGCCGCGAAAGCCGAGCGCGTCGAGACGCGCGATCTCGCCCTCGCCCACGTCCGCCGGTACGACCGCCACGCCGCGCGCACGCGCACCGAGCCGCGCAAGGGCATGTTCGGAACACGCATTGTCCGTGCCGAAGACGCTCGGCTGCACGATCACCGCTCGTCCAAGACCCAGGCGCGCCATGAGCGCCAGGTAATCCTCGAGCAAGGCCTCGGGCGGCGTGAAGCTGCGCTCGGGCCGATAGGGAAAACGCGCGAGCGGCCCGAAGATGTGAAAATGGCAATCGCACGCGCCCTCGGGCACGGCGAAGCGGGGCGAGTTCGGATTTTCCATGGGGCCAAGGTTGCGCGCGCCAAACGCTCGGTCAAGGCGCCGAATGCGCGGTGGCTGGCGCCCGGCCCGCGATTTTCCGGCCTAAAAGGTCCGATCTGTAAGCTAGGATCAAGGGATTGGGATGGATTGTCCCGCAATCGCGCCCGGCCCCTAGCGCGCCCACCGGCGCCGCGCGCGGGCGCGGGCCTGCCCGGAGGGCGGACGGTTGAGCGTGAAAACCTTGAAGCGGTCGGTGGTGATCGCCGGACATCGCACCAGCGTCTCGCTCGAACGCGCGTTCTGGGTTGTGCTCAAGGATATCTCGAAGGCGCGCGGGATCTCGGTCAACGCGCTGATCGAGGAAATCGACGCCGGCCGCGCGGGCAATCTGTCGAGCGCGATCCGCGTCCATATTCTGTCGGCGCTGCTCGCCGCGCGCGCGCCGGAAAAATAGCGGCCCGCCGGACCGCCGAGGGCGCTATGGCTTGAGGATGTTCTTGAGCACGTCCTGCGGCGTGACTTTCTTCTTCTGCTGAGGGTCTTGCGGCTGCTGTTGCTGGGGCTTGCCCAGGAGGCCCGGCAGCAATTGCTGCAACGGATTGGCACCGCCCTGAATGCCCGTGCCCCCGAACTTGAGGGCCGGCTGATCGAGCGAACCCTTGGCGGACACGGTGAACACGGGCTGCGTGGCGGCACCGGTGTTGACCGTGCCCTGGCCATCGACCAGCCATTGCGGCAAATCCGCCTGACCGGTCACGCGCGTGGTGGCATTGGGATTCGTCAGTTGCAGGTCATTGGTGCGCACCACTCCACGCTCGGCGAGAAAACTGCCCTTCAATTGCCCCTGGCCTGAACCGAAAGCCATCAGCAGTCCATTGGTCAGGCCCGAAATGCCCTGCAACTGGCCGAGTTGCTGGCCGAGCGCGCCGAGCAAGGCCGCGCCCGCCGCCTCCTCGGCGCGAAGCTTGACGGCGAGCACGCCGTCGAGCGTGCCATTGCCGGCAAGCGTGCTGACCAGATCGTATTCCGTTCTGGGCGTGGCGCGCAGATTGAAGCGCAGATTGGCTTTGCCGGTCGCACGGTCGAGTTCGGTCAGAGTCCGCAGGGCCTGATTGACATCGAATTGATCGAGCGCGAACACAAATTCCATATTCGGCGAGGACTGAACCTTACCCTTGACGGACAGCGTGCCATCGAACAGCCGGCCGGTGAAGGTCTTCACCTCGAGCGTGCCGTCAAGCACCGTGGCCTCGAGCGCGGCATTGGTGACGGCGAGCTTGCCGCTGCGAACGGCCGTCGATTGCAAGCGAAACTCGCCGTCGAAGGATTTGAGGCTTGCAAGGTCGAGCGGGTCGCGCGACCAGCGCTGGGCACCCGACGCGGCCGCCGTCGTTCCGCCCGCGCCGGGCGCGCCGGCGCGTCCCGACGCCGCAGCGCGCGACGGCGACGACGCGGACGCTCCGCCAAAGGCATCGAGCGCGATCTCGCCGGTCGAGAGGTTCGCCATGATCTTGGTCTTGTTGCCGCCAAGCCCAAGTTTGGCCTCGCCCGAATTGATGGCGATGGGCCCGAGATTGCCTTTGAGTCCAGTGAAACTCACGCTCGCCGCATCGCCCTGGCCTTTGCCCGCGAGCTTGAGGCCACCCAGACGCGCCGCCGAGGACGAACCGAAGGCACGCATCAGCGCCGCCGCATCCGGGAAATCCGCATTCATGTTCAATTCGAAGCGCGGATCGGCATCAAGGCTCTTGACCGGCCCCTGAAGGCGGAGCGTGCCGCCCGCGAGTTGGAGCGCCAAATCGAGATTGGCGTCTTTGGCGTTGGTGTTGACCGAACCCACGAGCGCAAGGCGCCCGACCTTGTCCGCGCCCGCGGAGTTCGCGCCGAACGCACGTAGCAAGCGCGCCGCGTCTGCCGAGCGGATGTCGAGATTGGCCTTGATCTGGGGTGCTGCGGAAAACCCGGACAAGGTGCCGCTCATGCGCAGGGTGGCACCGGCAAAATCCTGCGCCGAAAGATCGCGAAGCGTGAGCGTGCCGCCCGATAGCGTGCCGTCGAGCGCGACGCCCTGGGCCTGAATCTTGCGGACGCCAAGCTGGCCGATGCGCGCCTGGACATTGGCATCGAAGCCTTCGAGCGGAGCGAGGGCGGCAAGCGGGCTAGGGGTCTTGGCTTCCGGGTTGGCCGGTTGTGAAACGCCTGCCGTCTCGCCGCCGGCCGTCTCGCCCGAGCCGACCTTGGGCTTCGCGGCGACGGTGTATCGGTCAAGATCGATGCGGTCGAGCGTGATATTGGCGCCGAACGCCAGGCGCTTGCGCAGTGCGATGGTCGCGGCGCCCGTCAGGCGCGACTGATCGAAGGCGAAATTCATGTCACGTAGCTGGATTTGCTCGCCAGCGGCCGAAAAACGTCCGGCGAAATTAAACTTCTTCAGGCGGTCCTCGGGCAGGCCCGTAAGATCGACCTTGAGCCAATCGAGCAGCGCGCGCGCGTCGTCGGAGGCGAGATTGAGCGTGCCGTCCAAGGCTGTTGCGCCCTTGCGCGCGGTCAGGCTCGCCGAAGCCGACATCGCGGTCGCGCCGGGGAGAGAGGCCGCGGCCTTGGTAACCGTAAACGTGCCCTGCCCGAGCGTGCCCACGAGCTGGGCCTTCGTCACCTCGCCGCCATTGTAAACGAGGCTTTCGATCGAAAGATCGACGCCGCCCGCGATATCCTTCGGGATATCGAAACCGGCGCCCGCTTGTGCATCCTTGGCGATCTTGGCCGGCTCTTTGCCGCCGGGCTTCGACCGGTCTTTGGATGTGGCGGTTTTGGCCGCGCCGCCCTTGGCTTTGGCGTCCTTGGACTTCGGCGCTTGGGGCGATGCGAGCAAGGCATCGAAATCGAGTCTATCGACCGCGAGCTTTGCATCGAGACGCGGCGTTTTTCCGAAGCTCGCCTCGATCGTTCCTTTGGCGTGCGAGTCGCCATGCGCCATCGAAATCTCGGCCAGTGACACGCGCTCGGCCGACAGCGCGACCGAGGTGTCGAGCGTGACGCGCTGGGCCAGCGCCGTCGGCAGGCCGTCGGTGCCCTGCGCCCCGCCGAACAGGCTACGCGCGAACTTGACCGGATCCCCGGCTTCGACGTGCAGCGTGCCCTCGAACGCCCCGTCCTTGTCCGGTTTC
>JBJXGH010000101.1:0-12031 GCA_046153685.1 Alphaproteobacteria bacterium
GTCTTCGACGACGCCGATATCGACAACGCGGTGAAGGGCGCGATTTCCGGCATCTTCGCCGCGACGGGCCAGACCTGCGTTGCGGGCTCGCGCCTGCTGCTGCACGAAAAAATACACAACCAGTTCGTCGATCGCCTGCTCGCCCTGGCCTCGACGGCGAAGATGGGCGATCCGTCCCACATGGATACCCAGGTCGGCCCCGTGACCACGCCGCCGCAGTACGAGAAGGTCTTGAACTACATCGAGATCGCCAAGGGCGAGGGCGCGACATGCGTGCTCGGGGGCGGGCGCGCCAGCCGGCCCGAATGCGGCGATGGCTGGTTCGTCGAGCCGACCATCTTCACCGGCGTTGACAACAAAATGCGCATCGCCCAGGAAGAGGTCTTCGGCCCGGTGCTGTCGGTCATTCCCTTCCGCGACGACGACGAGGCCCTGCACATCGCCAATGACGTAATGTACGGCTTGGCCGCCGGCGTCTGGACGCAGAACATCCGTCGGGCCCTTGCAATGAGCGAACGCCTTCAGGCGGGCACGGTATGGGTGAACACCTACCGGGCCATCAGCTACATGACGCCGTTCGGCGGCTATAAGCGTTCGGGCCTGGGACGCGAAAACGGCCAGGAAGCGATCATGGGCTATCTGCAAACCAAGGCGGTGTGGATCAGCACCGCGACCGACGTGCCGAATCCCTTCGTAATGCGTTAGGGACCACAAGGGCACAATGGGATATCTTGGCGCATCGCGCCGAACCCGTTTTGCCCCCCCCGAGCGCCCCGGGCCTAAGGTCGCGGCCCCACCCGAGAGAACCATCCGTGGCAAGACGTTTTTACGATTGGACGATGCGCATGTCCGGCCATCGCCATGCGGTCTGGTATCTGGCTGCGATCGCGTTCGCGGAAAGCTCGTTCTTTCCCGTGCCGCCCGACGTCATGCTCATTCCCATGGTGCTCAAGAACCGCGCGCGTGCGTGGTGGCTGGCGGCCGTGTGCACGGTCAGCTCCATTCTCGGCGGCATCGCGGGCTATTGCATCGGCTACGGATTGTTCGAGGCCGTGGGTCGGCCGCTGCTCGAATTCTACGGCGGCACGGATTCCTTCCTCGCCGCCCAGCAAACCTATATCGAATGGGGCGCGTGGATCGTTGCGCTCAAGGGTCTTACGCCCATTCCGTACAAGATCGTGACGATCGCCAGCGGCGTGGCGCACATGCCGATCGCGACCTTCATCCTGGCGTCCATCGCCGCGCGACTGCCGCGATTTTTCGTGGTCGCGTGGCTGCTGCGCCGCTACGGCGCGCCCATCCAGAATTTCATCGAAAAGCGCCTTTATCTGTCGATGCTGCTGGTGCTGTTGGTCATCGTCTTCGGCATCGTCGCCATCGAATGGGCGATCTAACGGTCAGCGTTGGGCCTCGCGCCAGCCCTCGGACGACGCATGGGGCAAGGGGTCGGCGGGCAGGGTCTCGCCGCGAATGAGGTCCGCCGCGCGCTCGCCCAACATGAAGGCCGAGGCATTGGTGTTGGCGGATGGGATGCTCGGGAAGACCGAGGCATCGACCACGCGCAGATTTTCGACCCCCCGCACCCGAAGATCGGGCGCGCACACCGCGCGCGCGTCCGACCCCATGCGGCAGGTGCAGCTCGGGTGATACCCGCTCGCCGCCTCGGCGCGGATATGGGCGTCGATTTCGGCATCGGTGCCGGCCTCGCCCGCGGGTGTCACCTGCCGGCCGCGGAAGCGATCGAAGGCTTTTTGCAGCGCGACCTCGCGCGTCAGGCGGAAATTGTCGCGCATGTCGCGCCAATCGCGCTCGGTCGAAAGATAGCGGGGATCGATGATCGGGGCACTAAGCGGATCGGCCGAGGCCAGACGCACCGTACCCCTGCTCGTCGGCCGCAAGGGTCCGACGCCGAAATTATAGCCATGCGATTTGCTCGGCCGCCAGCCATCGAGCAGCAGCGGGCGGAAATGCACCTGCATGTCGGGATGTTCCACGCCTGCGCGGCTACGGAAAAAGGCGCCGACCTCGATGTGATTGCTCGCCGCGGGGCCACCGCGCGTCGCGAACCAGCGCAGGCCCGCAAGCACCATGCGCGCGCCGCGCGCGTGCGGGTTGAAGGAGATCTTCTCCTTTGATTCGTACTGAAGGAACATGAACATGTGGTCTTGAAGATTCTCGCCAATATCGGGTGCGTCGTGCAGCACGGGGATGGCGTGGGCGCGCAAATGATCGGCGGGGCCGATGCCCGACAGCATCAGCAGTTGCGGCGATTGAAACGCACCCGCGCTGAGCACGACCTCGCGCGCGGCATGGACCGTATGACTCGCGCCGTCCTTGCGATACGCGATGGCGCGCGCGCGCCGGCCGTCGAAGACGATGCGCGTCGCCCGCGCGCCGGTCATGACCTTCAGGGAATCGCGCCGTGGTCCGCGCAGATAGGCGTGCGCCGAGTTCGCGCGAACGCCCGCGTCGATGTTCATGTCCCAAGAGCCGAAGCCCTCGCGCCGCGCGCCGTTTACATCGTCGGTCAGGGCGTAGCCGGCTTGCTCGCCCGCGCGCAGGAAGGCCGCGTCGATGGGGTGGTCGGGCGTGCCCTTGCGCACGACCACCGGGCCGTCCGCGCCGCGATAGGCGCTGGGCGTTCCGAGATAGCGCTCCATGCGCCGGAAATAAGGCAGGACCTCGGCATAGGACCAGCCGGTGGCGCCCTCGTCCCTGGCCCAGCGCTCGTAATCGAGCGCGTGACCGCGCAGGAACACCATGCCGTTGACCGAGGACGAACCACCAAGCACGTGGCCGCGCGGCTGGAAGGTGGTGCGTCCGCCGAGGGCCGCTTGCGGCGTGCTCCAGAACGCCCAGTTGTAAGGCCCGCCCAGGTAATTGCGCCCGATGGCGCTCGGAATCTGGATCGTCCAATGGCGATCGGGTGGTCCGGCCTCGAGCAGGAGCACGCGCACGTCCCCACGCTCGGCCAGGCGCGCGGCCAACGCGCAGCCAGAAGTGCCGCCACCGACGACGACGTAATCGTATTCATCCGCCCTAGCCATGCCCCCCGCCCCGCTTGGCATCCGCGCGTCCGTCATTTGAGCAGCGGCCCATCTTAAGCATCAAGGGGCGACCGGTCCTAGGCACTTTGCTTGCCGGGTCGCGAACGCCCTGATATGGCCTCACCCGCTGGCGCGGCGTGCCGGAAATCCTCAAGGGAGGCCATGGGTGATCAGGCGGCTTTACGACTGGACGATGCGCCTCGCAGGCCATCGGCACGCCACGCCCGCCCTGTTCGCGGTGTCCTTCGCGGAAAGCTCGATCTTTCCCATTCCACCCGATGTGATGCTGGTGCCCATGGTGCTGGCGCGGCGCGAGCACGCCTGGTGGTTCGCCTTGGTCTGCACGCTCGGTTCGGTGCTCGGCGGCATGCTCGGCTATGCCATCGGTTATTTTCTGTTCGAAAGCCTTGGCCAATTTCTGATCGCGCTATACGGCCACGCCGACAACGCGGCACGCGCCCAGGCCTGGTTCCAGCACTATGGCGGCTGGATCGTCGCGGCGAAGGGCCTCACCCCCTTTCCGTTCAAGGTCATTACGATCACGAGCGGCCTTGCCCATCTCGACCCTCTGACCTTCCTCGCGGCGTCGATCATCTCGCGCGCGCCGCGCTTCTTCCTGGTCGCCGCCCTGCTCCGCGCCTATGGCGATCCCATCCGAAATTTCATCGAAGAACGCCTGACCCTTGTTTTTCTGGCGTTTCTCGCCGCGCTCATCGGCGGCTTCGTAATGGTCGAGCTCTTGCTGTAGAGGCGCGCCGGAGCCACGATGAAGCGATGACCATCCCATCGCCGTTCCGCCCGAAAACCGCCTCCGCCCTGGTCGCATTCGGCTCGGCCGCCCTGCTCGGCGGCGCCTTCGCCTTCCAGCTTTGGGGCGGATTGGCGCCGTGCCCCTTGTGCGTTTGGCAACGCTTTCCGCACGGCGCCGCGATTGCGCTTGGACTCATCGGCGCCTTCGCGCCAGTACGCGCGGCGCGCCTGGTGCTGCTTCTCGCCGCGCTGGCGCTCGCCACCGGCGCCGCCATCGGCGTTTTTCACGCTGGCGTCGAATGGGGCTGGTGGCAAGGCTTGGCGGAGTGCGTGGGCGGCTTGGTGCAAGCCGGCTCGCTCGCCGAGCTCGAATCCGAACTCGCCAAGCCGCCCGCGCCGCGCTGCGACGAACCTGCCTGGACTTTGTTCGGCATCTCGCTCGCGGGCTACAATGTGCTGGCATCCTTAGCGCTTGCGGCCTTCGCCGTTCGGGCGTCGTGCAAGGGAGGGCGGATATGACCGAGGACGGGTCGAAAACACACCGCGCGCGCACGGGCATGGACGCACTGCCGGGCGACGCGAACCGCGAACAGGCGATCGCGGAAATCGTGCGCGTCGATCAGGCGGGCGAGTTTGGCGCGGTGCGCATCTATGCCGGGCAATTGGCCGTGCTGCGCACGGGCGCGACGGCCGCGCGCATCCGCGAGATGGCGGCGAAGGAAGCCGAACATCTGGCGACATTCAATACGATCATGGTCGCCCGCCGCGTGCGCCCCACCATCCTCGCGCCGCTTTGGCACGTCGCGGGCTTTGCGCTCGGCGCCGCGACGGCCATGCTGGGCGAACGCGCGGCCATGGCGTGCACGGTCGCGGTCGAGGACGTCATCGACGAACACTACGCCGCCCAGGCCGCGGCGCTCGGCGAGGACGAAGCGCCGCTGCGCGCGACCATCGAGCGTTTCCGGCAAGACGAGATCGAGCACCGCGATGTCGCCTTGGCGCATCAGGCGGCCGAGGCGCCCGGCTATCCCCTGCTTGTCGCGGCGGTGAAGGCGGGCTCGCGCCTCGCCATCTGGTTGTCGAGTCGGATTTGACTGCCCCGGCCTTGGCCCGAGACCGCGCCCTAGCTCGGGTCGAGCTCGGTGTCCCAATACAGAAAGTCGCGCCAGCTTTGGTGCAAATGGTTCGGCGGATAGGACCGGCCATTTTCCTGCAATTCACCCGTCATCGGCTGGCGCGGCCAGTGGAGCGGAATCATCCCCGCCTCGTGCGGCAAGCGGTTGCCCTTCTGCAAATTGCAGGTGGTGCAGGCGGTCACCACGTTCGACCATACGGCACGGCCGCCGCGGCTGCGCGGGATGACGTGATCGAAAGTCAGGTCGTGCGAGTAAAACGCCTGCCCGCAATACTGGCAGGTGAAGCGGTCGCGCAGAAAGACGTTGAAGCGGGTGAAGGCGGGCCGGCGGCGGGGCGGCACGTATTCCTTCAAGGCGATGACGCTTGGCACCCGGAATTGCACGCTCGGCGAGCGGATGACGCGGTCATATTCCGAGACAATGGCGACCCGGTCGAGATAGACCGCCTTGATTGCTTCCTGCCAGGACCACACCGAGAGCGGAAAATAGCTGAGAGGGCGATAATCGGCGTTGAGCACAAGGGCGGGAGATTCCATCGCACCCTTACCTCGACGCCGCGCGCCGCCTGCGGCGGACTTGCCTTTGATCGCTTGGTTTCGGGAGTGCCTGTCTCATGTGCAAAGGCCTTTTTCTTGCCCGGGATATTGGCGTCTCGAAACGGAAAACACAATATATCGGCAAGATGACGCTAGGCTGACAACTCATCTCGCGTTCAGCCCCTTCGGCGCCGCGCGGCCGGCCTGCCCTGGCCCTACGCCCCGAGATGGGTCCTAAGGAACAAAGCCGCGCCCGCCATGCCTTCTTGGTCGATCGAGTGTTCGAGGCCAGGCCGGCGTTGGGCCTCGACCGCGATGCCCGCCGCCTTGAGCCCGACCACCGCCTCGTCCAAAGCCGCGACGGGCACCACGCCGTCCGCCTCGCCATGCACCAACAGAACGGGCGGCCGCGAGCGCACCGCGGCAGCGAAGGTTCCGTCGTCGAGCAGGCGGCCGGAAAATCCGACGATCGCCGCGCAAGCTTGCACACGCCGCGGGGCGGCATGGAGCGCCATCATCGTGCCCTGTGAAAAACCGACGAGGGCGAGGCGCGAATCGGCCAAACCGGTGCGGGCGAGCAGGGCATCGAGAAACTCGCCGATCAGGCGCGCCGCCGTATCGGCGCCGGCGAGGATCGCCTGGGGCCAGCGATCCTCGAAGCTGAACCATTGGCGGCCAAAGCCCATCTCGCACGCAAAGGGCGCGTGCGGCGAGATGAACAGCGTGCGCGGCAGAGCGCGCGCGAGATGGGGAGCGAGCGCGATCAGGTCGTCGCCGTCCGCACCGTAGCCGTGCAGGAAAACGACGATCGAATCGGGCGCGCCTTGGGCTGCGGACGGGACCGCCGGGCCGTCGAGATCGTAGAGACCCGTCATCGTCTTGCTCCTCGTCGCGCGGATTGGTGTTTTTTGGATGCGGCACTCGCGGCCTTGGCGCGCGTCGAGCCGGGCTTTGCATTGACCTTATGGGATTTCGCCTTGGCGCGAATTTTCACATTCGCCTTGCCCTTTGCCTTGGCGCGGCGGCGTTTGGCCAAGGGCGGGGCGAGCGGGCGCAATTTCTCGCCGCGAAAGAAATGCCACAACAGGCGCGCCGCGACCGCGCGAAAAGGCCGCCATGCCTCGCCCATGGCGCGCAACTCGTCCTCCGACGGCCGGCGCTTCATGCCCTTCAAGTGCCCCGCCGCCGTCGCTACCGCCAAATCGCCCGCCGGCCAGATATCCGGACGCGCGAGTGCAGACAACAAATAAATCTCCGCCGTCCACCGCCCGATGCCCTTGATCTGGATGAGCGCGGCGATCGCCGCCTCGTCGTCCATATGCGCAAGGCCGTCGACATCGAGCGCGCCCGCGAGCACCGTCCCGGCCAAGCTTCGGCCATAGGCGATCTTGGGACGCGAGAGTCCGCACGCACGCAGCGCCGCGTCATCGAGCGCGAGGAAGGCCCGTGGCGTGGCCTCGACCATGGCCGATTCCACTCGGCCCCAGATGGCGGCGGCCGAGGCGACGGAGAGCTGCTGCTCGACGATGATGCGCAGAAGAGCCAAAAATCCGCCCGGCTCGATGCGCAGCGCCGGCAGGCCGTGGCGCGCCACCACGCGGGCGAAATCGCCGTCGCGCCGGGCGAGTTCGGCGACGGCCGCGCCGAGAAAATCGGCGTCCACCCGCGCGTTCACCTCGGCGCCGCCCGGTGCAGGCCGAGCGCGATCTCAAGATAGTCCGGGTCCTCGGGCGAAATGAAGCCGTGGCGCATCAGAAAATCGATCACCACCAGATTGCAGTTGAACTTGAAATCTCGCGTTTGGGCGACAAGGCGCGCGACCTCGTCGAGCGGCATGAGGTGAAAGCTCTCGATCTCGCCATCGACCGGGCGCGGCACGAAATCCACGGGCAGTTCGAGATCGAAGCAGAACTGCACATCGGGCTTCAGGCCCTCATCGACTTCCTTGATGTAGGAAATCGCACCCACCGGAATTGCCCGGCGGGCAAGTTCCGGGGGGATGCCCGCTTCCTCGCCGCATTCCTTGACGAGATTGTCGGCAAGGCCGATGCCGATGGGCTGGCCGCCCGCCACCATGTTGTCGAGCATGCCCGGAAATGTCGGCTTGGCGCGCGAGCGCCGCGCAACCCACATCTCGATCGCGCCGCCCTGGCGCACATAGCCGTTCATATGCACGCCGTACGCGCGCACGCCCAAGCGCGGCACGGCCGCGCGCTCCATTTGAAACAGGGGCTTGGCCGCGAAAGCGGTCTTCACCGGATAGAGCTCGCCCCGCCAGCCCGAAATGGCGCCGCCTTCGCGCAAATCGGCGAGCGCGCGCGCAATCGCCGCCGAGCGCGATGCAAAATCCGCGAGCGAAGGGTGGAGCGTCACGCGCGAATCCTCGACCGCGAACACATCGCCGTGGCGCGCAAGACGCGCCGCCATGTCGGGACGCACCCAGCCGATTCCCGCACCTCCGACCACAAGCGGACGAAAGCGCGCGAGATCGTGTTCGTTGCACTCGCGGATGCGGTCGAGATAGCTCAATGTCCGCAATCTCCCTGACGTCGACCGTCCGGGTCTAGCCGGACCCGCCGCGCCCCGCAAGACGCTAGGGCGATTTCTCGGCGGTCAGCACCTGGCCGACATGGACGATCCGCCGCAGCGCCTCGGCGATGGCGCGAACCAATGCCGGATCGAGCGCCGAGATCTGGATGTCGATGACGAGTTCGGAGCCGCAGCCCTCGGTGCATGAGCTGTGCCATTGGTCCGGCACTAGGCCGCGCTTGGCGAACTGGTCCAACACCCGCGGCATGACCGAGGGTTCAGCTTCGGCGTGAATCGAAAAACAGGCGGTACGGGAGGGATTAGCGAGCGTGCCCATGGCGAGCGTTCTCCTGCAAGCGGACGCAATAGCCGATGACCCGGGCCCCAAGGGGCGCCGGGCGGCTAATTCGCCGGATGCGGGAACGCTCGAACATGGCCGGGAAATTAGGATCGGCCCCAGGGCCGGTCAAGTGCAGCACGTCAAGCGCGGCACGCACAAAGCCGCGATCGCCGCACCCAAGGCACGAACAGGATTGCAGGTTCATTGGCATGGGCGGACGATCCGCCGCTCTGGCACGGCGAGGGGTGCCCCATGGACGGCGCGGCGCAAGAAGGCCGCATTTCGCGCGCGCCCGCGCTCGGCTAGGATCGCGCGCGAGCGCACGAACCCAGGCGACGGGGACACCTGCCACATGGTACCGGACGACATTCTGCCCAATCTTCGCGCGTCCTGCACCGAAGGCCTCAAGGCCGCAGAGCGCTACCGCGACGCGGCGCGCGCGCGCGTCTTGGCGCGCGTGACCGTCCAAGGCCGGATCGATTCGGCGCGGCTCGACGACCACCAATTCCCCGCCCACGGCTTCGCCTGGATCGCGACCTATGTGGCCGCGCTCGCGGAAATGCTGGCCTGGTCGGGCAGGCTCGCCGAGGCCGGTAAATTCGGCGAGCGCGAGCAACTCATCCTCCAAATGGTGTTCGGCGAATATCTCGCCCAGCTTTCGGGCGGCGTGCCCTTGTCACAGGTCGAAATCCTGCGCCCCGCCGATCTCGACCTCGACGCCGCCGAGTGGTTCGGCGCGCCCGAGGTGGCGCGCCTTGTCCAGCGCGGCAATTCCAATGCCGCGCGCATGGCCCTCGCCGCCCTCATCGCCGAGGGCCATGCCGGCGAGGACGGTCTTGCCGACGAGACCTTGACGATGGTGCGCGACCAGTTCCGCCGCTTCGCCGACGCCGAGATTCTGCCCCACGCCCATTCCTGGCATGTGCGCGACGAATTCATCCCGCTCGCACTGCTCGAACGCTTGGGCGAGATGGGCGTGTTCGGCTTGACCGTGCCGGTCGCGCATGGCGGCCTTGGCCTCTCGAAGATCGCCATGTGTCTGGTGACCGAGGAACTGACGCGCGGCTATATCGGGGTGGGCTCGCTCGGCACGCGCACGGAAATCGCCGCCGAGCTCTTGGTCGCCTTCGGCACGCCCGATCAGCGCGCGCGTTGGCTGCCGGGCATTATTTCGGGCAAGACCATTCCGACTGCGGTGTTCACCGAACCCAATACCGGCTCCGATTTGGGCAGCCTGCGCACGCGCGCCGAACGCCAGGGCGATGTCTATCGGGTGACCGGCAACAAGACCTGGATCACCCATGCCGCGCGCGCCGATGTGATGACGCTGCTCGCGCGCACGGATCCCAAGGAGCAAGGCTATAAGGGCCTGTCGATGTTTTTCGCCGGCAAGACGCGCGGCACCGATACCGCTCCCTTCCCCAGCCCCGGCATGAGCGGCGGCGAAATCGGCGTGCTCGGCTATCGCGGCATGAAGGAATACGAACTCGGCTTCGACGGCTTCGAGGTGCAAGCGCGCGATCTGTTGGGCGGCGTCGAGGGCCAGGGCTTCAAGCAACTCATGGCGACCTTCGAATCGGCGCGCATCCAGACGGCCGCGCGCGCGGTCGGCGTCGCGCGCAGCGCGCTTGAGCTGGCCCAGGATTACGCTCGCCAGCGCGTCCAATTCGGCCGCCCGATCGCCGCGTTCCCGCGCGTCGCGGGCAAGCTCGCCTGGATGGCGGCCGAACTGATGGCGGCGCGCCAGCTCACCCATTTCGCCGCGCGCGAGAAGGATTCGGGCCGGCGCTGCGACATCGAGGCCGGCATGGCCAAGCTTCTGGCCGCGCGCGTCGCCTGGTCGAACGCCGACAACGCCGTGCAGGTCCATGGCGGCAACGGCTATGCCATCGAGTTCCCGGTTTCGCGCGTGCTGTGCGACGCGCGCATTCTCAACATCTTCGAGGGCACGGCGGAAATCCAGGCGCACGTCATCGCCCGCGGCCTGCTCGCCGGGCGAAACTAGAGTCCGGCCGAATCCGATAAGCGACAGAATCCGATGGCCAGGCAAAGCCGATGGCGGGCATCGCCGGGGCGCGGACGAAGCCGATAGGCGGGACGCGCGCCGTCCGCTAGACTCGCGCGGCGATGGATTGGTTGGCTCCCGCCCTTCCCCTGATCATGGCCGGCGCGCTCGGCCTCGTTCTACTCGTGCTTCTCGCCGGCCTATTGGTCATGGCGCGCGGCGGGCGGTTCAACGTCAGGCACGGCAATACGCTCATGCGCCTGCGCGTCGCGGCGCAGGCCGTCGCCGTGCTGGTTTTTCTGTTGCTCATGTATCTGACCGGGGGCTAACGATCATGGTTCGTTTGACGCGCATCTACACCCGCGGCGGCGACAAGGGCGAAACCTCGCTCGGCGACGGCGCGCGCGTGGCCAAGCACCATCCGCGCGTTTCGGCCTACGGCACGGTGGACGAAGCCAATGCCACGATCGGTCTTGCGCGCCTGCACGCGGCCGGAGAGGTCGATGCCATGCTGTCGCGCATCCAGAACGATTTGTTCGATCTCGGCGCGGATCTGTGCACGCCCGACGAAGAAAACCCGAAATACCCGCCGCTGCGCATCTCAAAGGCCCAGGTCGAGCGCCTGGAACGCGAAATCGACGCCATGAACGAGCGCCTCACGCCGCTGGATTCCTTCATCCTGCCGGGCGGCACGGCGCTGGCCGCCTATCTGCACCTCGCGCGCACCGTGACCCGGCGCGCCGAACGCGACATGACCGCCTTTGCCACGACCGAAGCCATCAACCCCGCCGCCATCGAGTACATCAACCGGCTATCCGACCACCTTTTCGTGCTCTCCCGCCACGTCAACGACAACGGCGCGAAGGACGTTTTGTGGATCCCGGGAAAGAACCGTTAGCACGAATAGTTAAGTGATTCTTGCGAATATCAATAACTAAGCTTGACAAAGCCCTTGACCGGAGAGTCCGGCATAGACATTTTCTGAGACGGAGGCTTTGTGGGGCGAAAGCGCTGCATTGCCTTTTTTTATTTTTCTTCGGCGCGCTCGCGTCTGGTCCGAAGGTCGTTGATTAGGGCGAAACTCCAAATTTTGCGGGAATCTTCTTCGCCGCGAATTGGGCGAGTCGTTCTATGCCTCAATCTGGCGACTTGCGCCGCATAAGGCCCCAACTTCTTTCTTGCGGGCCTGGACATGGCGCCGAATCGATATCCCCAAGAAATCACATAAGCAACCAAGTCCGCGACTTGGATTCCGGTTGTCAGATCGCTGTGTACAAAAAACGGCTCGGGAATAGCGTCTCCGAGGGTCGCGCGATCCCCAAAGCATATCCAACAGTCCCTCCGTTGACAGTGCCCCAAGCCTTGCTATTGTGCGCCGCACCATAAGCGTTGCGCGCCGTTGAAAAGCGCCCGCTCGGCGTGCGCCCGGCGGGGTCATTGGCGTGTGGGGGACAGCATGAAAATCCTGGTACCGGTCAAGCGCGTCGTGGACGCGAACATCAAGGTGCGCGTCAAGGCCGACGGCACCGGGGTCGAGACGCAGAACGTCAAGATGTCGATGAATCCCTTCTGCGAGATCGCGGTCGAGGAAGCGCTGCGCCTCAAGGAGGCCGGCAAGGCAACCGAGATCATCGCGGTATCCTGCGGCGTGGCGCAGTGCCAGGAGACGATCCGCACCGCCCTCGCCA
>JBJXGH010000103.1:0-37119 GCA_046153685.1 Alphaproteobacteria bacterium
GTCTTCGACCCGGCCTGCGGCTCCGGCAACTTCCTTGTCATCGCCTACAAGGAAATGCGCGCCATCGAGGCCGAGATCAACAAGCGGCGCCTCGATGCGCACCGCCGCACGGAAATCCCACTGACCAATTTTCGCGGTATCGAACTGCGCGACTTTCCGGCGGAGGTCGCACGGCTTGCGCTCATCATCGCCGAGTTTCAGTGCGACGTGCTCTATCGAGGGCAACAGGAAGCCTTGCAGGACTTCCTGCCGCTCGACGCGCAGAATTGGATCACCTGCGGCAACGCGCTGCGGCTCGATTGGCTGAGCATCTGCCCCCCAACCGGGACGGGCGTGAAGCTGCACGGCGACGACCTGTTCAGCACGCCGCTGGATCAGGCGCAGATCGACTTCGAGAACGAGGGCGGGGAAACCTATAACCGAGAGAGATACCCCATCCGTGAACAGTGCGTTCAAGACAGGAGCGTGAACCATGAGCAAACACAACGCCGCAAACGAGCGGATCAAGCGCGAATATTTCATCTATCTCAAGGAAGCCAAGCGGCAGAGCGAAGCCAGTGTGGACGCGGCGGCGGCGGCGGTGGCGCGCTTCGAGGCGTATTCTCGATACCGCGATTTCAAGAACTTCCACCACCGGCAGGCGGTAGCGTTCAAGGAATGGCTTTCGCAACAGCGTAACGAAACCACGGGCAACGAGCTGAGCAAGGCCACGTTGTACGCCACGTTGTCACACTTAAAGCGGTTCTTCCAATGGCTGGCGGGGCGGCCGGGCTACAAGTCCCGCTTCTCCTATTCAGACGCAGAATACTTCAACGTGTCCGAAAAGGATGCTCGGATCGCCACGGCGCGCCGCAGCCGCCCGGCCCCGACCGTCGAGCAGGTGCGCCACGTCATCGCACACATGCCGGCGGAGACGGAGATCGAGCGCCGCAATCGTGCCCTCGTGGCGTTCATTCTGCTTACCGGCGCGCGGGACAGCGCGGTGGCATCGGCAAGGCTCAAGCATCTGGATTTGGTGAGCGGGTGCTTCTATCAGGACGCACGCGAGGTAAAAACGAAGTTCAGCAAGACCTTTACGACCACGTTCTTCCTGGTCGGGGAAGACATCCGGCGGATCGTCGCGGATTGGGCGGACTACCTGCGCCGTGAAAAGCTGTGGGGCCACGACGACCCGCTGTTTCCCAAGACGCTGATGACCATCGGCAAGACCCAGCAGTTCGAGCACGTGCGGCTGTCGCGCGAGCATTGGGCGAACGCGACCCCGATCCGGGCAATCTTCAAGCAGGCTTTCGAGGCGGCGGGCCTGCCCTACTACCACCCGCACAGCCTGCGGCATACACTCTCGCAGCTGGGCCAGCGGCTGTGCCGGACGCCAGAGCACTTCAAGGCGTGGAGCCAGAATCTGGGACATGAGGGCGTGCTGACGACGCTGTACTCCTACGGCACCGTTTCGGACGGTAGGCAGCGCGAGATCATCGCCAGCTTGGGGACCGACACGGGCAAGCCGGACACGACTTAGCGGGTGGCGAATCAGCAGGATGCGCGATTTATGTAGCAAAAAGTGTAGTATTTTCTTTAGTTTAATGAAATTATATTGTAAATTCAATGGATTAAATTATAGGTTCGAATCCTAGTCCCCGGGGTTCCGGCTCCCCTGGCTGACACGCTAAAAAATCGAGATTCGGCCTTAGTGAAAAGCGCGCTTTTCGAATCGGTCCCGGGCCGGATGACACGCATTCCGCCGGCTGCCGCGCATGCAAATTCATCGCGCCCACGCCACCGCCGAGCCACCATATCGCAGTCGCGCCTCGGCATATCATCGACGTTCGTACCTCAGCCGTGACGCTCCTGTAGATCGACAAAGAGAATCGCCGCCGACGATTCATGAGTTTGGAGCAAGTGACTTCGTGGCGATATCAGTGTATCGCCAGCGCGCAAAACCTCATCTTGCACCATGACGTTACCGGCCACGCAGTGAACCGCTACAGGGCGATGAGGCAGCAACGTCCCGTGATGGCTAGAAATGAAGGCGCTAGACACTGCACCCAGCATGCGCTCGCGGTTGAAGATCACGTTGAAAGCCCGCGATGGACCTCCAACCAAAGTACATCTGGTGGGCATATCTCCCGGAAAATGCACGGGTATCAGTTGATTGCAACGTACCGGCAATAAATTGCTGATTTGCAGATCGATGGAATTTTCACGAACCAATGTCAGGATGCGATCGCACCCTTCGTAGTGAGAGAACTCGGCATCATTAACAAGCTCGGCGATGCTGATGAGCCAGTCATGAGTTCCATTGCTTGATTTTCTGCTCGCCACGTCACGTGTCACGCCGCGACCATTAGGCCAAGGCCTCGGCGCAAGTTCACTGAAGCGGGCGATTGATGACTGAGTGTTCTCCATCGTGACTATCCATTAAGCAGCTTTGAACATGACGGGTGCGCCAGTGCAGGTTTCACGTCGAGCGCGCGCCCCAGTAACTCTCGTTTCTGATCGCCGCCGCAACTCTGGGAGGCTATGCCGAGTGACGACGCGGCGCCAGTTTTTCAGCTTGTTGAGCAATCGCTCGATGCGGCTGCGGCCCCTCTAAATATCGCCGCCAAACTCGGCCGGTTTCCAGCGGCCCGGCCAGGCGCGATGGTGGCGCCGCGCTGCTCCAAGTGGATGGCCTCACCGTTAGCCTTGCGCGGCTTCGGGTCGGCCGGTCCACTCCGCCGCTTTGAACGCTTCGTCGAGCGGCGTGTGAGCCATGTGATTCATATAATTCGTGATCGTCTTCAAGCTTGCCGCCAAGACAACCTCAAAAATCTGCGCTCTGGTAAAATCCGCGTCAAAGAACGCCTTCTGATCAGACTCCGTAACCCAACCACGCTTTTCCACAACCGCACGACAGAAGTGGTGCAATGCCGCAAGACGCCTGTCTGGAATCTGGCCGTTATCGCGAATTGCATCGATCACTTCCTTCGCAACACCCGCCTTTGCACTGCCCAGAGAGTGGGCCGCAACGCAGTAATCGCACCCGTTCTGCCGCGAGAGCGTTAACATGAGAACTTGGCGCTCGGACGCTGTAAATGAGCTTTGCTCAAAAACGCCTGAGAGCGTCAGATAGCCCTTGAGCGTCGCGGGTGATTCGGCCATGACGGCAAAAACATTGGGTATCATTCCGAATTTCTTTTTCACGCCGCCCAATAGTTCCCGTGACCCGGCCGGAGCGTTTTCTTCCGTGTAGAGCGTGAGCTCACTCATATAGACCATCCATTGGGTCGGTCGATAATAGCCTTAGAGTCTGATGCCGGAAGCCATGCAGTCTCCGAACATCCCAACCTTGAGGTCGTCGAGTTCGCGACACTGACCTGGGCGGGCTGGTTCAATAACCATCGGCCGCTGCCGCCTACCGGCGACATCCGGCCGGCAGAATCCGAGGCACAGGTCTATACCATGCTCGGGGAACGTACCTCCGCTAAATTTGGGGAGCAGAAACGAACAATGCGATTCAAATCAAACAACCTCCGGCAACCTCGGAGCGGTTCAATTTTGCCCAGCCGTCGAACCGCCAAAGGCGCTGCGAGTTGCAAGACGCCACCACCCTCCCTGGTTGCGCTCTGAAGCACCGTGTCCTCGCCTTGCGGCTTTCTCCGCGCAGATTTGGCAATTGCGGCTTTTCTCCGACAGACACAATATCCGCGCCCATGGCGACACCCCCTCTCCTCGCTCTCCGTGACGCTCTCGTCACTTTCGGCGGCAGGCCAGTTTTCCAGAGCATATCGGTCGGCCTTGGCCGCGGCGAACGCGTCTGCTTGGTCGGCCGCAATGGCGGCGGAAAATCGACACTGTTGAAGGTATTGGCCGGCGCCATCGCCCTCGATGCGGGCGAGCGATTTCGCCAACCCGGCGCCCGCGTAGCCTATATGCCACAGGAGCCGATTTTTGCTCCTGGGCAGAACGCCGGCGACTTCATCGCGCGAAGTCTGTCCGACATCGCCGGAAGCGCGCCGCGTCATCATATCGAGGCGGCGCTGGACGAAGCGGGTATCGCTTCCGACCGGATTCTGGCCGAACTGTCCGGCGGCGAGTCGCGACGCATCAGCCTCGCCGCCGCCTTGGCCGGCGACCCCGATATTTTGCTGCTCGACGAACCCACAAATCATCTCGACATTGCCGCCGTCGAGGCTTTGGAAGCACGGCTCGACGCGCACGCCGCCGGCCTGCTGCTCATCAGCCATGATCGTGCATTCTTGAAGCGCCTCTCGCGGCGAACCTTGTGGCTAGACCGAGGCCGGCTGCGCGAACATAACCGCGGCTATGAGGATTTCGAATCTTGGTCGGAAACCGTGCTCGATGGGGAAGCCGCCGAGCGCAACCGGGCCGATAAGCGAATCGAAAGCGAGACCTTATGGCTGCGCGAGGGTATTTCCGCGCGCCGGCGTCGCAATCAGGGGCGCCTGCAGCGGCTTTTTGATCTGCGCGCCGAGCGTGCCCAGCGCCAAAGCCTGCGTCCGGCGAAGCTCGGAGCGGTGGAAGCCCAATCAGGT
This sequence comes from Alphaproteobacteria bacterium, assembly GCA_046153685.1. Classification (GTDB taxonomy): domain Bacteria; phylum Pseudomonadota; class Alphaproteobacteria; order CADEGL01; family CADEGL01; genus CAMAPP01. The sequence continues at coordinate 4,536 of JBJXGH010000103.1, forward strand.
GGCCGCATCGTCGCCGAACTCGACAACGTCACCAAAGCCTTTCCTGACACGCCCGATATTAAGTCGATCCTCAACGGTTTTTCGACCCGGATCATGCGCGGCGAGCGAATCGGCATCATCGGCGGCAATGGGGTGGGCAAATCCACCTTGCTCGGCGTCATCACGGGGTCTCTCGCGCCAGATAGCGGCAGTGTCCGCCACGGCGCGCAACTCCAGATCTCCATATTCGACCAGCGCCGCGCGAGTCTCGATCCCGATCTGTCGCTGTGGCAGACATTGGCGGGCGATGGAGATATCGTTGTCGTCCAAGGCCGGCAACGCCATGTTGCTTCTTATCTTAAGGACTTCCTGTTCGACGATTCACAATTCCGCGCCAAGGTTTCGACGCTTTCCGGCGGCGAGCGCAACCGCCTTCTCCTGGCCCAGGTCCTGGCCCGACCGTCAAATCTTCTGGTGCTCGACGAACCGACCAATGATCTCGACATCGAAACCCTCGATCTATTGGAAGAGGTACTCGCGGACTATGACGGCACGCTGCTGCTTGTCAGCCATGATCGAGATTTTCTCGACCGCCTCGTGACCAGCGTCATCGCCATGGAAGGCAACGGCGTGGTCGAAGAATATGTCGGCGGCTACGCCGACTATCTGCGCCAACGCAGCCGGCGCGCGGATAAGTCCTTGCCGAAGCCCGCCGCTCGTTCCGCGCCGCCCGCGCCGCCGCGCGAGCGCAGCCAGCGGCCGAACTGGAAGGACCAGCGCGAACTCGAAGACCTGCCGCGGCGCATCGCCGCGCTCGAGGCCGAGAAATCCGCCATCGAAAAAACTCTTTCCGATCCCGAGATGTATGCCTCCAACCGCGCTTCATTCGAAGCTTCGTCGATCCGCCATGGCGAGTTGGTCGCCGCAATCGGCGAAGCGGAGGAGCGCTGGCTGTTTCTGGCGGAGCGCGCAGAGAAGACAAGGGCAATATGAGCAAGGCGTTCGTCAAGGAAGAGGCGGGATCGGATGATGACGGCCCGGAACCGTTGGCGGTATCGCCGGCGGGTGTGAAGAATTACATCACGCCTGATGGATTGGAGCGCTTGCGAGGCGAGCTGCGCGATCTTCTGAATATCGAGCGGCCAAAGGTCGTCGAAATCGTTTCCTGGGCAGCGGGCAATGGCGACCGTTCGGAAAACGGCGACTACATCTATGGCAAGAAGCGCTTGCGCGAAATTGACCGCCGCATTCGATTCCTGACAGGGCGCATTGAGATCGCGCAAGTGGTCGATCCGGCGCAACAGAAGCGACGCGACCGGGTGTTCTTCGGCGCCACCGTTATCTATGCCAATGGCGCGGATGAAGAGAATACCGTCACCATCGTTGGGATAGACGAGACCGATCTCGACAAGGGCCGCGTGAGCTGGATATCGCCGATCGCGCGGGCAATGATGCAAGCCGAGGAAGGCGATCACGTCGAGCTACATTCTCCAGGCGGAGTGGAGAGTCTCAAGATCGTCGCGATCCGATATCCCAACTAGCATCCCGTATGCGCGGCAATGTCGTTTTCAAGTCTTGATGCCGCGGCCATGCGCTGAAAAGCGCGCGGGGGCGCAGCAGACGCGGCAACGTCTTGGCCAACCGCCCGCGCCTTCGAGCGCCATGCAGGAATCCCCGCCGACTTCGTCCACCTCGCCGTGACCCGGAACATGTTCCGACGCTCGACCGGATCGATCGCTTGCTCTTGATGCCCAATATCTCCGATCGGCGCCAAGAGGCCTGACATTCGAGCGGATCGCGCATGGCACGAAAACTGGAAAGGGCGCTCCATCGAGCGCCCTTTCTCATCTGCCGAAGTGCCGTGGCTTGCGTGGCTTAGATCGCCTTGAGCTGCCCTGCGGATGACTTGCCGCTTTTGGGGTCGCTCTCTTCAACAAACGACACCCTTTGGCCTTCGGCCAAGTTGCTCAGTCCAGCGCGCTCGACGGCGGAGATGTGAACGAACACATCCTTGCCACCACCGTCTTGCTCGATAAAACCGTATCCCTTGGTGTTGTTAAACCATTTGACTGTGCCGTTAGGCATATTGCGGTGCTCCATATCGATAGGTAACGGCGCTTCTTGTTACCCAAATCCGCGCTCGACAATGAGCTCAAGATCTCGGGCCACGAATTGCGCCAGTACGCACAGCTTAGTGTGCTTACCCATAGACGCCAAATACCAACTTCGTGAACCTGACTTGGAGGTCGGCCCCGCGCCCGGCGCCGCCTCGAAGGGGGACGCATTCAGACACGGCCTAAATGGCAGCGGATCGCTGGTATTGGGGCGGAAAATCTCTGTACAGGGCCCCGAAATCGCCGTTCCAGAACCCAAATACGGCCGAAAATTAAGTCAGAAAAAGTGCCGATCCGACCGTCGGATGGCCTGGCTGAACCAACCTGGAAAATGATTTTCCCTGCAAATATCCGTCTTATTCCGCTCTTGGCGGAGAAAATCCCGCGCGACGCCGGAGTCACAGCCAACCGCCCTTAGCCTCCGCTCGATCGCGGCGGCCTAGCCCCTCGCGCCCAGGCGACGCAGAATCGCGCGAGCCGCGACCAGGGCGGAACGGACGGCGGTATTCGATGGCGGATATTCTGTCCAATCGCCAGGGATTAAATACCGGGGATCAGACGCCGGTGATCAAACGCCAGTCAAAATCTTGAACACCGCGCGTCCGGTCATGACTTCGCGGTGTAGCCGCCATCGATGGGCAGCGCCACGCCATTGATGAAGCCCGAGAGGTCCGAGGCCAGAAACACCACGGCGTGGGCGACGTCCGCGGGCGAGCCGTAGCGGTGAAACGGAATCACCGCCTTGAAATAGGCCATGCGTTCGGGATCGACGAAGGAAGACGCCGACATCTCCGTCTGGATGAGGCCCGGGCAGATCGCGTTCACGCGCACGCCGAACGGGCCGAATTGCGTGGCGCCCAGCCGCGTCAACATCACAACCGCGCCTTTGGAGGCGAAATACCCCGCGTTCGCCGTCGCCTCGATATCGGGATAGCGCGCGGCGACCAGGCCATTGATCGAGGCGATGTTGACGATGGAGCCGCTTTTCTGCGCCTTCATGTGCGCAAATACCGCCTTCATGCCCAGGAACACTCCGGTCGCGTTGGTATCCATCGTCTTCCGCCAGGTCTCGAGCGTAGTGGTCTCAAGCGAGGCACGCTTGTTGATGCCCGCATTGTTCACCAGCACGTCGAGCCCGCCATGGGCCGCGATGGTCGCAGTCACGACACGCGCCCAGGATGCCTCGTCGGTCACGTCCTGCGAAAAAAACTTGCACGGCCCAAACTCCGAGAGGCGCTTTTCCGCCGCCGCGCCGCGCTCGGCATTGATATCCGTGATGACGACCTTGGCACCCTGCTTCAGCATCGCCTCGGCGTCGTGCTCGCCCATGCCCTGAGCGCCGCCAGTCACCAGCGCCACTTTACCCTTGAGCATCCGTCCATCCCCCGATTGTTGAACTCTAGCAATGCGGCCCGTTAGCGTCCGCCCGCCCCGAAAAAGATCGACTTTAGAAACTCGCACGGCACCTCGAACTCCGCCGCGGCGTCGGGGCCCGAATGACGCGCGCGCAGAAAACCGTGGATCATGCGCCGTGCGATGCGCAGCGTGCCCCTATTCCCCGCCGCGCCCAGCCGCTCGCCATAAACGATGCCGTCATCCGCCAGGCAATCGATTTCGGCCACGTGGACGAAGGCGGGTGGCAGGTTCGAGAGATCCTTGGCCTTCACCGGTACGGCATAGGGATCCGCGATCGGACGGCGCGCGCCAAGGTAAAAATCCCACGACCGGTCGATGGACGCGGTGGTCAAGGGGGCGCGGCGGTATTTCTCATAGGCCGGCGCGCCAAGATCATCGTTCAGGCACGGATAGACGATGACGTGCGCGGCGATCCCCGGCCCCTTGCGGTCACGCGCCATGAGACAGCACGACGCCGCCATATTGCCGCCCGCGCTATCGCCCCATAGCGCAACGCGCGCCGGATCGCCGCCGAACAGGGGCGCGTTCGCGACGATATGGCTTATAGCGCCGTAGCAATCCTCTACCCCCCAAGGGAACCCGTGCTCGGGCGCCAGGCGGTAATCGATGCTGATGACGACGCATCCCGTGCGTTCGGCGATCCCGCTGGCGACGGGGTCGCCGCTTTCGATGCTGCCCTTGATGAAGCCACCGCCGTGAATATAGACAACGATCGGCGAGGACGCGGGCGCCGAGCCCGGGCGATAGATGCGCGCGGGTATTTCGTGCCGCGTGCCCTTGCCCGGCCCGAACGCCAATGTGCAAGACAGTGTCGTGTCGCGCACCGACATGTCGGACGGATAGGGTCGGCGTAAGGCGGCATCGTAGCTGTCCCACTGCGCGCGCAGTGGCGAGTTGCCGGCTTCGGTATTGACCGCTTGCTTGGCGCTCAGCAGCGCGGCCATGTCGGGGTGGATGTCGAAATTCGGCGTATCGTTCACGGCTCGAAGTCCTCGCCTTTCGCGGCCCAAGGATTGAAGTGGTCAAATCCTAGTCCGGTGCCGAGAAGGCCGCCAGCGCGCCGTGCGGGGGCAGGCATGAGACACGCGACAGTTTCCCTGTCCGCCGATACGCCGTAGATTACGCCCCCACTATCGAGGCCGCGCGGCCAGGCCGCGCAAGACGCGAGGTACGATCATGCCGGACGACGCGCGGAGCCCTGCGGGGAAAGGGGCCGAGATCTTCGCACCCGGCTTCAAGGACACGCCCTATTGGTGGGAGGCGGCCCCACGCCCGCCCGCGCACCCGCAGGCCCCGCCGAGGGACGTGGACGTGGCCATCGTCGGCTCGGGCTTCACGGGGCTCAACGCCGCCATCGATCTCGCGCGCGCGGGGCGCAAGGTCGTCGTGCTCGATGCCGAGGAATTGGGCCACGGCGCCAGCACGCGCAACGCGGGCTATGTCGGGCAGACGCTCAAGCACGGATTTCGCGATCTGCTAAACTCCCACGGCGACCAGTATGCCGTCGCGGTCTATCGCGAAATGAAGCACGCCTTCGATTCGGTGGCCGAGCGGGTCGAGTCCGAACAGATCGAATGTGGCTTCAAGGTGCGCGGCCGGCTCATCCTCACCCGCTCGCGGCGCCAGTACGCGGATTTGGCGGACGAGTTCGAGCGGCGGCACAAGCATCTCGGAACCGAGTTTTCCATGATCGACAAGGCCGCCGTGCGCGACGAGGTGGCGAGCGATCTGTTCAACGGCGGCGCGATCGTCCCCAGCCTCGCCTCCATCCATCCGGGGCTTTATCACCGGGGATTGTTGGACCGCGCGCGCTCGGCGGGCGTGACCCTCATCGGCGGCACCCCCGTGCTTGCCGTGGTGCCCGACGGCAAGGGCTTCGACGTCTCGACCGCGCAAGGCCCCACGCGCGCGCGCGACGTGCTGATTGCGACCAATGGCTATACCGGCAATCTGGTGCCGTGGCTGCAGCGCCGCATCATTCCCTTCGATGCCCACATGATCGCAACCGAACCGCTTTCGCCTGAACGCATCGCGCGCTTGCTGCCGACCGACCGTACCTATATCGACCACGTCCACGACGTGATCTCGCTTCGCCGCTCGCCCGACGGCACGCGCATTTTGTTTCTGTGGCGCACGGGCACACGGCCGACCACGCCGCGCGCGAAAGGCGCACAGCTCCACGCCGACGCCGCGCGTATCGTGCCCGAAATCGGCACGCTCAAGATCACCCATTCCTGGACCGGGCGCTGCGCGGGCACGTTCAATCTTTGGCCGCACCTCACCCAGCACAAGGGAATGGTTTTCGCGGGCGGATATTGCTTCGCGGGCCTGCCGATGGGTACCTATCTTGGGCGCAAGGCCGCCGCGCGTATTCTCGGCCTGGCGGAGGCGCGCACGGTGTTCGCCGAGCGTAATTTCCCCACGGTCCCTGGCTATACCGGCAATCCGTGGTTCATGCCCACGGTCATGCGCTGGTACGGCCTCAAGGATCGCTGGCAGATGCGCGGCGCCGCCTAGGTGATAACGGCGCCCCCATTGGGGCTCAGAACCTGACCGGTTACGAAATCGGCCTCGGATGAGCAGAGATAGGCGATGGCGTAGCCGATTTCCTCGGGCTGGGCATAGCGCTTCAGAGGAATCGTCTCAGCGATGCGCGCCATGAGTTCGGGGCTGTCGTGCGCCATCGGCATGGGCGTCATCACCTCGCCCGGCGCCACGACATTGACCGCGATGTTCCAAGGCGCGAATTCCTTGGCCCAGCCCTTGGCCATGGCGAGCAAGGCCCCCTTGGCCGCGTTGTATGCCCCGCAATTCTGAGACCCGACCGTGCCGTTGACCGAAGAGGTGTTGACGATTTTGCCGTACCGGCGCCGCTTCATGCCCGGCACCGCCGCCTGGGTCGCAAATAGCGCGCCCTTAACATGGACGGCGATCTGGCGGTCGAGGAATTCCTCGGTCACCTCCTCGACCGGTCGGCGATCGGAGGCAATACCCGCATTGTTGCACAGGATGTCGATGGCGCCCCACTCGGCTTCGACCATCGCACCCGCCGCCCGCACGGCCGCGCCGTCCGACACGTCGATGGCGAAGACCAGCGCCCGACGCCCCTGCGCGCGCACGCGCGCCGCCGTTTCCTCGGCGCCCGCGCCGTTGAGATCAACGACCGCGATATCCGCGCCGCGCCCGGCCATGATGAGCGCGGTCGCGCGCCCGATGCCGCTGCCCCCGCCCGTGATCATCGCCACCCGGCCCGCGAGACTACTCATGCGTTCCTCCCCCTGGTCATCGCCCGGCCGCCAACCGGCCGTTCGTCGTCTCACCCCAACGCGTAGAGCCGGGCAGGATTGTCCCAGAGAATTTTTTGCCGCGCTGCATCGTCAAAGGGCAATTCCAGAAATGCCTCCTTGGCATGCGGCCAACGGCTGTCCTCGTGAGGAAAATCGGTCGAAAACACGACCGTGTCGGTGCCGATGTCCCGTGCCGCCTGCACGCCCAGACCCTCGTCCGCCTCGATCGCGACAAAACATTGGCGGCGGAAATACTCGCTCGGCAATTTCGAGAAGTGCTTCTTGGCGTAGCTTTCGCGGTGCTCGAAATGCTCGTCCATGCGCCACAGCAAATATGGCGCCCAACTGCAATTGGCTTCGAGAAAGGCGACCTTCAACCCGGGGAAGCGTTCGAGCACCCCACCCATGATCATGCAGGTGGCGGCGTACATCATTTCGACCGGATGGCACAGCACGTGTTCGGTCAGCCACAAATCCTCGAACCGGCCGTCGAAACGATCCGCCGCCGCCGCCGGCAATTGATGCGGCCAGCCCTCGTGAAAGGTCACAGGCAGGCCCGCGCGCTCGATTTCGCGCCACAGGGGATCGTAGGCCGGGTTGTTCCAATTGCGCCGACGCACGGGATTGGGGCGCAAATAGACGCCCTTGAATCCGAGTTCGTTCGTCATGCGCTTTACCTCGTCGATGGCGAGCTCGACGCTTTGCGGCGCGATCAGGCCGACCGCGAACATACGGCTTGGATCGCGGGCGCAGAATTCGACCATCCAATCGTTGTAGGCGCGCGCGATTGCGGCGGCGAGGCCGTCATCGTCGTATTCCTTGCCGAGCGCGTAGAATCCGCGCGTCGGGAACATCACGGCCTTGTCGATGCCTTCGGCATCCATGGCCGCGATCTGCACCGAGGAATCGAAGCCGCGCCGAATGAAATCCTTGAACTCGGCACCTCGGCCATGATGGGCAAGGCTGTCGTGCACCAATTCCTCGACCATCGGCGGCAGCCCACTCCGGCAAATGTACTTGCCGTCGTGCATGACGTTCTGGTCCATGATGAAATTATCGGTGCCGATGGGCGCCTGGTCGCGGTATTTGGGCGCGATATAGCGCTGCCACAGATCCTTCGGCTCGAAGACGTGCAAATCCGGATCGATGAAGCGCGGCCCGCTTTTCCTTGCCTTCTTCTTGCCGATCGGCGCCATTGCGTCCTCCCCCGATGATTGCCGTCTAACGCCCGGACCTCGCCTTCGCCACCATCGGCATGACATCCCGGCCGATGCGTTCGATCGAACGCATGACATCGCGCTGCTCCATCCCGCCAATTCCGACGAGGCACGCGTAATGCGTAAGTCGCGCGCGCGTCATCTCGTCGACGATCTTGGCCGCGCAACTCTCCGCATCGCCAATGATGGAATTCTCGATGATGGTGTCGAGCGAGACTTCGTCCTTGGCCGGCAAATCCCTGACCGTCGTGCCGTCGAGTTCGACATAATCGAAGCGCAGCGCCCGCGCGGCGCGCGCGGTGTATCGGAAATGCTCTGCGGCGGCGCGGCCATCGGATTTCGAATCGGTGACGTACACGAAGCGCTCCAGCGCCATAGGCACCTTGGCGGGGTCCACGCCTTCCTCGAGCGCGATGCGGTCGTATTCCTCGCGCGTGTTCACGATCATCTCGAACGGCGCCCAGCCATTGTAAACGAAGGGGATATAGCCATTGCGCACCACGCGTCGGGGGATGGTCGGATGTCTGGTCGCGCCCGCGAAATAGGTCGTGGGTCGGCGATGGATGGGCCTGACGGCTAGGCTTGTCTCGACGATCTTGTGATGGCGACCGTCATAGGAGAACGACTCTTGCGCGAGCGCCGCTTCGAGGATGTCCAGCACCTCGAGCCCGCGTTCCCCTGCTTCGGCGAGCGGTACGCGAAAGCGCCGGAATTCGTAGTCCTGATAGCCGACGCCGACCCCGAGTTCCAATCGCCCCCCGGACATGAGATCGACCATGGCGTATTCCTGGGCGAGGCGCATGGGTTCGTACAGCGGCAGTACCAAGATGCTCGGCGCAAAGACCATCGTCTTGGTCTGGCCCGCAAGCCAGGAAATCGCCGTCAGGGGCGAAGGGCACAGGCAGTAATCGGTGAAGTGATGTTCGGCCAGCCAGCAGCGCTCCATGCCGATATCCTCGGCAAGACGCACCCGATCGAGCAGGGCGGAATATGCGTCGCGGGGATCGGCGCCCGGCCGACGGTTCTGCATGAGATGGAACAAGCCGAATTTCACCGCCGTCTCCCCCAGGATCCCGCGCGCCGCCAACGCTCGATTGGAGCAGAGTGGCGCCTCCCTGCCAACAGGGGGGACAGCCAATCGACGGCGGGGGGCGCCTTCTGCGACAATCGCCGCGCACGGCCCGGCGGGAGAGGACTTTGGCGCCATCGCAGGACATCCGTTCGAACCGGCCGGTCGCCTATGTCGATGGCCGTTTCATCCCCGAGGATGAAGCCGCGATTTCGATATTTGACCGCGCCTTCCGCTTCGCCGACGCCGTGTTCGACACTTCGCGCACCGTCCGCCATCGACCCTACAAGCTCCGCGAACATCTGGAGAGGCTTTGGCGATCACTCGCCCACGTCCGGATCGACCCCGGTATGTCGATCGACGAGTTGGAGGGCATCAGTCGCGAAGTGGTCGCGCGCAATGCGCGCCACGTTGCCCCAAACGACGACCTATGGCTGCGCCAGTTCGTCACGCGCGGCGCGGTCGAGCGCATAGGCGCGGCCGAACGTGCGGGGCCGACCATCGTCGTGACCACCGAGCGCCTGAACTTTGCGCGCATGGCGAGCACCTATCGCCTTGGCGTTCCCCTGATCGTGCCGTCCCTGCGCGCCCCGCCTCGCGCCAGCCTCGACCCCCGGATAAAGACCACCAGCCGCATGACCCATAACCTCGCCGAACACGAGGTCGCCGCGATCGACCCCGCATCCCGTCCCTTGATGCTCGATACCGAAGGTTTCGTGTCCGAGAGCACGGGCGCGAACTTCTTCGCCGTGTTCGACGGTACGCTCGTGACCGCCGGCGACACAGAGGTACTCAACGGCATATCGCGCGCGACCGCGCTCGAACTGGCCGGCGCGTTGGGCATCAAGTGCCGCCAAGGCCGAATCTCGCCGTTCGATCTCGCCAACGCCGCCGAGGCCTTCATCACCGCCACGAGTTTCTGCATGGCGCCGGTGCGCAGCGTGAACGGCAAGGCGCTCGGCCTGGTCATGCCGGGTCCGGTCACGCGCGCGCTCATGGACCAATGGGCCAAGACGATGGGCCACGATTTCGTGGCCCAAGCCTTTTCGCACCTGGAGCCCGGCGCGCGCGCAGCGCTGGATGCAGGCTAATTCCTGCCAGGCAGCATTGGCGATATTGCGCGCGACTTCCAGCACCGAGGATCGAAAGCCATGGCGCATCGAAGACATCGCGGACAAAGACCGCGCCATCCTCGCAAAGTCGCGCCGGATGTCGTCCTCGGTGACGCTCGCCTCGATCGCCCCGATTGGCTTCTCCCCTGCCCCGATTGCGCTCATGCATTCACCCGCGCCGGCGCCAAGGGCTGGATTTGCCTCACTTTTCGAACTCGATGGCCGCAAGGGCTCCGCGTGACGCCAGGGTCCTGTTCTGCGACAATCCCCGCCTCGAACACCGGCCGCCCGGCGGCCGTCGCGATCTAGGGGGATAGACCATGGAAGGCGCACGCTCGCTTATCGAATCCGACCAGAAACACGTCATTCATCCGCTGCACTTCGCCAAGGACAACGAAAATCCACTCGTCATCGTCGAAGGCCATGGCGAGATGCTGCGCGACGCAAATGGCAAGGAATACATAGACGGCCTGTCCGGCCTTTGGAACGTGAACGCGGGCCACGGCCGCAAGGAACTCGGCACCGTCGCCGCCGAACAGATTGGCAAGCTCGGCTTTGCCTCGGCCTATTCGGGCGCCACCAACCCCGCGGCGGTGAAGCTCGCCGAGAAGCTGGTGTCGATCGCCTACTCGAACACCTCCGCCGTGTACTTTACGACGGCGGGCGCGGAATCCAACGAATCGGCCTTCAAGATGGCGCGCTTCTTCTGGAAGATTCGCGGCAAGCCCGAGAAGGTGAAGATTTTCTCGCGCATCCACGCCTATCACGGCCTGACCATGGCGGCGATGAGCGCCACGGGCATGGGCGTCTTTCACAAAATGTTCGGTCCGCTGGTGCCGAATTTTCTCCAGACTCCGGCGCCCTATCCCTATCGCTGGCCCGGCAATGGCGATCCCGGCATCGAGGCGGCCGACGCGCTCGAGGCGGCGATCCTGAAGGAAGGGGCCGGGACGGTCGCGGCCGTCATCGCCGAGCCCGTAATGGGCGCCGGCGGCGTGATCGTACCGCCCGCGAGCTATTTCCCGCGCCTGCGCGCGATTTGCGACCGCCACGACGTGCTGCTGATCACCGACGAAGTGATCACGGGATTTGGACGCACGGGCAAGTGGTTCGCATTGGGCCATTGGGGCGTCGAGCCCGATCTCACGACCTTCGCCAAGGGCGTGACCAGCGCCTATCTGCCGCTCGGCGGCGTGCTGGTTTCCAAGCGCGTCCACGCAGCCCTGCTCGAGGCGCCGGCGGATCAGAAGTTCATGCACGCCGCGACATACTCGGGCCATCCCGTGTGCTGCGCCGTGGGCTTGCGCAATCTCGAGATCATCGAGAAGGAAGGTCTCGTCGAGCGTTCGGCGATCATGGGCAAGCGCTTGCTCGAAGGTCTCGAGACGTTGCGCAACAATCCAGCCGTCGGCGATGTGCGCGGCCTGGGCATGATGTGCGGCGTGGAATTGGTCGAGAGCCGGGACACGAAAAAGCCCGCGATCGGCCTCGGCGCCAAGATCATGCGCGAGGCGCTGTCACGCGGCCTATTGACCCGCGTGCGCGCTGGTGGCGCCGATCCGGCAATCGGCGACACTATCTGCGTCGCCCCGCCGCTGATGACGCCCGTCGAAACGCTCGACCGGATCGTGTCCATCCTGCAGGACTCGATCGTCGCCGCGAGCCGCTGAACGCGAACCGGCGGGCTGGCGGAAACTCCGCTAGCTCGCCGCCGTCCAGGTATTGTCCACGACGAGCGAGGCGCCGTTGACGAAACACGCGTCGTCGCTGGCCAGGAACAAGGCCGCGCGCGCAACTTCCTCCGGCTCGCAAATCCGTCCCTGAAGGCTGGCGATACCTTGTTCGGAGGCATCCCAGCCAAGCGCATTCAGCGCCGCGATTTCCCGCAAACCGTGCGCCGTGCGCACGAAGGCAGGACATAGGGCGTTGCAACGGATGTTCTTGTCCCGGTATTCGACCGCGATCGCGCGCGTCAATTGCAAGACGGCGCCCTTGGTCGTGCAATAGGCGCTTTCCATCGGCGCGGCCGTCATCCCGGATATGGACGAGGTGTTGACGATCACACCGCCGCCCGCGGCGATCATCCCCGGCAGAACCGCGCGCGTCATCAGGAACATGCTCTTGACGTTGACCGCCATCAATCGGTCCCAATCATTCTCGGTCGTATCGAGCAGGGATTGGACGAGAATCGTGCCCGCGTGATTGCATAGAATGTCGATGCGCCCGAACCGGTCGAGCGTTTCGGCGACTGCGCGTTCGACCTCGTCCGATCGCGACACGTCCGCCGCGATGAAAAACGCCTCCCCGCCCGCGGAGTGGATTTCGGCCGCCACGCTCCGCCCCTCATCCGCTTGCACATCCAAGACCGCAACGCGCGCGCCTTCGGCGGCGAACAGACACGACATCGCGCGCCCCATGCCACCCGCCCCGCCGGTGATCACCGCCGATTTTCCCGCAAGCCGCCTTCTGTTCTCCGCCATGGGGCCTACCCCTATTTCCCGCGCCGCCGAGCGCGACCCTTGCGCGCGGCGGGGTGCAGGGCGCGGACATCGACACCCGCCAAATCGGCGAGATAGTGCAAGCCCGCGATGATGTCCTTCTGCCCGTCGCCGCCCGCCCGCATCAATTGGTAGAATTCGAGCGCCAATTGGTTGAACAACAGCGGCACCTTGTGCTTGCGGCCGAGATCGCCCGCGAGCGCGTGGTCCTTATGCATGAGATCGACCGAGAATCCCGGATTAAAATCGTTGCGCCGGTAACGGGGCGCGAAATAATCGGTCATCATATAGCTCTTCGCGTCGGTGCCGGCGAAGACGCGCATCAGGGCTTCGGGCGAGAAGCCCGCCGCGGCGCCGAGCACGAAACCCTCGATCATCACGAGATTGTTGAGCCCGGCTATATGGTTGCTGATGAGCTTGACCGTGCTGCCCGATCCCGCCGGCCCGAGATAGAATGAATGTTTGCCGATGCCGTGCAGCACGGCCTTCGCGCGCTCATAGGCCGGCTTATCGCCGCCGACCATGAACGAAATTGTTCCAGCCGCCGCGCCGTCCGTGCCGCCCCCGCCGGGCTCGCCACCGCTGATCGGCGCGTCGAGATAATGCGCGCCGCGCGCCGCGGCCGCCTTGTGCATGGCGATGCACGACTCGGGATCGATGGTGCTGGCATCGATGATGATGGCGCCGCGCTTTATCCCCGCGAGAATGCCTTGCGGCCCCAACATCGCGCCGCGCACCGCATCGGGCGAGGGCAGCGAGAGCACCAGCGTTTCGGAGCGCGCCGCAACCTCGCGCGCGCTTCGGGCGGCTATTGCGCCCGCGCGCACCACGCCCTTCATGCGCGAGCGGTTAAGATCGAAGACCGTCAACTGGCCGTTCGCGCGCATAAGATGTCGGGCGAAATGGCTTCCGACCATTCCAAGGCCGATCACGCCAATTCGTCCGAGCGGTGCTTTGGTCATGACTTTCGTTCTCCCGTCGTCCTCATGGGGTCAGCGCCGCGACGAGGCGCGGAAAGCGGTCGAGCGCGCGCAAGGGGTCGAGCGGCTCGGCGAGAACCGGATCGATGCCCGCCATGATGGCGCACGCGCGTTCGGTATAGATCACCGTACCGTCGGCTTCGATGCGCGCGATCCCGTCATCGCCCGCGAGCGATTGGTTGAAGGCGACCGCGTCCTCGAGCGCGAGGTTCGGAGGCAAGTCGAACGCGATTTTCCCGCCCTCGACACGAATGGGATAGCCGCCAGGCAATCCACTCACGCCGGGGCAAGACGCGCGGACCGCGGGCCCGCCGGGCAGCAGTGCCGCGACGACCGGCATCGAACTCGCGCAGGTGAGCGCGTTGAGATGCGCGCCCGATTCGAGGGGCGCGCCGCGATAGGCCCATTCCTCGCCGCGTTGTCCGCCCTCGCCGAGATAGACCCGGCAGCCATGCTCGGCGCGTTCCGGCCTCGCGCACGACAGCACCGCCCAGAGCGTGCTCGAATCACCGAGGATGCGAATGAGCGGCGGCTCCGATGGCGCCGCGCCGGTCTCGAACGCATGGCGGCGCAGCGCCGCCCGCACACGCGCCCAAATCATGGTGGCGTTGCCGAGCCCCAGGGCGGGCGCCAGGCCGAGGCGCGACATGATGGGGTGCGTGCCGTCGGGCCAGGACAGATTGATCACGGGGCCGGCCAGATTCACCGCGCGCGCCGCCGCCATGACGGACACCAGGATCGGCAATTGGGCGGCGAGCTGGATGCCCACGCCCGCCGAACGCATGGCGCGGATGCGCGGCGCGTCGCCCGCGAGGATTTCCCACGGGCTCAGCAGGCTGGCGCATTGCAAAACGAGATCGGGCTTCTCGCGCCGCAACAACCCCTCGACATTGCCCTGACGCGTCGCATCGAGCGGGAGATAGCGTATCGGCACCGCATGGGAGGATTCGATCAGCGCCGCGAGTTCGGCCCCCCGACCCTTGCCGCCGCCGGCTAGAATCAACTCATCGACCAAGCCTTGCGACGTCAACGCCCAAGCGTAGCGCTGCCCCAGATCGCCCACTCCCACGATGAGGGCGCGTCCGGCCATCGCTCTGGCTCCCGGCGCCGCCGCTCAGCGGAAATCGTAGAGACGCACGCAGTTGTCCCAAAGAATCTTTCGCTTGGCATCGTCAGCCAAGGGCTGTGCAACCAGGGTTTTCACGGAGTTTGGATATTTGCTGTCGGGGTGGGGAAAATCGGTCGAAAACACAATATTGTTTCCAGCGCCCCAATCTATGGCGTACTTGCCTGGAATCTCGTCGGCCTCGATGCCGACAAAGCACTGGCGCTTGAAGTAATCCGATGGCGGCAGCGGCACGCGACTTTTCACGACGTGTTGCCGCGCTTCCCAGTGCTCGTCCATGCGCCACAACCAGAACGGAACCCAGCTGCAATTGCCCTCGAGGAAGGCCAGGCGCAATTTCGGAAATCGCTCACACACCCCACCCTGGATGAAGGACAGGCAGGCATACATCTGTTCGATGGGATGGGCCGCGACGTGTTCCGTCATCCACAAATCGGCGTGGATGCCCTGGAAGCGATCGCCCATCGCGACCGGAAGCTCGCACGGCGTGCCTTCGTGAAATCCGACCGCCATGCCGTATTTTTCGCACGCCGCCCAAAGCGGGTCGTAACAGGGATTGTGCCAGTTCCGGCCGCGTATGGGATTGGGGCGCAGGAAAACCGCAATGAAGCCGAGCTCCTCGCGGGCGCGCTTGACCTCCGCGATCGAGGCTTGGATGTCCTGCGCGGGCAACATGGCCGCGCCGTACATGCGTTTGGGATCGACCGCGCACATCTCAGCCAGCCAGTTGTTATAGGCGCGCGAAATCGCGGCGGCAAAGCCGTCGTCGTCATATTCCTTGGCATGGGCAAACAGACCGCGCGTCGGGTACAGCACGCCGACATCGATGCCCTCGGCATCCATCGCTTCGAGCTGACACTTTCCGTCCCAGCCGCGGCGATCAAAATCCTCGTAGATCTTGCGCCGGCCGTAATGATCGGTGAACCATTCGGTCATGCCCCCCTGATGGGGCGCCTGGACGCGAAAGCGCGAGATCACCCGCCCCTCGTGAATGAGATCCTGGTCGCCGAGATAATTGTTCGTGCCGACCGGAGCCCGGTCGCGGTACTTGGGCTCGATATACTTCGTCCAAAGATCGGCCGGCTCCTGGACATGCATATCGCTGTCCATGACTTTGAAACCCTTGAACGCCATCGCCGCCTCCCATTGCCTCGTCACACCTGCCGTTTGGCAGTGCCCGTCGTGTTGCTGAAATCGGAGAAATACTCGGCACTTGCCGCGCGGGCGTCAATGCCTGCGCGATTGCATCGCCCACCGCGATTTCGAACAACCCCAAGCCGCGGCCAGTTGCGCCGTCCTTCATCGTGCGCTCAAATGACGGGTCGTTTCGACCGCGCGCTCCGCCGCGTCGAGATTGTGGGAGGCACTACTTCGTGAAATTTTCCATTGGCATCAATTTCGAGCGCCGCGACCCTAGCGAAGACATGCGCGCGGTCGAAGAGAACGCGCTCGAGTTCGTGCTGATGGCCGAGGACGCGGGCTTCGAGAAAATTTGGGTGCCCGAGCATCACGGCATCGAGATGATCGCGGCGCCCAATCCCTTCGTGATCATCGCGGGTTGGGCCGCCCGGACCAAGCGGATCCGCCTCGGCACCGCCACGATCGTCGCACCCTATTGGCACCCCTTGCGCCTCGCAGGCGAAGCCGCGCTCGCCGATTTGATGAGCCATGGCCGGCTTGAACTCGGCATCGCGCGCGGTGCCTTCCAGTATGAATTCGACCGCCTGGCCGGCGGCCTGCCCCAGGAACGCGGCGGCGAATACGTGCGCGAGATCGTGCCCCTAGTGGTGAAGCTGTGGCAGGGCGATTGCGCCCATGACGGCCCGCTCTGGTCGTTCCCGGAGGTCACGTCCGTTCCCAAGCCTGTCCAAAAGCCCCATCCGCCCATCTGGATCGGCGCGCGCAGCCCCGAGACCTTCGGCTGGGCCATCGAGAATGGCTACAACATCATGACCACGCCGCTTCAGCGGCCCTTCAGCGATATCGAATTCCTCGCGCGGAAATTGGCCACTGCCATATCCGAGCGAAACCCCGGCCATAAGCCGCGCTTCATGACGCTGCGGCGCGGCTGTGTTTACGAATCGCCCGGGGACTGGATGCGCGTCGTGCCCGTCGTCATGGAATACGCGCAGAAATTTCAAAGCCTGTTCCACAACAAGCGCGGAGTCCTCGACGGCTTTCCCGAGCGCGTGCGGCTCGAGGACATGCCACCCTCGCCCGACTTCACGCCCGAGTCGATTCGCGAGAATTTGATGTTCGGCACGCCTGACGAGGTGGTGCGCAAGCTCAAGATGTACGAGGCGGCTGGGGTCGATGAGTTCTGCCTCGGCGCCACGTTCGGCCTGCCCCATGAGATGACGAAACGCTCGATAGAACTGTTCCGGGACGAGGTCATGCCCCATTTCCACTAGGATGCAGCGCCGCGTCAAATCCGCTTGATAGGGAATAGAACATGACCGCGAGGCGCATTCCCGTCGATTGGCATACCCATATCTGGCTGCCCGAGCACTTTGGCGGCAATGTCCGCACGCCCGCCGGAAGCGACGTGACACGCGGCTCGCCCGAGCGAGCGCGCGAAGCCATGGAAGGCGTCGATCGCTACGTGGTCGTTGGCCTGCAAACCCCTTGGCTGCACATCCCGAATGACTTCATCGCCGAGCAGGTGAAAAACTCGAAAGGCCGAGCGATCGGTTTCGCCTGCGTCGATCCCAAGGCGGACGACGCGCCGCGCGAAATGGAGCGTGCCATCGGCGAGCTGGGCCTGCACGGCTTGAAGCTGTCGCCGACCTATCAGGGATTCGACCCAAGGGATAAATCCGCGTGGCGCCTTTATGAAATCGCCGACCGCCTGAATATTCCGCTGATGTGGCACGTCGGCGGCGGCGCCGCCATCACGTCCACGCTCGAAAACGGCAACCCGCTCCTGCTCGATCCCATCGCGCGCGCCTTCCCCAATCTGCGGATGATCGTCGCCCATTTCGGCCAGCCGCACATGGAAGAGACCGTGATGCTGGTACGCAAAAACAAGAACGTATTCACGGATTTGTCGGCGCGCTTCCACCGCCCCTGGCAGCTTTACAACGGCCTCGCCGTCGCCAAGGAATACGGCATCCTTCCAAAAATCCTGTTCGGTTCCGACTATCCGAACAGATCGCCCATGGAAGCACTCGAATTGTTCCGGCGCCTAAGCAAGATGACGGAAGGCACGAATTTGCCGCACATCACGCCCGAAGACATCGATTCGATCGTTTACGACCGACCCCTGAACCTGCTCGGCTTTGACTGAGATCCCTGTACCCCGCCGCGAACAAGCGCAACGAGCGGATCAATCCCATGACCAAAATGACGGGCGCGCGTTTTCTCGCGGAGACCCTGGCGGGCTACGGCATTACCCATAACTTCATGGTGCCGGCCGTCATGCGCCGCACGCTCGCCGAAATGGAACGGCATACCGGCATCGTCAGCATCCACACGCACGGTGAACAATCGGCCGCCTACATGGCTGACGGCTATGCGCGCGCGGCGCGGCGTCCGGGATTGTGCATGGCGCAACAAGTCGGCGCGCTCAATCTGGCATCCGGGCTCAGGGACGCCTGGCTCGGCCACTCGCCCGTTATCGCGTTCACGGGTGGCCCTCCGCGCCTCGAAAAGTGCCGCGTGCTACACCAGGACGCCGACGATATCCGCGCCTTCGAGCCCTATACCAAGTGGAATGCGTCCGTGAACGACGTGGCGCGGTTTCCCGACATGGTGCGCCAGGCCTTTCGCGAGGCCACGACGGGCTGCCCGGGTCCCGTCCATCTGCAAATCGAAGGCCAGGAAGGCGAACTCGACCGCAGCGAAGGGGATTTCACAATCCGCGCCGAGCGCGACTTTGCCGCCGTGCCGCCCTTCCGCCCCGCGCCCGAGGCGCGACGTGTAAAAGACGCAATCGCGCGCATTCGCCGCGCCGAGCGCCCCGTCATCGTCGCGGGCGGCGGAGTTCGCTGGTCGGATGCGGGCGCGGAATTGCGGCTATTCGCCGAAGCCATGCGGATTCCCGTGGCCACGTCAATGAATGGCAAGGACTCGATACCGGGGAATCATCCGCTCGCCGTCGGCGTTCCCGGCACCTATTCGCGCAAGAGCGCCAACCGGATCATTGCCGAGGCGGATTTGGTCGTCTTCATCGGCTCCGACACCGGCAGCATGACGACCAATTTCTGGCGCTTGCCCCCGCCCTCCACCGCCGTCATTCAGATCGACATCAACGCCCCGTCGCTCGGCCGGAATTATCCCCTCGAAACCGCTATCCTCGCCGACGCGAAGACCGCGCTCGCGCATCTACTGGAGGCGGCGAAGGAGGAAGCGCCCATGCGGCGCAATGCCTGGCTCGAACGCGTGCAGACGATCTGTCGCGAATGGCGCGAGGAATTCGAGCCGCTGCTCGAATCGGATGGAGTGCCCATTCGGCCGGAGCGAATCTGCGCCGAGCTGACGCGCCTCCTGCCCGACAACGCCATTCTAGCCGTGGACACCGGGCACGCCGCCATGTGGATGGGCGGCATGTTCGACCTCACCTCGACGCGGCAAAGCTACATTCGGTGCATGGGTCATTTGGGATGGGCGTTTCCCGCGGGCCTTGGCGCGAAATGCGCCTGGCCCGAGCGGCCGGTCATCGCGTTCACCGGCGATCTCGGGTTTTGGTACAACATCGCCGAGATCGAAACCGCAGTGCGTTGGCGTATCAACTCCGTGACCGTGGTCAACAACAACCACTCTGGCAATCAATCCAAGCGCGGATTTTCCCTCGCTTACGAGGGCGAGCCGACGGAGCGTTCGCGCGAGCTATGGGTTCACAACAAGGTCAATTTCGCCGCCATCGCTGAGTCCGTCGGCGCGCTCGGCATCCGCGTGGAACGGCCGGGCGAGTTCGAGGCCGCGTTCTTGCGTGCGCTCGCTTCCGACCGCCCTGCCATCATCGACGTGGCGACCGATATCGAGGCGATGGCGCCCTTGGCGTGGGACGAGGCGGCCTGGGTGCAGCGATATTAAGCCCCGGCCCGGTCGAGCCACTCCGCTAGCGCGCCCGCATGTCCGGCGCATGTCCCAGCGCCGACAAAACCTGGACATGAAAAGCCGCGATGGCATGTTCCGTCGAATCGCCCTTCGCCGGATTCGCAACCAGCAGGCTCGAATCGTATCCGCGGCTCGTCATGCCGCGCTGAACCTGAACGACGACGTCGGCATCTTCCTTACCCGTCGTCGTCGCGTGATGTTGGGCATAGCGGACGATCGCATCCACGTCCATTCCAGGATCTGCAAACCAGCGATAGTGATAGATGCTCTCGCCGACGGTTTTTGGGTACATGTGGCGGGTGCAAAGCACCGTGCCGATTCCGGGAATGGGATAGAAGCCGATGGCCAGGTTCGGCCATAGATGCCAAAGGATCTGGCTCATGCCGCCGTCGCGCGACTGCAGGCGGTGGCGCTGAACGGGGCCTTCGACGGTGAGCACATAGGTTGTCGGATCGACGATATTGTCCACGAGATATTTATGCACGGGAGCACAGTGATAACATTCGGAAAAGCCCTCGACCGAGGCCTTCCAATTGCATGCATGGGGCATCGGATATTCGAAGACCAGGCGCTGTTCCTCGAGATTCGGCCGAACGGCGCGAATCTCGGCCTCGACGGCGCCAAATAGGGACGCGACGGGAGGGGCATCGGAATCGAGATTGACGAACAGGAGGCCCATGAAAATTTCGAGGCGCACGGACTTGAGCCGGATGGTGGACGCCTCGAAGCCGGCGATGCCGGCGGTGTGCGGCGCGTTGCGAAGCTGACCGGAGGCATCGTAGGTCCAGGCGTGGTACGGACAAACGATCCGGCGCGCGACACCCCTGCCTTCGAGCAGGGGATGGCCGCGATGGCGGCAGATATTGAAGAATGCGCGAGGGAGGCCGTCTTCGCCGCGCATGATCGCGATTTCCTGATCGACCACGGACGCGACGATGAACGAACCCTTCTCCGGCAACATGGCCACATGTCCGAGACACTGCCATGTACGGAAAAAGATCTTCTGCTTTTCTTCCTCGAAGATCGCCGGATCAGTGTAATAGCGCCCGGGCAAGCCGCGCACGATCGCAGCCGACCGCCCGTCATAGCCCGCCCCGTCTAGCATCTGAACCATTGCCTGCCCCGCTGATACTCGGCCCGTCGATTCGATTCAACGGCTCTTCTCCGGTTCTTCGACCCGGCAACTCTATGGCCCGGACGCACCCGCCGCAAATCGCTGGACGGCGGCGCTTGCTTGCGCCACATATCGCGCGCGCCATCCGTACCCTGCCGCGCGCCGGATTACGGAGCCTGAAGTTATGCCCATGACCGATCGGCGGACCGCAATGAATCGAACACGACGGCGCTTCGATGACAGCGCCGCGGTCCATGGCCCCACCGGACTCGACGCCTATAGGCCGAGCGAGATCGCCCGCCTTATCGAGGAGGCGGGTGTACACAAGGCCAAATTGCCCCTTCTTTCCCTGTTTGCCCTCGGATGCCTCGCCGGGGCGTTCATCGCCCTGGGCGCGCTATTCCATCTGGCCGTGCTCGCTGGCACCGATCCCGGCTTCGGGCCAACGCGATTTCTTGCCGGCATCGCTTTTTCGCTCGGCCTCATCCTCGTCATCGTCGGAGGCGCTGAGCTGTTTACCGGCAACGCCCTGCTGGTCATGGCCTGGGTGGACGGCCTGATCGGCGCGCGCGCCGTCGCGCGCAACTGGTTGATCGTCTATATCGCGAACTTCCTCGGGGCGCTCGTGGTTCTGGCGCTCGTCTGGCTCTCGGGCCTTCACACGGGATCGTTGGCTTCGCCAGCACTCGAAATTGCCGCGCGCAAGCTCGCGCTTGGGCCGATGGAGCTCTTCGCGCGCGGCGCGCTGTGCAATGTCTTCGTCTGCCTCGCCGTGTGGCTCAGCTTCGCCGCGCGCAGCGCCACAGGCAAGGTTCTCGTCATCGTCCCGCCCATCGCCGCCTTCGTCGCGCTTGGCCTGGAACACTCGGTCGCCAACATGTTTCTTCTGCCCTTGGGCGCGCTCGTCGGCGCGGCCTTCGATGTCGGCGGCTTTGCGACGAATCTTCTGTGGGTGACGCTCGGCAATATGGCCGGCGGCAGCGGCGGAGTGGCGCTCAGCTATTGGGCCGCTTACCGCAACCCCGCCAAGCGGTCCTAGCCGCCACGGCGCCGCGCTAGGCGGCAAAGCGCCGAATGACCTTGTCGCCGATGAGGCGAATCGAGCGCATGACCTGATCGTGCGTCGTCCGTCCTGATTGGAGCATAAACATGATTTGATCGAGGCCCGCCGCTTGCCATTTTTCCACCTGGCGGCTCACGGTGTCGGGATTGCCGCCGATGGCGCGCGCGTCCTCGACCAGTTCATCGTCCGTGCGACGCGCGAATTTTTCGGCCACCTGATGCAAGGCGCTGCCGCTTGCAAAGCGTACGTGATTGAGCTCGGCATCGTTCTGGCCGAAATACCAGCGTGCCGCCGCGCAGCCAACCGCGCGCCCCTCGCGGTCATCATCGAGACACACGCCCACGGCAAAGGCCGCCGCATGTTCGTTGTCGACAGTGCTGACGCGCTCGGCGCGGTCCTTAGCCCGGATCGCGGCACGGTAGGCGTCGATCGCGGGTTTGGTCTCGGCGGGCGTGGTGTGCGCGATGCCGAGCACGCCCACGCCCTGCCTTCCCGCGTGCGCCCAGGTTTCAAGGCTGGACGCCGCGACCCAAAGCGGCGGGTGCGGACGCTGCAGGGGCCGGGGAATTACGTGGCGCGCGGCCAAATCGAGATATTTCCCTTTATAGCCTGGGAAGAACTCGTACTCGTACATTTTCAGCACGGCTTCCAGGGTTTCGCGCCCCAGCTCGCGACCCGCCGCCGGATCGAGGCCGAGGCCCTCGACGATATAGGGATAGGCGCCGCGCCCGCAGCCGAATTCGGCCCGCCCAAGGCTGAGCACGTCCAGGGTCGCGACACGCTCGGCGACCATGAAGGGGTTGTGTGCCGGCAGGATGATGACCGCGAAGCCGAGACGGACGCGCGAGGTACGCTGGCTCAACGCCGCCAGCAACATCTCGGGACAGGCCGAATGTCCGATCTCGGCGCAAAAATGCTGCTCGGTAAGCCAGATGTGATCGAAACCGGCGTGCTCCGCCGCCTCGGCTTGAGCCAGGAAATTGGCATAGGCGAGCCGTTCGGCGCCTTCGCCCCAAGGCCGGGGCATTTGTAATTGGCACATCATTCCGAATTTCACGTCCGAATCTCCCGGTGTTGCCTCGACGAGGCGCGAGGAAAGGCGTTCACCTCGCCTTGCGCCAAGTTACAGCATGGCCGCGCGGCGCGAAACGCGCGGACGCGCGATCGGGCCGTCGCGTCCGGCGTTCAGTTCAATCCGCCATGCGCGCCTAAGACCGCGCCACCAACCGTGATTGCGGCAGCGACCAGCAACACGACATGCGCGCGGCGCACGATGGCGAATGTCGCCGCCGGATCCGCCTCGGCGCGGGCGCGGAACCAACGATCTAGGAACAGAGGTTCGGCCACGAACAGCACCAGCATGAAAACCGCCCAGATGATCGCCATTGCGGCGAGCCACCAAAACGCCGGATCGACGAACCGCTCCCACCGCGCCGTGTCCTCGGCCAGATAAAAGCCGGAGAGCCCCGCAACCGGCACGGAGAAGCGGGCCTGGGCCGAGAACCGGCGCTCGATCGCCGTGAACAGCGCCAGGCGTACGCGCTCGTCGAGCGCGCCCAATGCCGGCAAAATCACTGCCGTGACCATCGCCACGCCGCCGATCCAATGGACGACGGCAAGAACGTGAATTGCACGCGCGATCGTCGAGAAATCCATGCCATGCCCCGTGCCCGAGATCGGCCAAAAACCGGCCTCGCTAGGGCATAGCCCATCGAACCGCGGCGCGAAACGCCGATTTGACGCGGCATCGGTCCCATAGCAAAACGGGCACATGTTGGACGCGCCCTTTCGCATTGACCGTCGCATCGTGCTTGACCCCTCCGAGATCGAGGAGGAATTCCTGCGCGCTTCGGGACCGGGCGGACAGAACGTCAACAAGGTATCGAGCGCGGTGCGTCTGCGCTTCGATGTCGCACAATCCACCCTGCCCGCGGACGTACGCGCGCGCCTTGCGCGCCTGGCCGGCCGAAAGCTTACGGCCGGGGGCGTGCTCGTGATCCTCGCCCAGCGCCACCGCACCCAGGACGCCAATCGCCGCGATGCCTATGAGCGCTTAATCGAGCTCCTGCGCGAAGCCGCCATCGCTCCCGCGCCCCGCCGCCCGACCCGCCCCTCGCGCACCGCCAAGCGCAAGCGCCGCGAGGCCAAATTGCATCGCGGCACCTTGAAAAACCTGCGTCGGAAACCCGCCGAAGACTAAATCTAAGTAAGGCCGCGATCCGACCTTACGTCACTTCGCCCAGATACCAGGCGGCATAGCGCCGTGCATTGCGTTCCATCGGCATATAAGGCCCGGGTTCGTAGTGGCGCGAATTCACGCCCGCCTGGTTCCATTCGATGATTCGCTTGTCGGCTTCAGACGTGACCTTCCACATCCAAGTAAGTTTTTCGAGATCGTAATCCACACCCTCGCGCGCATCACCGCGCACGAGCCAAACCACCTCGAGCGCGCTGGTGTCCACTGTCTTCGCCACGAAGCGGTAGAGCACCCCGTGATCGGGGTATGAGATGAAGAAACTCGCCGGGCCGAAATGGATCGTCGTCACCCCGCCATCATAATCGTTCATCCGGCCCATCAAGGGTGCGACGGCCTTGCCGTCGGGGCTGGCGGTCGAGACACCGTCATACAGCGCGTAGCGGAAGGCGAAAACCGCTTCCTCGCCGCCGGCCGACGGCCCCCAATGTTCGTGAACCGGAATGTGAACGCCGAACGAGGCTGCGCGCGCCGCCATGGCCGCGTTCAACGCCTCGATCTTGGCCCAAGGCTGTTCAAGGGCATGCAGGCGCGAATATTCGGGATGCGCCGGCGCGCAGTGATAGCACTCGAGATAGTTCTCGACCGCGAGTTTCCAATTGCCCGCGATCGAATAAAGCTCGCTATGCGCGATGCGCGCCGTGCTCCAATCATAGGGACCCAGGCACTCGCGCAATGCCGTCTCGGCGCGGGCGAGGTCAAGCGGCGCATCCGCGAACGTCACGAAGATCAAGCCTTCGACCACGCGCACATGAACCGGCTTCAGTCCGTAGGCCGCGCGGTCGAAATCCGCGGGCGCATGGCGCGCCGCGCGCAAGCCGCCGTCGAGATTGTAGGCCCAGGCATGATAGGGGCAGATGAAGACCTTGGCATTGCCCTGTGGCTCGGTGCAAATGCGCGAGCCGCGATGGCGGCACACATTGGCGTGAGCCCGAATCGTGCCGTCCTGGGCGCGGACGACGATCGCCTGCTCGGCCGCCAGGTCGAACAGAAAATAGTCGCCCGGATTGGGGATGCGGCTGGCATGGCCCGCAAGCAGCCAATGGCGCGAGAGCACCTTGTCGATATCGCGCTGGAAAATCGCGCCATCGCAATAGAACGCGCGATCGAGCGCGTGGCCCGGCATCTGTCGTGCCAGCAATTCGCCGAACACCTTCGCCTCGCTATCCACACCCATCTCGCCGGCCCCGCTACGCGCGCCTGAAACTCCAACCATTCTAGAATGGTTCGCCCCGCATTGCATCGCGCCTTCGTCCGCGTGAAACTGGGGTCCACACTTCATTCGAACGGAGACCCCCGTGGCCGGCAAGAAACCCGATATCGGCGCCATGTTCGGCGCGAACAAGGTCAAGACCTTCCTCGGACTGCCTTCGGCCAAGATCGGCCAGGCGACGGGTATGAAGGCTGCGATCTTCAGCATCGCCTCGGCCACACCCTACCGGCACGTGGGCGCCTATTGCCGGAATGCGCCCAAGGCCATGCGCGCGGCCATCGCGGGATATGCCTCCAATCTCCTGCACATGGATTTCGATCTTGGCGGGCCGATTTTTCCCGACGGCAAGGTGGCCGCGGTCGATTTCGGCGATCTCAAGTTCGACGCCCGGGATTTGGCCGGAAACCGCAAGCGCGTGCGCGAATGTGCCGGCCAGGTGCTGGATGCGGGCGCCGTTCCAATCGTGCTGGGCGGCGACGATTCGGTGCCGATTCCGCTGTTCCAGGCCTATGAGGGGCGCGGCAAGTTCACTGTCCTGCAAATCGACGCGCACATCGATTGGCGCGAGGACGTGCGCGGCGAAAAATGGGGCCTGTCCTCGACCATGCGCCGCGCCTCCGAAATGGGACAGATCGAACGTATCGTTCAAGTCGGTCAACGCGCCATTGGTTCGGCTCGGCCCAAGGATGTGTCCGACGCCAGAAAATGGGGCGTCGATTTCTTCTCGGGGCGCGAGATTGCCGCGCGCGGCATCGGCCCCGTGCTCGCCGCCATTCCCAAGGGCGCCAAGGTCATTATCTCTTTCGATCTCGACGGCCTCGACCCGACGACCATGCCAGGCGTCATCGGCCCGGCGCCGGGTGGCCTGAGCTACTGGCAGGCGGTCGAGCTGATGCATGGCGCGGCGAAAAAGGGCCGCCTGGCCGGCGCCGCGTTCGTCGAATTCGTGCCCGAGCTGGATGTGAACGGCCTGGGTGCGCTGACGGCAAGCCGCCTCATTGCTCTTGCCCTTGGTATCGCCGCGCGCCAGCGCTGAGCTGCCCGACTTCGTGGCCGGGCGGATGGCGGGCTCGCGCGCGCTCCATTGGGGCGGCGCCGCGCGCGCGGTGCTGGACGCACGATCCGCGCGCACTGGCCGCGTTCACTCTGTCTTCGCACGAAGTTTTTATGTCGAGACCGAGGCCGGCCTCGCTTGCCTGGGTACGCTCTCGCTGCACAATGGGCCGCGCAATCTCATTTTCGCCGAGCCTTCTGGACATGCGCTCGCCATGCCACGCGCCGGCGACGCCTTACGGCGCGCGGCCACGGTCCTGCATATCGGGGCGACCCTGGCGATCGAACTTGCCGGCGTCATCGACTGGAATCCCGGTCCACCACCCGCCTTCGATGCCGCGCGCATTCGATCGGCCCTCGATCGCCTCGCGCGCGTGAGCCTGCCCGATCTCGGTCTGGCGCCGCTGATCGCCGTCACTTGCCAGGATAGCGCGCTTGGCCCGCGGCCCGGCGGCATGCTCTGCGCGCGCGCGCAGCCCATGCTCGCGGCGCTTGGCCGCTGGGCCTCGCCCGGCGGCACGACGGCGCCGGACGAGGCCCTTGGCCTGATCGGACTTGGGCCCGGCCTTACGCCCGCGGGCGACGACGCGCTTGGCGGCGCGATGATTGCGGCCCGGCAATTCGGTTTTGACGTTATCGCGGATCGCCTGGCCGCGGCCGTGCTCGTTCACGCCCGACGCAAGACCAACACCATCAGCCTCGCGCATCTCGATTCGGCTGCTTCGGGCGAGGGCGCGGACGCGTTGCACCGAATGCTCCGCGCTTTGGCCGAAGACGACGGGTGCGCGCTCGTCGGCGCGCTTGAACGCCTTGGGACGATCGGCCATTCCTCGGGCTTGGACGCGCTTGCGGGCGCCGCCGCCATGCTCGGGGGCCTAGCGCGCCGCGACGATCCGCGCGGCGGCTAGGGCGGAAGCCGCGGAATTGGAGTCCGCGACGGTCACATTGGCCGCGCGCAAGATCGCCCCTTGGCGCGCGCGGTTTTGCGGATCGCGATCCGTGCCCGTGACCGAGGCGATGACCGCAGGCCCGTCCATGGGAAATGGTCCCAAGCCCGCGACGATCCCTGCCGGGTCTTCGTGCGCACCGTGGCCGATCACGAGATCAATCAGCACGACCGACACCGCCGGGTCGGCGAGGGCTGCGGCTATGAGCGCGTTGCGCATCGCCGGCGCGATCATGGGATGGGGCCGGCCGATAGTGAACTCGCCGGCGCCAAGATCGAGGACGAGATGACCCGCCGTGCCTATCGCGCCGTGAACGGCGCCCGGCGCTGGCGCGTTGGACGCCACGGCGAGGCCCGCATCAAGCAGCACGAGTTGCGCCTCGGCCGCCAAGGTGCCGCCGGCAAACAAGCCGCGGACGAAGCGCCGCCCCGATTGGCGCGCGGGCGCGGCGGGGCCAGCGGCTATTTTCTTCGTCTCCGCGATTCCGCACGCCATCGCAGCCGCTTCCGCGAGCGTGTGCGCCGCGCGCACGCCCGCGGGTATGTCGAGAGTGCGCGCACCCAAGATGCAGACAGTGACGGTCTTGGCGCAGGTCGCCAATCTGGCGAACAGGGCGCGCGCCACCTCGGGCGCGGGCGGTTTAGAAACGATCACGATATGGCGCGTCGCGGCATCGCGCTCAAGCGCGTCGAACGCCGCAAACGTGGCAAGGCCGCCGATTTTCGCCGAGAGATCGCGCCCGCCGACGCCGATGCCATGGGAGATCCCGTGCCCCAAGCGATCGACAAGGCATGCAACCTCCTGCAAGCCGGTGCCGGATGCCGCGATGATCCCGATATCGCCCCGCCGAACTTCATTGGCAAAGCCGAGCGCGACACCGGCGATGAGCGCCGTGCCGCAATCAGGGCCCATCAGCAACAGCCCGGAGCCACGCGCGAGCTCCTTGAGCGCGCGCTCGTCGGCGAACGAAACATTGTCGCTGAACACCATGACATGGAGCCCGCGCGCAAGCGCCGCCCTCGCCTGCGCGGCGGCATAAACGCCAGGAACCGAAATCAAGGCAAGATTGGCGCCCGGCAAATCCTCGACCGCACCCGAAAGCGAACGCGCCCGCGAACGCGAGGTTGGCCGCGATCCAGCCAATTCCGCCTCGCCCGCGTCGCAAGCCGCTTCGGCGTGCCGGGCCGTATCGGCGGTCACGGCCACGATCAAGTCATTGGGCCCCGCGGTTTCGCCCTCGTGGTTAAGCAAGCCTGCATCGCGCAACATCGCCTTGTTGGCGTCGGCGCCCATCATGAGACTGGCAGCGGCGATGCCGGGCATGGCTTCGATGCGGGCGGCGGCGCGCATGAGCGCGACCGAATCGAAATACGCGCCGCGCCGCACCCGATTGAACGGCGTCCACGTCATCGATACTCGGCCGCGCAGGCCAGCAGAGCCGCGTGAAAGCACGCAAGGGGCGCCCTTACCACTCCCGCCCCGACTTGGCCTATTCCAGGTTCGCGATGGGCAATTCCGGTATTGATGATCGGCGCCTGGCCCGCGGCCACCACTTTTCGCACGTCGATGCCGAGCGGCACGCCGGCGAAATCCATGGTGGCGATCTTCCAGTCGGGGCTGCGCCCGAGCGTGATCTCGTACATCTCGCGCGTGATCCGCAACGCCTCGGCCATGCCGCCCGCGCCGACGAAGCCCGCGACCGCCGGCGATGCCGCCATGGCGAAGCCGCCCAGCCCCACGGTCTCGACGATCGCCGAATCGCCCATGTCCGGATTGGCGTCGGCCTCGCCGAAGCCCGGAAAATAAAGACCCTTGGGCATCTCGACCGGAGCCGTGAACCAACGCGCGCCAAGACCCGCGACGTGGATGCCGAAATCCGTGCCGTTGCGCGACAGGCAGGTGACAACCGTCGAGCGCGCGACCTCGCGCGCCGGATCCGCGATCGCCTTGGCCATGGCCATTGCGATATTGAGAAAAAACTGATCGTTCGCCCCGACAAAACGCAGGATCGCCGCAAGGTTCGCCCGGTCCTCCACGACTTCCGCGAGTGCCGGGCCGATTGCACGCACGAACAGACTGGTGCAGGCCACATTGCGCTGATGCATCTCGTCGCCCATGGCCAAGCCGCGAGCAATCAGCGGCTTCAAGGCGAGCCCCCCATTGTGGCGCAAGGCAGCGCCCAAGGTAGGCCCCAGGCTGGCTGCGATCCAGCGCAGCCGTTCGAGCACGCTCGCGTCGTTACCGCCAAAGCGCATGACCTTGCCGAGGCCCTCGTTGAGCGTGCAGTACGCACGATTGCCGAAGGCGCGGTTCTCGACCACCATCACCGGCATCGACCGGGTGATGATCCCCGTCATGGGGCCGACCGCACCGAATTGGTGGTTGGGCGCGAAACGAATGGCACCCGAATCCGCCAAACGTTCGGCCGAGACCAGATCCGACGCCCAGCCTTCGAGCACAATCGCGCCTTGAACGGCACCGCGCATCGGCCCGCACATGCGCGGCCATTCGATGGGTGGCCCGGCGTGAAGAATCATTCGGTCCCCGAGGCCCGGCACCGCCTCGTCCGCCCGGCGAACGTCGAGCAAAACCGGGTCGGACTTGGCGAGGCGTTCGAATGCCTCTTCATTGGCAGCGTCCACGCCCGGATCGGCCAGCAACCGATCAAGCGCCGCCTGAAGTTCGGGTGACAAATTGGGCGGGGGCGACCAATCGACGTCCGCGACTGCCACCCCCGAGCCGGCCAAATCGCGGGCAAAGCCCGACAGGCCGATATTGACGACCTTCAGAGGTCCGGCGAGCAATGAAGCAATGGACATCGTGAAGGATCGGCCCGTTTCAGGCGGAAATGGAAGGAGGAAACTAGGTTAATCCCCGCCCGCCCTCGACGCCAGGGCGGTAAGGGCGGTCGTCGGGACGGGAAGGCTGCGGAAATCCGTATTGGGCGGCTGGTCCGGATGTGCGATAATGAAGGCTACGTCGCGATTGGCCCGCTGAATGATCGGGCCCGACGGGGCAGATTGGCCCTCGCATCGACGCCACGTCCCTAGGTTTCCATGATCTCGAACCCATGATGATGCTCTTCTCCCGCTCGTCAAATGCCTTGCGCGCGGTAACAGAGCGGATTCGCATTCTTCCCAATCCCTGGCTGATTCTCGCTCTCGGCGCTGCCATCACGCTCGGCGCGTGGTGGGATGCGCAACGCACCATCGATCTAGACGCGCACGCGACCTTTGCCGTCGAGATCGAACACGTTCACTCCGCGATTTTGAATCGCATGCAAGCCCATCAGCAGCTGTTGACCGCGGGCGCGGCGTTCTTCGCGATCAAGGGCTGGGTGTCGCGCGACGATTGGGCCGCCTTCGTCGAAAAGCTGAACATCGCGGAACGATATCCGGGCGTGCAAGGCACGGGCTATGCGCAATATGTCCGCCACAAGGACAAGGCCGCCTACATCGCCGCCGTTCGCGCGACGGGCCTGCCGGAATACGACATTCGCCCGCCCGGCGAGCGCCCGGAGTACGTGGTTATCCTCTACAACGAACCCTTCGTCGGCAGGAATCAGCAGGTCCTCGGCTTCGACATGTATGCGAACGATACGCGCCGTGAAGCCATCGCGCGCGCGCGCGATCTTGCGCTGCCGGCGATGAGCGGCAAGGTCGTCCTTGCCGGCGAAAAGGCGGAAATCAAGCCGCCCGCCGTGATCTTGAACGTGCCCGTGTACGAAAAAAACCGGCCGCTGGCGACCGTCGAGGAGCGGCAGGCGGCGCTTCGTGGTTTCGTCTTTGCGCCGTTTCGCGTGCACGATTTGATGGCAGGCATCATAGGGCGCGAGAAGCCGTGCATCCACTTCGCGATTTTCGACGGCACAGCCGAATTGGCCGAGGCCGCAATGTACGACAGCGCCGCAGCCGTACCCGGGCAGTTGACCGCATCGGACTCCTACTTCCAACGCTCGGCCAGCATGGAAATCGCGGGCCGAATCTGGACCATTCGGTATACAGGCACCGCCGAATTTGACGCGATGGTCGATCACAGCAAACCGCTCTTCGTGCTCGGTGGTGGCCTCGTCATCAGTCTGCTCACGGCCGCCGTCGCCGCTACCGCGCGCAAGGCGCGCCATGAGGCCCAACGCTTTCGCGATTTTGCCGAACTCGGGTCTGATTGGTTCTGGGAGCAGGACGAGGCCCGGCGCTTCACCTACATTTCACCGCGCTTCAACGAATTCATCGGCGTGCCAACCAGCGAGCTTCTCGGCCGCAGTCGGCGCGACATCGTCGGGCGCTACATTCGCCCCAGCGAGGATCTCGAACGGCATTTGGCCGCAATCGATCGCGGCGAACCCTTTCGGGACATCGAGATAACCTCCGTGTCGGCACACGGCGAACGGATCGCGAAATTGAGCGGCATGCCGATCAAGGGTCGGGATAGTCGATTCGCGGGTTATCGCGGCGTCGGCCAAGATGTGACGGAAGAAAGGCGGCGCGAACGCGAACTCGAAGCCGCACGCGAGGCTGCCGAGAGCACGGGTCGGGCCAAATCCGATTTTCTCGCCATGATGAGTCACGAAATCCGCACTCCCATGACAGCCATCATCGGCATGGGCGGGTTGCTGCTCGACACCCCACTCATGCCCAATCAGCGCCAATACGCAGATACCATCCGCACCGCTGGCGACGCCTTGCTGAGCCTGACCAATAATATCTTGGACCTATCGAAGCTCGAAGCGGGTCAATTGGACTTCGAGGAAGGCCGATTCGACTTGGATTCGCTCGCCCAAGGTGTCGTGGACATGGCCAAGTCCTTGGCTGGGCGGAAAACTCTTGGCGTCCATCTGCAAGTCGATCCAACCGCGCCGCGCTGGTATCTCGGCGATAGCGGGCGAATTCGACAAGTTCTACTCAACCTCACGGCAAACGCCGTCAAGTTCACCGATAACGGGTCCGTGACTGTCCGCACCAGCGCGGCCCGACGCGAGGATGCGCGACACGACGTTCGCATCGAGGTGATCGACACCGGCATCGGCATCGACGGCAAGGACATTGAGCGGTTGTTCCAACCCTTCGCCCAAGGCGATGCATCGA
>JBJXGH010000112.1:0-20144 GCA_046153685.1 Alphaproteobacteria bacterium
GGTTATAGGCGTCGAACACCCAAAACCGCGCCTGCTGCACGAGCCACGGCTCGCTCGCGCGCAACGCCGCCGCAACCAGCAAGATGGCCAGCGGCAGCCAGAGGTGGAATCGCTTTGCGAAGAAACGACGCATCGGCGCTCGTGTCCTTACCTTATCTTGCGCCTAGCCCCGTTGCTTCAGTTCGACTTCGACGACGGCCGAGGAATGGACGTTTTCGACGTCGCGCTCGACGCCCGCCAGGCGGAAATAGCGGCCTCCGGCCATGAGCGCGGCGCGCGTCGAGTCTTGCGGTCCTACAAGACCCAAGGTGCCGTCGAGCGCAGGCACGATGGCGCAATCATAATCGCGATCATGTTCGGGCCGATGACAGCCGGTCGTGGCGCCGGAGGCAAAATCCCGACATATCATCTGGGCGCGGCCGTTCTCGACTTGAAGCGTTGGAATCGCACCCGCTACGGCCATGCGCACCTCCCCGATTGCCGCGCCGACGGTATCGCGCCCGCGCCCAAGCGGCAACGTCTTGCGCCGCGCGCTTTGCGCGCCTAGGACAAACACGGGACGGGCGCGTCTAACGGCGATCGCGCGGCGGCCACAAGGTCTATGCGGCCGATCTCGTATCCCTGCCGGAAGGCAGGAATATCATCCCCGTCATCCTCGATGTGACCGATCGGGCTGCGTGCTTTGCCCTCGCGCGCCGCGCGGCGGAGGAAACGCGCCTTGCCCTGTGGGTCAACGGCGCGGGAATTTTCGTCA
Source organism: Alphaproteobacteria bacterium (assembly GCA_046153685.1). Classification (GTDB taxonomy): domain Bacteria; phylum Pseudomonadota; class Alphaproteobacteria; order CADEGL01; family CADEGL01; genus CAMAPP01. The sequence continues at coordinate 755 of JBJXGH010000112.1, forward strand.
AGACCTCGGTCGCGGACGCCGACGAGGCCTACCACGGCAAGCATGACCAACCGCGCGAGCGCAAGACCAAGCGTTACACCCAGCCGACCAAGGGCGAGCGTTCCGGCCCCGCGAACAAACGCGCCATCGTGTCGCTGGTCGAGCGCGGCGGTAGCGTTCGTTCCTTCCACGTACCGACCGCAGATGCCGCGATCGTCGCCAAGATCGTGCGCGAGAACATCCATGCCGAGTCGCGTTTGCAGACTGACGAAAGCCGCCTGTACTTACAGGTCGGGCAGGAATTCACGGCGCGCGAAACGGTCAATCATTCCGCGAAGGAATACGCTCGCGGCGACGTGACGGCCAATTCAGTTGAAGGCTTCTTCGGTATCTTCAAGCGCGGAATGCGGGCCAACTACCAGCATTGCGCCGAAAAGAACCTGCATCGGTATCTCACGGAATTTGATTTCCGCTACAACACCCGGAACATTACTGACGGGGAACGTGCCGTGCTTGCCGTACAGGGTGGCGAGGGCAAGCGCCTCACGTATCGTCAACCTCACTGATCCGCGCTTCAAACACGCTGCGGCTCGCTTCATTAAGTGGCGCAGCAAGATCAAAAATCCCAAGCCGCCAAAGGTCAGGCTGGCGAGGCATTGGACCGCTTCTTAGCGGTCCTGCGCTTCACAGCGCGGGACTCGCCGTTCTTTTTCGGAATATCCTTGAGCGGCGTCGGAGGGCCTGCGAACGCGCCACGCAGTATCTTCTGCAGCCGTTGCTGCGTTTCCGTTTGGCTATATTGCTCATCCGAGTCAGCCGTGGACATGCTCATGCCGCAGATTCCAATCCTGCAAAACGTTTATGAAGGAATACCAGAAATCAATCGCAGTCGCATCCCTGCGGAGCAAATGCCGACATTCCGACATATTGTCCAACTCTTGGCAAACCTAAATCTCTACGAGCAAAACTTGCTGCTGGCTGTATATCTTTACGAATATAGCCAATCGGCATCGTGGGAACTCAGGGACGATTTTACTCGACTAGAATCGGTTACTTGGACGACCGGAGGCTGGCAGTTGATGGCCGCCAGAGACGGCGCGCTGACAATTTATCACTTCGGGCGCGCTATCGAAGGACTAAGAGACAGCTTCCGTGGCTGCCCGGCACTCCGCGATCAAGTCGATCACAACACGATCCGACAAGGCTACAGTGAATTTAAGTCAGCATTCCCCCACTTCATCGAAATCCGCGCAGCAGTCGCCCACGTTGCCGACTTCTCTCAAACCACAGAGAAAAAGGCGCGTCATTCAATCAAGGGACTTTTCAGTGCAAAACGGTTTTCATCCAGCGACCCGGCTGGCATCACCTGGCTGCCGGGAAATATGAACGACCACACCTTTGCCGTCACGCTAAATGGCGAACCGTATACCTACGATCTTATCCCGGAGAGTGTGGACAAACTCCGCAAAATCAAAATTCAGATATTTTCTGCTTTCACCGCGTCAACGAAATAAAAACCAGCGGCGTGAAGCTCATGCCGAAAAATCTGGGCAACCACGGTCCAATCGAATCTGCCGCCTATTACACTCGACGTTCCGACAAAGGCTGGTTCTACGCTGACCTGCGGGTCGACAGCTTTTAGTGTCCGATATAAACACGCAACCAACACATCATCGGGCACGCTAACCCTTCCGCCGCCTGCGGAAGGGTCGCTATTTTTAGATATGGCGCTCTGTGGTGCCAACTGCGTAATCGGGAGGGGCATGGCAATGGCGAAAATCTTGGGCGCCGTGGTCACGGGTGCCGCGGGCGATCTCGGCGGCGCGATCGCCGCGTCGCTCGCCGAAGACGGCCACAAGGTCTATGCGGCCGATCTCGTATCCCTGCCGGAAGGCAAGAATATCATCCCCGTCATCCTCGATGTGACCGATCGGGCTGCATGCTTTGCCCTCGCGCGCCGCGCGGCGGAGGAAACGCACCTTGCCCTGTGGGTCAACGGCGCGGGAATTTTCGTCAAGACCTCGGTCGCGGACGCCGACGAGCCATCCTGGCACGAGATCATCGCGGTCAATCTGACCGGCACCTTTCACGGCTGCTCCGCCGCGCTCTCCGCGATGAAGGAGAAGGGCGGGCGAATCGTCAATATCGGTTCGCTCTCGGGCCAACTCGGCGGCCTGGGCGTGCATCCGGCCTATAGCGCCTCGAAAGCCGGCGTTCATGCTCTGACCAAGAACTACGCGCTTGAAGGCGCGAAATGGGGCGTGCTGTGCAATGCGGTCGCGCCAGGCCCCATCGAAGGCAACATGGTGCAAAATTTCGGCGAGGCCGCGCTGGAAAAATTGCGCGCGGGCAACCCGACCCGCGCGCTCGCCACCATGGCCGAGATCGTGCGCGCCGTGCGCCATCTCGGCGATCCGAGGAACACGCACACCAACGGCGCGGTTCTACAGATCAATGGCGGTATTCTGATGACGGGCTGACGCGGCCCAGGATCAGCCGTGAATCTTGTCGGCGTCGATATAGGCTTGCTTCATCTGCTCGACCGTGATGCCCGGGGTCTTCGCCGCGCGGATGATGACCTCCTCGCGCTTGATGAGCTTTTCCGACGCTTTCGGGATATCGCGCGCGACCTCGTGCGGTATGACGACCGCGCCGTGACGGTCGGCGTGGATGAGATCGCCGGAGTGGACGAACATGCCGTGCACGTTCACCGACACGTTGAAATCGACGAGATGGACATAGGCGTGCGAGGGCGCGACGACGCCCGAAAGAAGCTGGAAATTATCGGCGATCATGTCGAGATCGCGCACGCTGCCATTCGTGACGACCCCAAGACAGCCCAACGCCTTGTGGACGTTCGAATTGACCTCGCCCCAGAACGAGCCATAGCCCGGCTGGCCATCGTCGAGATCCTGGATGATGGAAACGCAGGGCCGAGGCCCGTCGCCGAGATAGTCGAAATACTTGAAGCGTAGCGCCCGGTAAGCCTCGCCCTTGAGCGGCCCCGGCTCCTTCGCGCGCACGGTCGCGGTCTTGGCGTAACCGACCATGGGCGGAAGATTCGGGAAGATGCAATTCAGCTGACGCGTGGTGTAGCCGATGCCGCGCCGGGCGGGAGCAACGATTTCAAGGATATTGCAGATCGTCGGTGTATCGAATTTACGCAGCGCGGCGAGTTCCTCGGCATTGAGCGGCGTCATGGTCGGTCTCCTCTTGTCTTTCGTCGGATCGAACTCTAACCGCCGATCGGCCGCTTGTCATCGCGCCCGCGCGCCTCGCGCCAGACGAGATAGAGCCCGCAGCCGATGATCGCGGTCGCGCCGAGTGCGGTCCACTCGTCCGGAAAATCGCCGAACCACAAATAGCCGACCGCCGTGCCGACGATGATCTGGCAGTAAGAGAAGGGCGCAAGAATCGCGGGCGAGGCGCGCGCATAGGCTTGGATGAGTAAATAATGCGACAAACCGCCCAGCAGGCCCATCATCGCCATGAGCGCCCAATCCCGCCAATCGGGCGCAACCCAGAGGAACGGCAATGCCAGGCCCGCGATCAGCGTGCCCGCAACTCCGGTATAAAACAGTGTCGTGAGCGGATGATCGAAGGCGGCGAGCTTGCGCGTGATGATCTGGTACATGCCGTAGCACGAGGCCGACACGCAGACGAGCAAGGACGCCGGATGGAAACCCGCGAACCCCGGGCGGACGACGACAAGCACGGCGGCGAAGCCGATGGCCAAGACCACCCAACGATGGCGCTCGACCCTCTCGCCCAGGAGGGGAATGGAAAATCCTACCGCGAGCAGCGGCGCCATGAAATTGATGGCGATGCAATCGGCAAGCGGCACGAAGCGCAAGGCCGTGAAGAACAGCCCCGTCGCGCACAAGATCAGCACCGCGCGCAGCAATTGCAGGCGCGGATTGCGCGATTTGAGATAGCGCAGCGCGCCGCGCCGCGCGAACAGGGCGCCGACGAAAATCATGTGGAAGGCGTAGCGCGCCCAGACGACCTCGGGGATGGAGTAGGTCTTGCCGAGATGTTTCGCCATTGAGTCCATGATCGGGAAGATCGTCACGGTCGCGACCATGAGCGCGATGGCGATCAGGCGCACGCGCGCCTCGGTAGGGGCGTGCATCATCGAATCATCGGGCTGGTCTGGAAATTCTTCATCGCGGGACGGATGCGAGCTTAGCCCCTGGCCGCCGCGCGCGCGATGGTCGCGCCTGACGGCCTATCCCGGATCGCACGACCATCGACGGCCCAGCGGCGCATGCCCGTCGGCGGCCCAGTGGCGCACGCCCATCGACGGCCCAGCGGCGCGCGCCCATCGACCGCCAAGAGCGAACGCGCCATGATGGCGCAGGAGGTTCTCGATGAACCCATGTCCCGCGCCGTCCGACCATCGCGCGCGCCTGGATGGTCGCATCGCGCTCGTCACCGGCGCGGGCGCGGGCCTTGGCCGCGCCTACGCGCTCGCCCTTGCCGCGCGCGGCGCGGACGTGGCGATCCACGACATCGACGCAAAATCCGCCGCCGAGACGGCCGCATCCTGCCGCGCGCTCGGCCGGCGCGCCTGGTCGGATGGCTACGATGTCTCCCATGTCGCCGAGGTGCGCCGCGCCCTGGCTGCGCTCGTGCGCGCGGCGGGCGGCCTCGATATCGTGGTCAACAATGCCGGCATCGACGAGGCCAAGACCACGCCGGAAATCGACGAACGCGCCTTCGACCGCATGATGGCGGTGCACGTCAAGGGCGGTTTCTTCGTCGCCCAAGCGGCCGTCGCACCCATGCGCGCGCGCGGCGGCGGGCGGATCATCAATATTTCCTCGATCAACGGCATGATCGCCGACCGCACCGACCCGCATTACAACGCGGCCAAGGCCGCCATTCTCGGCGTCACGCGCTCGCTGGCGCGCGAGCTCGCGCCCTGGAACATCCTGGTGAACGCCGTCGCGCCGGGACACGTGGTGACCGACGCAACGCGCGCGCGGGGCGAGGCGCGCATGCGCGAGGTGTCGCAGGAGCGCATACCGCTCCGGCGCTACGCCATGCCCGAGGAAATCGCCCACACGGTCTGTTTTCTCGCCGGGCCCGAAAGCGCCTTCATCACCGGACAAGTCCTCTCGCCCAATGGCGGCGAGGCGATCGTCGGATTTTGATCGCCCCGGCCCGTCAGACGACGCGCAAGGCGAGCGGCACGCGGCTCATCACCTCGCAACCCTTGTCCGTAACCACGATGACCTGCGACAGCCCCACGCCCCATTCGGCGTAAACCCGGTGCGTCATCGGAATGTGAAACGCCATGTTCGTCTCGAGCGGGCGATGGTTGTTGACCATCAGGCCGAAAGCCGATTCCTCGGCCCAGGTGGGTGGAAAGCCGATGCCCACGGGATAGCCGTAAACGTCGTGAAACAGGATCTGGTCGCGGATTTCAGCGACGCGCTTGCGCCCGGCCTCGGCGACCGAGGCGGCGGTTGCGCCCGCGCGCGTGGCGTCGATCATGTCCTCGACCGTCGCCGCGGCGCGCTTGGCGAAATCGGCGATGCGCGGCGCGGGCGGGCCGAGCACGGCGGTGCGCATGATCGGGCTGTGATACCAAAAGAGCGAGGGCGACCATTCGAGAAACACGGTCTCGCCGCGCTTGATCGTGCGGCCGTTATTGCCGTTGTGGGGCATGCCCGATTTCGAGCCCGAGCAGACCATGGGGTGGACCGAAAACGCCAGCGAATCGGCCTCGATCAAAAGCGCCGCCGCAATGGCGCAAATATGGGAATCGGTCACGCCCTCGGCGATGGCCGCGTACGCCGCCTCGATGCCCGCATCCGTGATCGCCGAGGCGCGGCGCATCAGCGCAAGTTCCGCATCCGTCTTCACCAGGCGCACGAGCTCGATCACGGTCGAGGAACCGGCGACGCGCGCGGGCGCCAGCTCCGCCACCAGCTTGGCGTGCAGCTGCGGGGTCAGATACCGGCTATTGTCCTCGACCCCGATGGTGCCCTTGAGCCAGGAACGCGAAGCGAGCGATTTCTTGGTCTCGGCGATGTAATCCGCGCCGGTATCGTAATAATCGACGCCGCAGGCGACAGCGGTCATCTCGAAACAGCCGCGCTCGAACTGCCACAACACCATCACCGGCTCGCCCTCGGCGGGCATCAGCAGGCATTGATAATCCCACAGATTGAGAGTGTGGTGACCGCACAGATAATAGATATTCGGCGCGGAATGGACGATCAGGGTATCGATGCCGCGCGCCGCCATGGCTTGGCGCACGCGCCCCCGCCGGGCGGCGAATTCGGCGGCGGTAAAATAGACATCGCGTTCGACGGGCATGATCGGTTCCTTCCCTTGCGGTGTTCGGTCCTATGCGGAATTCGGACTTTGCGCGGGCTCGAATATCGCATCCGGTTCGAGCGGAAAAACCGGGCGCGGCCGGTGGCTATAGGCAAAGCGCGCGAGATTGGACGCACACACCCCGGGCGTGTCCACCTCGATGGCGGATTTCGCAACCGCCCCATAGGCCGCGCGCCAGGCAATCGCCGACTTGACGACGATGATCCTCTGAAGCGCGGGATCGAGGCCGACGGACAAGAGCTGCCCGGCGTCGAACGGCATGGTGCGCCGCGCGGTCAGCAGAATGCGCACGCCACCTTCATCGACCACGGCCGCGGCGCCCATCGAAGTTTCGTACCCGGTCATGTACGACCCGAGATGGCGATAGCGCGCCTCGGCGAAGATGGCACGCACGCGTCCGAGCACGCGCACCGGCGGGCCGTGCAAGGCGTCGCATTTGCCTCCGACCGGAAAATCGAACGCCTCGCCCACGGCCCTTGCCGCGCGTACCGCCGCCTCGTCCGCGATCACCACGACGGCATCGCGCGCGCCCTGGGCCAATAGCTCGGCCAGAATCGCGGTGCCGTCGCCCGCCGAGCCGCCACCTACATTATCGGCGGCATCGACCAAGACGACCGGACCCTCGCTCGCGGCGACCGCGCGCCTGACCGCCTCGGCCGGCGGCACCAGGCGCGGGCTTAAATCGCGCCGCACATCCCACAGCGCCGCAGCGAGATCGCGCGCGACGCCTTCGGCCTTGCCCGCGTCATCGCCGTACACCAGCACCGAGGCGCCCAAATCCGCGATATCGGAATAGGGGAAACCCATGGCGATCGACCCGCACCAGATGGACGGTCCCGCCTCGGCCGCGTGCAGCCGGGCATAAACGTCCGAAAGCGGCGGTGCGCCCGAACGCTGGACTATGGGCGCGGTCAGCAGCGGTAATTTGATGTGCGCCTTGTGCGGTCGCGCGCCGGTTTGGATCATGCGGATCAGAAGACGCGCCGCTTCCTCGCCGCGCGCGCGCATATCGGTATGGGGGTAGGTGTCGTAGCCGACCAGGACATCGGCGCGCGCGACCATGCTCGCGCTGAGATTGGCGTGATAGTCGAAGGTCGCGGCAATGGGAATGCGCGCGCCGAGCCGCGCGCGCACGATCCCGAGCACGTGGGCGTCGGCATCGGCGATACCTTCCGCAACGGCCGCGCCGTGCAGGACAAGCAGCGCGCCGTCGAAGGGGCCGCCGGAGGAAAGTGCGCGCTCGAAGCCGGCGCAGATATCGTCCAAGGCCTCGCGCGCGATGACGCCCGATGGCACCGCGCCCGCGAACACGACCGGCACCGGCTCGGCACCGCCCGCGCGCAAAGCCGCGAGCATACCGCCAAGCTCGGTGCCGGTGCCGTGATAGCGCGCCAGGATCTCGGCGCCCTCGGCATATTGGTAGGCGCGGAAATCGGCAAGCGCGGTGCGCCCCGACGCGAAGGTATTGGTTTCGTGCCAGAGGCCACCCAAGGCGATGCGCACGCGCGCCCTCCCGCTGAATTGCACGAGTCCAGCACCGATGGTGACCGGGCGGGGACGAAAAGTCACGCTCCCGCGAGCGTCGTCCGCGCCGTATAAGCCTGTGGCGACAGAGGAGAAGACGATGGCATGGGATATGGGATTTGCCGGTAAGTCGGCGGTCGTCACGGGCGCGGGCGGCGGCATGGGCCTCGCCATCGCGCGGGCGCTTCTGGCCGAGGGCGCGCGCGTAACCGCGCTCGACGTGAAGGCCAGGCCCGAGGGCATCGACGGCGCGCTTTACCTGCAAGGCGATATCGCGGACGAAAAATTCGTCGCCGATGCCATCGTGCGCACGGAAAGGGCCGCCGGGCGCATCGACCATCTGGTGAACGCCGCGGGCGTGCTGTGGTTCGACCGCGATAAATCGGCCATCGACATGGACATGTCCGACTGGGACCGGATATTCGCCATCAATCTCAAGGGCGCCGTGCACGCGACGCGCCAGGCGGTGCCATGCATGGTGCGTGCGGGCGGCGGCGCGATCGTGCACTTTGCGACCATCCAATGCCTGCGCGGCGACACCAAACCCCAGGACGCCTACCAGGCGTCGAAGGCCGGCTTGATCGCGTTTTCCAAATCCATCGCCGTTCAGTTCGCGGGCGCGCATATCCGCTCGAATACGATCTGCCCCGGGCCCACACTCACTCCCATGCAGGCGCGCTGGGACGAAAATCCCCAGGCGCAGGCGCGCGCGTCCTCGGGCATTCCGCTCGGCCGTCTGGGCACCGCCGAGGATCAGGCCAATGCCTGTTTGTTTCTGCTCTCCCCACGCGCGTCCTTCATCACGGGAACCGAGCTCGTCGTCGATGGCGGGCGCCTGGCCCTGCCTTAGGGCGAAGCGGATGGACCGCTCCGGCCGCCACGCCTAAGGTTGCGGCTCCAGATCCGACCGGGAGGCGTTCCATGGGCGAAATGCGCTGCTTCAAGAAAGGCGAAGGAAAGTGGGAATATTGGAAGGGCGTGGACGGCACGCGCATCGCGCGGCTCATCGGCAGCCATCTCAGCTCGACCATGGGGGCCGGTATTCTCGAAATCGAGAAGACCAAGATTCCCTCGACCATCGACTACGACGAGATCGTGGTGATTCTTTCGGGGCAGTTCCGCTCGCAAAGCGGCGGCAAGACATTCGAATGCGGCCCCGGCGACGTGCTGTGGATTCCCGCGAACACGACCTTCACCCTTGAGACCGACGGCAAGGCGACCATATTCTATGCCCGCGTGCCGATGGATAAGACTCAACCCGGCATGGCGTGAGTTTGCTATCGCGGCGCCCATTTTTGCCGCCGCGGCGGGCGCGGCGTTCGTTACGGCGCGCGGGCGAGCACGCGGCGAGCGACGACGGCGGCGCCATGATATTCCGCGCCGGCGAGCACGCCGTGAGCGACGACGGCGGCGCCATGATATTCAATGACGCGCACATGTCCTGCACAGCCGGAATCTGGTCCGCGCCACGCTAGGGAGAACCGCCGATGACCACTTCGCAATCCACGCAGCTTTCGGGCCGCGTCGCCCTTGTCACCGGCTCGGGGCGCGGCATGGGCCGCGCCCATGCCTTGGCGCTCGCCGAACGCGGCGCGAATGTCGTCGTGCACGACATCTTGGCGGACGAGGCCGAGGAAACCGGTCGCCTGGTGCGCGCGGCGGGCGGGCGCGTCCATGTCGAGATTGCCGACATCACCGATCCGGCGGCGATGCGCGCGGCCGTGGCGCGCGCAGGTGCGGCGCTCGGGACCATCGACATCCTCGTCAACAACGCGGGCATTCCCGCCGAGCGCACCGGCCTCGAGGGCGTGGACGAGGCCATCTTCGCGCGCATCTTCGCCGTGCACGTCAAGGGCACGTTCTTCACGACGCAAGCCGTCGTGCCGGGCATGAAGGAAAAGGGTGGGGGCAAGATCGTCAATGTCTCGTCGATGTGGGGCCAGACTGGCCACAGCCACGGGGCCGCCTATTGCTCGGCGAAAGCGGCGATCCTCGGTATGACGAAATCCTGGGCCAAGGAATTCGCGCCGTGGAAGATCACGGTCAATGCCATCGCACCCGGCGGCGTGGTGACCGAACCCGTGCTGAAGAAAGGCGGCATGGAATATGTGCGCAAGGCCGCCGAGGCCGTGCCGTTAAAGCGTTACGCCATGCCCGAGGAAATCGCCCACGCGGTCGCCTTTCTCGTCTCGCCCGAAGCCGAGTTCACCACCGGTCAGGTAATGGCGCTGAACGGCGGCCAGGTCATCGTCGGCTTCTGAACGCCGCGATTGGAACGTCCCGATGGGAGCGCCCTCGATCGCGCGCCCGGCGCGGCATGTGGCGCGACCGTAATTTATTTGAGGTGGCCGAACGCATCGCCATTTATTTGAGGTGGCCGAACGCATCGGCCGGCACGACCTCTTCCTTGCCGCCCGGCGCCGTCCAGACCAGACGCAGGGCCGATGTGCCCTTTTTCTGGAAATAATCGAGCGCCAACGGATACCAGCCGGGCGAGGGCACCGAGACGCCCAAGGGAGGCGACCAGGTATCGGCGTGGATGCCCGGGTCTTCATGCAGCACCGCGCCGCCAATGCCGAGCTTCACGCCGTCGTTCGAAAGAATCCTGAGCGTATAATTTCCCGCCGCCGAAAATTTGATGAAACCCGAGATCTGCGCGCCCACGCCCGTGGCCGTGCCCGAGGTCAGAACCGGACCGGAATCGGTCTTGTGATCGAGAGTCTTGATCGGCTCGCCGGGCTTTCCTTTGCCCAAGCGCGCGACGTCCTTCACGTTCTCGAACATGAAGAAGGAATAGACGACCGCGAGGCCGGGCTTCAACTTTTCGGCGGCGGGTTGGGGATTGACGGGCTTGAGCGCGACAGCCTCCGTCGCCGCGACCGGGCCGCACGCCATGACAGTCAGCGCCGCCGACAGCACGACCGATGTCCAGATGTTTTTCCTCACGACCGTCATCCTCCGATGCACCGAATCCCAAACTTCGATCGAACGCAATCAACCGAACGCGATCACCTGGCGGGTGTCGAAGCCGCGCTCAAGCGCGCGGAACGCCACGTTGATGTCCTCGAGCGCGACCGTCTTGCCAACGAGGGCGTCGAGCGGCAAGCGGCCGGAATCGTAAAGGCCGAGAATGCGGATGAAATCCTGCTCGGGCACGGCACCGCCATAATGGCTGCCAACGATGCGTTTCTGCTGGGCCATGAGCGCGCGCGCGGCAGGCAGGGTGAAGGCCTCGCCACGCGGCGCTTGCCCCACGAGCGCGACGATGCCGCCGCCGCGGATGGAGAGGACGGCTTGCTCGAAGGCCGCCGATTTGCCGATACATTCGAGCGCGGCGTCCGCGCCCCTGCCATGGGTTAGCTGGCGCACCGCGTCGGGCACATCCGGAACTTCCTTGGGATTGATGTAATGGGTGGCGCCGAAGCGCGTGCCCACCTCGCCCTTGCGCGGATTGGGATCGACGACGATGAGAGTTTCCGCGCCCGAGAGCTTGGCGCCCATGAGCGCCGATAACCCCACCCCGCCCAGGCCCCAGATCGCCACCGAATCGCCCGGGCGCACCCGGCAATCATTGACCGCCGCGCCGAAGCCCGTGGTAACCGCGCAGCCGACGAGCGCCGCGACGTTCGCGGGGATGGACGAAGGAATCGGCACTACGCCCGATTCCGGCATGATGCAATATTCAGCGAAGGAGGATTGGGTGGCGAAGTGATGGACGGTGCGCCCATCCGCCAGGCGCAAGCGCGAAGTGCCGTCCCACATGACGCCGCCTGCGGCCGCGCGGCCGCAAATTTCGCACTGGGTAGGCAGGCGCGCCAGGCAGTAATAGCAGCGTCCGCATGACGGTGCCCACGACAGCACGACGTGATCGCCCTTTTTCACCCGATCCACGCCCGACCCGGTCTTCTCGACGACGCCCGCGGCCTCGTGGCCGAGAATGCAAGGCAGTTTGAGCGCGCCCTTGCCCTGCCAGGTCGAGAGATCGCTATGGCACACCCCGGCGGCGGTCACGCGCACCATGACCTCGCCGTGCTTGGGGCCGTCGATGGTCACGTCTTCGATGACCATGTCCTTGCCGGCTTCGTGCATCACGGCGGCTTTCATGCGGCAACTCCCCGGGTCGCGCACACGATAGCCCTGCCCCCGCATCGCTTCAACTGGGCCAGGGACGGTGTAAGATGCGCCTCTCGATGTTCCGGGACACGCGTCAAAAGCGAGGACTCGATGGCCGCGCACGCACCCGCTCGAATCGACGCCTATCGCCGCGACGGCTTTCTCGTGATTCCGGATGCGGCGCGGCCCGACGATTTCGCGGCCATGCGCGCCGAGCGCGATGCTTGGGTCGAGGGCAGCCGGGCCCACGCCAAGAATGACCCCGCACGGCCCGCCTAGCACCCGTCAACCGAAAGGCCGCCCGCATGCCCAGGGACATCGACCAAGTCGGCAGGATATTCGACGTCGCGGCGACCTTTGTCGTCACCTACGCCTTTCAGATCCTCGCCTCGCTGGTCCTGCTGTTCATCGGCTGGAAGATCGCGGGTTGGATGGGCCGCCGCGTCACCGCATACGGGGTAAAGCGCGGGGTCGAGCAGACACTGTCCAATTTCATGGGCGACGGCGCGCGCATCGTGGCGCTGGCGCTGGTGATCGTCGTCACCCTCGGCAATTTCGGCGTCTCCATCGCCCCGCTCATCGCCGCGGCCGGCGCCGCGGTTCTGGGCATCACCGTCGCCTTGCAGGGGCCGCTGTCCAATCTCGCGGCCGGGCTCGTGATCATCTTCACTCGGCCCTACGTGGTCGGCAACACGATCTCGGTGCGCAAGGTCTCGGGCGTGGTCGAAGAGGTCAAATTGATGGCGACCATTCTCTTGGATGCAGACGGCGCGCGCGTGACGATTCCGAACCGCCAGATCGTCGGAGAAATCCTGGTCAAGTCCGAGCGCACGAGTCTGGCCGAGACCAAACTGCGCGTCTCGTTCGCTGCCGATATCGACCTCGCCCTGGCGACCTTGCGCGAGGCGTTGCGCACGGTGCCTGGGATCGCGCTCGCGCCACCGCCGCAAATCGGCGTGGCGGAGCTCGGCGATATCGGTCCGCTGCTCTCGGCGCGCTATTGGGTGCCCAATCGCAGCTATTTCGAAGTGCATTACCGCGCGAACGAAGCGGTGCTCGCCGCGTTCAAGCGCGCGAACATCCCCGTGCAGTCATTGCCCAGCGTGACCATTGGCCGCCCGACATGACGGGCGGAGAGGAGGGATTGGTGAGATGAGCGAATGGGCCGATCGCAATTCCTGGCGCGCGGGCGATTACGCCGACCCCGCGCGCTACACCCTCGCCCTGCCCGCGAATCTTTGCGTCGAACTCGAAAGCGCCTCGGCGCGCGCGCGGCACATCGCCCTTCACGATCTCACGCCCCAGGACGTGCCCGTGCCGGGTCTTGCGGGCATGATCGAGGCGCTGTTCGACGCGCTGGAGCGCGGCGCGGGCTTCGCCGTGCTTTCGGGCCTGCCCGGTGCACGCCTCGACCGCGACGCGAACGCCCATCTGCTGGCGAGTCTTTGCACCCATCTCGGGCGCGTTGCCGATCAGAACGCGGGCAAGAAGAAAATCGAGGACATCGTCGATCGCGGCCTGCCGATGGACGAAAAGACCCGCGGCTATATGGGCACGCACGCGATCGGTTTTCACACCGACGGCGCGGATTTCACCGCGCTTTATTGCTTGAACCAATCGGCCGAGGGCGGCAACAGCGCGATCGCCTCGGCCAGCGCCGTGTACGAGACCATCCGCGCCGAACGGCCGGACGTCCTCGCCATCCTGGAGCGCGGCTTTCACCACCATAGGCGCGGAGAGCAACCGGTGGGCGAAGCCATCATGACCGAACGCCTGCCGGTGTTCTGGACCGATAACCGCCTCGTGCACTGTCTATACAACCGCAACCCGCCGTCCTGGCTCGAGGGCACGGGGCTGTACTACACCGCTGCCGAAACCGAGGCGCTCGATGTGCTCGATGCGACTCTCGCGCGCCCTGATGTTCACCTCAGCATGGCTCTCGCTCCGGGCGAGGTGCAGCTCATCAACAACTACAACATCCTGCACGCGCGCTCGGCCTATCGCGACGGACCAGGCAGGCGGCGCCATCTGCTGCGCCTGTGGTTGCAAAACGCAAGCTGCCAGCGGGCGGGACCCAATATCATCGATCTCTACGCACCCTGGCACGGTCGCAAACGGCGCGGCGCGGCATTGCCGGCGGCTCCCGCCGCCGACCATCGGCCAGGCGCGGCGGCAGGGGCGCGGCAATGACCGGGAAGGTTCGCGCTTGCGATGCGTCCCTGCCCCAGCCCACGCGCGACCGCGAACGCCTGCGCGCCGATCTCGACGCGCACGGCTATTGCCTGATCGCCGATGCGCTGTCGGCCGAAGACATCGCGCGCATGCGCATGCGCCTCGAGGACCAAGCGGCGGCCGAGCGCCGCCAAGGCGCCGTCAACCGCGATCCCGCCGAAGAGGCGGGCAGCATCAATCAATGGGTCTATATGCTGATCAACAAGGGCCGCGAGTTCCGCCCCTTGCTGACCCATCCGGATGCCCGCGCGCTGTGCGAGCACCTCATCGGGCGCGAGACCCTGCTTTCGAGCTTCAGCGCGCACATCACCCATCCCGGCGGCGCGCTCATGCCGCTGCACACCGATCAATGGTGGCTTCCACCGCCGCAATTTCGCGCGGCACCCCGCGTGCGCGCGGGCGTTGTCGCGCGCCCGGTCGCGCGCGGCAAAGCGGTGCCGCCGCCCGAACCCGCCTCGGGCGCCATTGCGCCCTGCGTGTACGTCAACATCATGTGGATGCTGGTCGATTTCACCGAGGAAAACGGCGCGACGCGTCTGGTGCCCGGCAGCCATCTTTCGGGCCTGGACCCCGATCCGGCGACGCCCCATCCCGTGCCCACGGTCGCGGCCGAGGCCGCGGCGGGAACGGCGCTTGCCTGGGACGGGCGGACCTGGCACGCGGCCGGCATCAACCGCGCCCGCTCCCCGCGCTACGGCGTGCAAACCTCGTTCTGCGGGCCGCAGTTCCGCCAGATGGAGAACTACACCCTCGGCACCAGGCCCGAGGTGTTGGCCGAACTCACGCCCGAGGAGAAGGCCTTGCTCGGCTTTCGCATCTGGTCGGGTTACGGCAATACGGGCGATGCGGGGGCCGCATACGCCGAGCCCGGCACGCGCGCCGTGGGCGAACTCGGCGGCTGATCGCGCGCTCAGCGCGATTTCAGGATATCGCGGATTTCGGTCAGCAGGCGTTCCTCGGCCGAAGGTTCGGGCGGCGAAGGCGGCGGGGACGGCGCCTCGTTCCGACCGCGATGAAGCTTGTTCACGCCCTTGACCAGCAGGAACACGGCGAGCGAAACGATGAGAAACTTGATCACCGCGTTCGCAAACAGGCCGTAGGCGAGCACGGGGTGCCCCGCCTTCTTCGCGGCCTCGATGGTCGTCACCGGCTCGCCGGAGAGGTTGAGGAAGAAATTCGAGAAATCGATCCCGCCGAGTACGAGACCGATGGGCGGCATGATCACGTCCTCGACCAGCGAGGTCACGATCGCGGTGAAGGCCGCGCCAATGATGATCCCGACGGCGAGATCGACGACATTGCCGCGCAGGATGAAGGCTTTGAATTCTTGCAGCATGACATGCTCCGATGACGCGGTGGCGGGCGGAGGCTAGCAAACCGGGCTGCGCCGGGCCAGAACGGTGCGCCACTTAAATCCCCTTGGCGCGCGGTCAAGTCGGAGGCTACGCGGATTCTCTCGCACGCGGCGCGGCGCGCGACGGCAGCGGCAATAGCACCGAATCGTCCGATGCCGGTGCTCTCGGTTCGGATCGTCGTTCCTTCATGACCCCATTCACTCGCGGCAGACGCGGTAGGGCGCGGTCGGATCGAATGGCCGGAGGTCCGGCGAGATAACGAATCGCGCCGCGCGCGGCCGATGCCGCGCCAAACATGAAGCGCGCGAAACGCGCGAATGGATTGGTGCCCCTGGCCGGAGTCGAACCAGCATGCCCTTGCGGGCAACGGATTTTGAGTCCGCCGCGTCTGCCATTCCGCCACAGGGGCCCCGAGGCGCGCGGCCGGCGTATCGCATCCGGCCGTATTCGAAACGGCGCGGCGGATCATAGCGAACACCCCCCCAAGGTCAACGCGCGCGACACGCGGCGAGCCTGTACCCCCACGGGGCGCCACCTCCCCCGCTCCGGTTCGCGCTCTGGCGCGTTCGCGATTGTCGCTTCAGCAACGGCTCGCGCCCAGCCCTTCGGCCAAGCGCGAACTGGACACATCTTGATTCAGTCGAGGCCGCAGGCCATATCCCGCACGCACCGGCCCAAGACGGCCACCAATCAATCCCCAAGGAGCGCCATGAGTTTTCCTTCCCGACTCCTCGACGGCTACACCGCCTTTCGAAAGATCCGGTTGACCGTGGAGCAAGATCGGTTCCGGAATTTGGCCGAGACCGGACAGCGCCCGGAAGTCATGGTCATCGGCTGCTGCGACTCGCGCGTCTCGCCAGAGGTCATCTTCGACGCCCATCCCGGCGAATTGTTCGTCGTGCGTAATGTCGCCAATCTCGTGCCGCCTTTTTCCCGGACGGGCCTGGTGCACGGCGTGTCGGCGGCGCTCGAATTCGGCGTTCAAGCGCTCAAGGTCAAGCACATCGTCGTGCTGGGACACGCGCGTTGCGGCGGCATCCGGGCCTATGCCGGTCAGGGCGCACCGCTCTCACCCGGCGACTTCATCGGCAAGTGGATGTCCCTGATCCAACCGGCGGCGGACGCGGTGGGACCGCAAGGAAGCCGGCCACTCAACGATTATTTGGCGCAGCTCGAACGCGAATCGGTGGCGAAAACTCTCGGCAATCTCATGACCTTTCCCTGGATTGGCGATCTCGTGGCGCGCCAGAGCCTGCAACTCCACGGCGCCTATTTCGATGTCGCGACCGGTATGCTGTCGGTGCGCGACAAGGAAACCGGGACTTTCGCCTCGATCGCCCGCGACTAGGTCCAGCGACAGGCGCCCGGCCCCAATCGGCAAGGAAAGTTTTCCGCGCCGCCGCGCCGCCCGATTTTTGCGCCCGCGTCCCTAGCCGCCCGCTTCGCCCAGGCTAAAGCGATAGACACGCACGCCGAAGGGCTCGAAGCGTTCGGTCCAGAAATTTCCGTCCGGCGCCGGTGCCGCGCGCGCATCGAACAGCAACGCAAGATCGCGCACCGGCGCGCCGAAATCGAACCGCGCCTCGACCGAGCGGCGGTCGAGATTGACCGCAAGCAGGACAAAGGCGCCGTCGATTTCCTTGAGCAGCGCACGCACCGGCGCCCCTGTCGGGGGCACGGCCGCGGTCCACGGATAGCCCGTGTCGCGCACCGCGACCGCGTAATCGCGCGCCGAGGTGGGGGAGAGAATGGCGGGGCCGAGCCGCGCGAGTTCGCCATTGAGCGCCACCACGTCCGCCCACAGGCGGCGAGAGGTTTCGAGCTGGGTTTCGTCCGCCAGCAGCGGCGGGCGGGCGATTCCAGGCGGGCGTTCAACGATGGCGTAATCGCGCGAAGGTTCGGGCGAGATGCCGAGGACGCGGCCATTGCGCGATACATAGCTGTCGGCGGAAAACCAGATGATGCCGGTCGCGCCGTGCGCCAGCGCGGCGTAAACCATCGCCCGCGCCTCGCGTGCATCGGGCATGTACCAGTCGAGGATCGGGCTTTGGAAGGCCTGGGCTACGTACCAAATGGGCCGGCCGGCCATGGCTTCGCCCGCGAGCGTCACGATCTCGGGCACGCCGCGCGAACCCGATAGCGTATCGACCGGCGGGCGCATGAAGGGATATATCCATACGACACCCACATCGCCCGCGCGCTTCCACGCCATCCAGGATTCGCGCCGGCCGCCGGTGATCGCGGGCGCATCGACCGCAAAGACCGGTCGGAATGCATCGCGGCCGCGAATGCGCGCGCGCTGGCGCGCAAATTCCGCGAGCCGGTTGGGCGTCCACTCATCGGGCTCGGCGATCGAAGGATCGTGATCGACATCGTAGCCGAGCACCCGCGCGTGAATTGACGTCGCCGCCAATTGCGCGTCATCGGGATGGTGCCAGACGATCTGCAGCCCCGCGGCCTCGGCCGAATCCAGCACCTCGGAGAGATCCTGATTCACCCAAGCGAAGGCGGTATTGAAGCCCGAGGCGGCGAACAACTTGAAATCGCCCCGATGATCCCGGCCATGGCGGATGCCGGCGAGGACGTTGTAGATGCCGATGGGAAAGAACGAGCGCGAGGCATCGTAAGCGGCCAAGGGCGCGCCCTGGGCCGTCGTGTGCGGCGCGTGGCCGCGATTGATTTTTTGAACGGCCTCGGGCGTTGCGCGCCACTCCCCGCCCGCGCACCCCCCGGCGAGCGCGACAAGCGCGGCGAGTGCCGCGCCCCTCGCCCATGCCGGCGCACTTGCCACCCCGAATGTTCGCCCCGCCATGGCGACCGTTATAGCGTCCGGCCGCCTTAGCGTCAGGCCGCTTGCGTCTCCGGTTTCCCTCCGACCCCTCCTCGGCTTACAAGTCCGTGCCGCTTTTGCAGGCGCATGGCGACGGCCAGCGCCTAGCTTGCCCATGCCGGGCGCAGTGCGCTCTACTACCGCCGAATCGGCCGTTCAGGATCGTGGCCGGGTGTGGATCGGGGAGAAAACCATGGCCGAACTCGCGCGCTACAAGATGTTCATCGGCGGCAAATGGACCGACGCCGCGGACGGCGAGATGTTCGAGTCCTTCAACCCCTTCACCGGCAAGCCTTGGGCGCTCATTCCGCGCGGCAAGGCCGCGGATGCCGATCGCGCCGCCGAGGCGGCGCACAAGGCTTTCACCACCGGCGATTGGCCCAAGCTCAAGGCCTTCCAGCGCGGCGCGCTTCTTCGCAAGCTCGCCGATCTCATCGCGCGCGACGCCGAGCGCATCGCCCAGATCGAGGTGCGCGACAACGGCAAGCTGATCGCCGAGATGGCTGGGCAACTCCGCTATATCCCGCAATGGTACCATTACTTCGGCGGCCTCGCGGACAAGGTCGAGGGCGCGGTCATCCCGACCGACAAGGCGGAGATGTTCAACTTCACCCGCCACGAACCCCTAGGCGCCTGTCTCGGCATCACGGCGTGGAATTCGCCCCTGCTCTTGCTCGCCTACAAGCTCGGACCCGCCTTGGCCGCGGGCAACACCTTCATCTGCAAACCCTCCGAGTTTACATCCGCCTCGACGCTGGAATTCGCGAAATTGGTCGAGGAAGCGGGGTTTCCGCCCGGCGTGTTCAACGTGGCGACCGGATTCGGCAATGAAATCGGCGATGCCTTGGTCGTCCATCCGCGCATCGCCAAGGTCGCGTTCACCGGCAGCGAGCGCACCGGCACCAAGGTCTACGAGCGCGCCGCCTCGCAATTGAAGCGCGTGACGCTCGAACTCGGCGGCAAATCGCCGAACATCGTCTTCGACGACGCCGATATCGACAACGCGGTG
>JBJXGH010000134.1:0-3183 GCA_046153685.1 Alphaproteobacteria bacterium
CAGCCGTGATGGGTAAACGCGGCGCCCGATGCGGCCAACAATAACAGCGTGACGGCCAAACCTGGTTTGATACCGCGCCTGTCGATCTGTCACTTCACCGCGAAGGTTGCGTCCACCGCGATCGCCAGATTCTGCGGCAGGGCCTGGATGCCGATGGCGGCGCGGGCGTGCTTGGCGCGATCGCCAAAGGCCTGAACCAGAATATCGGACGCGCCGTCGAGCACGCGCGGCATCTGGGTGAATCCCGGCAGGATATTCATGAAGCCGACCACCTTGAAAATGCCAGTCACGCGGTCGAGATCGCCGTCGAGCGCCTGGCGCACGCGCGCGAGCACGTTGAGCCCGGCCAGACGCGCGGCGGCGTTTCCATCCTCCACCGAGATGTCGCGGCCGATCTTGCCCTGATAGGCGGGTTTGCCGTCCACGATTGGGCCTTGGGCGGAGACGAAAAGGACATTGCCCGCGCGCACGGCGGGCACGTAATTGCCCGCGGGGTTCGGCGGGGTGGGCAGGACGATGCCCAGTTCATTCAGACGGGCGTCGATGCGACCGGCCACGGCGCTCACCCGATCTCGAAGATGCCGTCGATTTCGACCGAAACATTCACGGGCAAATCGGCGACGCCGACCGCAAAGCGCGCGTGGCGCCCGGCCTCGCCGAAAACCTCGACCATTAAATCGGACGCGCCGTTCACGACGGCGGGATGATCGACGAAATCCGCGCTTGATGACACGAAGCCGCCAAGCTTGACCACGCGTTTCACGCGGTCGAGATCGCGGCCGCACGCCGCCTTCAAATGGCCAATGAGCGAAATGCCGCACAGGCGCGCGGCCTTGCGGCCGTCCTCGACGGTGACATTGGCGCCGAGCTTGCCGAGATATGTCGGCTTGCCGTCGGGGCCGCGCGGAATCTGGCCCGAGACGAAGACGAGATTTCCCGAGATCACATAGGCGACGTAATTGGCGATCGGCGCCGCGCCCGCGGACAATTCGATGCCGAGTTCCTTCAAGCGCGCGTCGATTTTGCCGGCCATGATGCCCCCCCTCGAACGATCGAAGGTGTGAGACTAGCCGAGCGGGGCGGGCAATCAAATCCCAAACAGGCCGAGCGCCAAGCCTTGGACGACAAACACGCCAAGCCAATGGCCGCCATCGATGAGGGTCAGGCTGCGCTTGGCGCCCTGGAAGGCGTGGTTCACCGACATCGTGGTCAAGACGAAGCCGAGCCAGACGAGGGCGCCGGTGAACGCGCCACCGCGCGCGCTGTAGGCCGCCTCGCCGAGATGGCCCATGAGGCCCGCGAGCACATAGGCGATCACGATCTGGGCCAGTGCCGCGACGACGAAGGGGATGGCTGCCGCGGCGCCCTTGCCCTTGCAGTCTTCCGGCGACTTGCCGAGCGCGGCCATCCATGCCTTGCCCAAGATCATGTAATACGCCGCGCCAAAGGCGAAGGCGGCGATGGCCGCTACGAGGACGGCCAGGTGGTTGATGCCCGCGAAAGCCATGATGGTGCCTCCGATGTTCTATTTACTTTTACTGTCCCGTCGCGGTGCCGATCTCGGCGTGACCCGCCGAAGGATAGCATGGGCATGAGAAAGAAAAATGGGGGCGACGAATATGTCGCCCCCAAGGTTACAGGGAGGAGCAAGCTGAGATGCGGGAGGGTCTCAGCTACATCCGCTGGTTGCGCCGCAGGTCACACACTTCATGCAGGTGCCATTGCGAACCAGCGTGAAATTGCCGCACTCGCCGCATGCGTCGCCTTCGTAACCCTTGAGCCGAGCCGTACGGGCCTGGTCCATGCGGGTTTCGACGGCGGCGGCAAGACCGGCATGTACCGCGACGACCTGGGAGGGGCCGACCGCGGTTCCGAGACTGCCGTGATCGTGGCCGTGTGCGTGGGGGATATGCACATGGGCGACGGGCACGCCAGCCGTTCCGTTTCCGGCCAGGGGCATGGTGCCGATTCCGGCGCCTACCGCGCCGATTTCCGCGGCGGTCGCGCCGTCATGGCCGTGAAAGACGTAGAGATTGTTGCGCACATAACCGGTTGAGGTAACGCGCTTCATTGCGCTCATCGTCGGCGAGTCGCGCAGGTCGCCTTGCGTTTCGCCCGTGCCGAGAGTGTCATGGCGCAGATCGTCGGTGCGCGCATGCGCCAGATCCTGCCGACCGAGATAGGATACGGCCAGTTCCCGGAAGATGTAGTCGAGCACCGAGGTCGACATCTTGATGGCGTCGTTGCCTTCGACCAGGCCGGAGGGTTCGAAACGGGTGAAGGTATAGGCCTCGACGAACTCCTCGAGCGGCACGCCATATTGCAGGCCGATCGAGATGGCGATGGCGAAATTATTCATCAAGCTGCGGAAGGCCGCGCCTTCCTTGTGCATATCGACAAAGATTTCGCCGAGATTGCCGTCCTCGTACTCGCCGGTGCGCAGATACACCTTGTGGCCGCCAACGATGGCCTTCTGGGTGTAGCCCTTGCGCCGGCCGGGCAGCCGGCGGCGCTCGGTGACGATGCGCTCGATGATACGCTCCACGATCCGCTCGGCCGCCATCGGCGCCTGAGCCGCGGCGGGCCGATCGAGCAGGTCCTCGGCGATCGAGCCGTCCTCGTCGCCGAGCACTGAGGCGGCGAGGGGCTGGGACAGCTTGGAGCCGTCGCGGTAAAGCGCGTTGGCCTTGACGCCCAGCTTCCATGACAGCATGTAAGCCGCGTTGCATTCCGCAACGGTGGCCTCGTTCGGCATGTTGATGGTCTTGGAGATTGCGCCCGAGATAAACGGCTGGCTCGCCGCCATCATGCGGATGTGGCTTTCAACCGAGAGATAGCGCTTGCCCAGGCGGCCACACGCATTGGCGCAATCGAACACCGGCAGATGCTCGTCCTTGAGGCCCGGAGCGCCTTCCAGCGTCATGGCCCCGCAGACGTGGATATTGGCCCTGTCGATATCGGCTTTCGAGAAGCCGATGAAGGAGAGCAGGTCGAAGCCGTAATCAACGAGTTGCTCATCGCTGATTTTCAGCACTGACTTGCAGAAATCCTCGCCCAGCGTCCATTTGTTGAACACGAACGTGATATCGAAGGCGGAAGCCAGGCCGGATTCAATCTTCTCAATCTGCTCGTCGCCAAAACCCTTGGCGCGGAGTTGCGCGTGATTGAGCGCGGGAGAATCCT
>JBJXGH010000164.1:0-3999 GCA_046153685.1 Alphaproteobacteria bacterium
GCGCCGCTCAACGACGTGGCGAGTTTCGCGGCGGTCGCGTGCGAGCGCGCGCTGCTCGCAACCCTCGATGGCTCGTGCCGGACGCCCATCGCCGGCCTTGCCGAGTTCGATGGCGGGCAATTGCACTTGCGCGCGCTGGTCGCGCGGCCCGACGGCACGGCGCTGTGGCGCGCCGAGCGGCGCGGCGCGTGCGAGGATGCCGAACGCCTCGGTCGCGACGCGGGCGCGGAGTTGCGCGGCCGGGCCGACGGGGCGATTTTCGAGGGGGCGCGCTGATTTCCGCCCTGCGCGTCCTGCTGACGCGGCCCCGTCGCGAGGCGGAGATGCTTGGCGCGACTCTGGCCGCGCGCGGCGTCGAATGTCAGATCGCGCCCGTGTTCGAAATCGTCGAAACCGGCGCGCCCGTGCCGCTCGAGGGCGTGCAAGCCGTTCTCGCGACCAGCGCCAACGGCGCGCGCGCCTTGGCGGGCGCGACCGCGCGGCGCGAAATTCCGGTTTTCGCCGTCGGCGATGCGACGGCCGAGGCCTTGCGCGCGGCGGGATTCGCGGCCGTAGAATCCGCGCGCGGCGCTTCGGGCGATTTGGCCGGTCTGGTGCGCGCCCGCCTCGATCCCGCCGGCGGCACGCTCGTGCATGTGTGCGGGCGGGAGGTCGCCGGCGACCTCGTGGGCGCGCTTTTGGGCCTCGGATTTAAGGTCGAACGCGCCGTGCTGTACGAAGCCCGCCCGCTCGCCGCCCTCGATCCCGAGACAGTCCGTGCCGTCGTGACCCAAATGCTTGGCGGCGCGATGTTTTTCTCCCCCCGCGCGGCCTCCACCTTTGTTAGGCTCGCGCGCGCGGCGGGGATCGTGCCGGATCTTAAGCGAATGATCGCCTGGTGCTTGAGCGAGCAAGTCGCGGTCGCGGCGCGCGCGGTGGAGTGGCAGGCGATCGCGGTGGCGGCGCGGCCCGAATTGTCGGCGTTGGTGGATTTGGTGGTGGCGGAAACACGCAAGCGATGAGCGACAAACCAAATATCGAATCACGCCCGAATATCGAGTCGCGCATCGAGCACCCGCACGCCGCCGAGCCTCCGGCCGTCACGGCCTTGCCCGTCGATGCCATTGTCGAACGCTTCGGCGGCATTCGCCCCATGGCGGCGAAACTCGATATTCCGGTCACGACCGTGCAAGGCTGGAAGGAACGCTTGGCCATCCCCCAGCGGCGCTGGCCCGAAATCGTTGCCGCCGCGGCGCGCCACGGCATCAGTCTTGAGCGCGACCCGCCCGCCGAAGCGGCGGGTATGCCGCGCGTGGCCGCCGCCGAATCGCTCCGCGACTTCGTGTCTCCGCAACCGGATCTCCAGGCCCGCAATCGCGTACCCGTTGCGCCCGCGTTGCCGCCAGCGGCGGCGGTGCGCGCGCCGCGCCGCGGCCGGCCGGTCGCGATCGTGTCGATGGCCCTTGCGGCCATGGTGGCTGGCTATGTCGCCTTCGGCACGCGCCTCGGCCTGCCGCATTGGCGTGCGCTGCTGTCCGAGCCGTTATCCGGCCAATTCGCCGCTTCGCCGGCGATGAATCCGCCGCCGCGAGCCGCGCCCGAACCCGCCCAAGCGCCGCGCCCCGCGACCTCGGACCCGGCGCTGGGCGAGCGCCTCGCCGCGCTCGAGGCGCGCGTCACGTCTTCCGACGCCGCGACCATCGCGGTGTTGAAGGCGGAAAACCAACGTCTTGCCCTGGAGCTCGAACAGGCGCGCGCCAAGCTATCGACGCTCGAGAGCGAGCGCGCCCGGCTGACCGAAGCCCGCGAGCGTGCGCGCCAATTGGTCGTCGCTTGGGGCCATCTGCGCGCGGGCTTGGCGACGGCGGCGCCCTATGCGTCGGCGCTCGAATTGTTCGAGGCGACGGCCGACGACGCGGCCCTGCGCGCGGCGGTGGTGCCCTTGCGCGAACGCGCGGCGATGGGCGTGCCCACGCGGCAGATGCTGGCGCAACGCTTCGACACGATGGCGCCCGAGGTGATGCGCGCGGGCGTGGCGGCGGGCGGAGGCTTCTGGGCCGATCTCGAACGCCGGCTCTCGGTCTTGGTGGTTGTGCGGCGCACGGGCGCGCGCGCGCCCGCGGCGGGAACCGAGGCGCAACTCGCGCGTGCCGAAGTCGCGCTCGCGCGCGGCGATCTCGCCGCCGCTGTCGGCGCGTTGGCGGCGCTCGAAGGCGGGGCCGAAGTCCCGGCGCGCGAATGGCTCGACCAGGCGCGCGGCCGGGTCGTCGTCGAACAGGCGCAGGACGCGCTCGATCGGCGCCTCTTGGCCGTGATCGCGTCGGGCGAGGGGGCGAAAAGGCCATGATCTACCGCGCTCTTCTGGCACTCCTGTTCCTGTCCCTGCTCGCGGGTTTTGGCGTCTGGCTCGCCGATCATCCCGGGCGCGTGGCGATCGATTGGCTTGACTACCGCGCCGATACCTCGGTCGGCGCGCTGGTCGCGGCCATTGTTCTGCTCGCGGTCGCGGTCTCGATTTTTTGGCGCATGGTGCGCCTTGTTTGGAGCGCGCCGGGGCGTATCGGCGAGTTTCGCCGCCGGCGCCGCGAGCGGCGCGGCTACCGCGCGCTCGCCGAGGGCTTCTTCGCGGCCGCGAGCGGCGAGGCGTCGGTTGCCGAGCGGCGCGCGCGCGAGGCGCGCGAACTTCTGCCCGATCCGCAGCTGACCCATCTTTTGGCGGCCCAAGTGGCCGAACTCGGTGGCGACATCGCGGCGGCCAAGCGCAGCTACGCGGCGCTGCGCGCGCAGCCGGAAACCGAGCTTGCGGGCCTGCGCGGCCTTATCGAACTCGCGCGGCGTGCGGGCGAACGTACGGAAGGCCTCGAACTCGCGCGGCGCGCGCGCGCGCTCAAACCCGATCTGCCCTGGCCGCACGGCGCGGTGCTCGATCTCGAACTGCACGCGGCACTCTGGGACGACGCCGAACGCACATTGGCCGAGGCCGTCCGCAAGCGCGCGCTCGAGCCCCTGCGCGCGCGCCGCTTGCGGGGTGCGGTGCGCCACGCCCAAAGCCTCGCCGCCGAACGCGTGGGCGACGGCGTGCGCGCGCTCGAGTTGGCGCGTGAGGCGCATGATTGCGCCCCTGCTTGCGTCGGTCCGACCGTGCACCTTGTTCGCCTGCTCGCTGGCGCGGGCGAGGCCAAGCGCGCGCGCAAAGTCGTCGAGGGAGCCTGGCGCGCCTTCCCCCACCCCGAATTGGTCGCCGCCTACCGGGTGGCGTGCGGCGCGCCCGAGCCGATATCGTGGGCGCAAGCGGTGCAGCGCCTCGCCCAGCTTGCTCCCGAGGCGGGGGAAAGCCGTCTTGCCTTGGCAGAGGCCGCGCTCGATGCGCGGCTATGGGGCGTGGCGCGCGAGGCGCTGAGCGCGCTGGAAAAATCGGGTGGTGATCCGGCGACCGCGGCTCGCGCCATGCGTCTCGGCGCGCGCCTGGCGGAGGACGAGCACGGCGACCGCAAGGCGGCCGAGGCCCTGCGCGCCTCGGCCTCGGCCATGCGCGATCCCACTTGGCAATGCGCGACATGCGGCGCCACTTCCGGTGCCTGGGCCGCCGCGTGCGGCAATTGCGGCGCGGTCGATACCCTTGGCTGGCGCGTGCCGGGCCATGAAGCGCCGCCCGCGCCGCGCCGATCGGGGAACGGTTAATCAAGTTGCAACCCAAACGCGCTTAAGTCGCGAAAGACCGGGAGACGCCATGACGCAATCGGCCACGAGACTTAAGGGCAAGACCGCCATCGTGACGGGTGCCGCAAGCGGCATCGGGCGCGAGATCGCGCTGTTGTACGCGCGCGAGGGCGCGCGCGTGGCCATCGCCGATTTGAATCAATCGGGCGCAGAGGGCGTCGCGCGTGAAATCGAGGCGGCGGGAGGCCGCGCCATCGGCGTGGCAATGGATGTCACGAGCGAGGACGCGGTCGAGCAAGGCATCGAAACGACGGCCAAGACGTTCGGCGGCATCGACATCCTGGTCAGCAATGCCGGCAT
>JBJXGH010000170.1:0-38765 GCA_046153685.1 Alphaproteobacteria bacterium
CTTGGGGCAAGCGTCGGCCTACGCCCGATCGCACGCACGCCAATGACCGCGATCCCGATCGCGCCCTCCGCGTCGGCTATGTTTCGCCCGATCTGCGGCGCCACCCCGTCGCCTCGTTCTTCGAGCCCATCCTCGAGCACCACGACCGGTCGCGCATCGAGGCGATTTGCTATGCCACCCATCTTCGAGCCGATAAAACGACCGCGCGGCTCAAATCGCTCGCCCATGGCTGGCGCGATGTCGCGGGCATCGACGACAAGACCCTGGCGACGCGCATCCGCGACGACAAAATCGACATTCTTGTCGAGCTCGCGGGACACACCGCCAATCACCGGCTGGGCGTGTGCGCGCTGAAGCCAGCTCCGGTTCAGGTGAATTATCTCGGCTATCCCGACACCATCGGGCTTGCGGCCATCGACTATCGCCTCACCGACGCAGTCGCCGATCCGCCGGGGCGAACCGAACGCCTTCACGCCGAGACCCTGGTGCGTCTGCCCCATTGCTATCTCTGCTACCGCCCGCCCGCCGAGGCGCCCGCAATCGGCCCCCTGCCCGCGCGCGCCTCGGGCCATGTGACCTTCGGCAGCTTCAACATGCTCGCCAAGGTCCATCCGGCGCTGGTCGAGCGCTGGGCGCGTATTCTCGATGCCGTGCCGGGCTCGCATCTGCGCCTGAAGGCCCAGCCCTTCCATGACGCCGGCGTGAAGGAATATTTCCGCGGACTGTTCGCGCGCTTTGGCGTTGCGGCCGATCGGCTCGACCTACACGATCACATAACCGACTCGGGCGCGCATTTCGCGCTGTACAACCAAGTCGATATCGCCCTCGACACCGATCCCTATAACGGCGCGACGACGACGTGCGACGCGCTGTGGATGGGCGTGCCGGTGGTGACTCGCGCCGGCGAGGCGCACGTATCGCGCATGGCGGCAACCATGTTGAGCGCGGTCGGCCTCGGCGAGATGATCGCGCGCACTCCCGAGGAATACGAGCGAATCGCCATCGATTTGGCGAAGGACGAGACGCGCCTGTCCGCGCTCCGGGCCGGCCTGCGCCACCGCATGGCGACCTCGCCGCTGACCGACGCGCCAAATTTCGTGCGCGCGCTCGAAGCCGCCTATCGCGAGATGTGGCGGAACTGGTGCACCGGCAAAAGCGCCGCGCGCTAGCGGCGCGGACCGAAGGACCGGGCACGGTCGGCCGAAGCAGGCCCGCTAGGGCCGGCCGATCAATTTCAGTACGTGCGGCAAAATGCGTTCGACGATGACCTCGACCCCCTGGGCGTTGGGGTGGAGGCCGTCGTTCTGAGTAAGCGTGCGCTCGCCCGCGACGCCGTCGAGAAAAAACGGGTAAAGAGAAATATTGTGAACCTTGGCGAGGCGCGGATAGAGCCCGTCGAAAGCTTGGCCGTATTCGCGCCCGAGATTGGGCGGCGCACGCATGCCGGCCAGAAGCACGGCAATTCGTCGGCGCTTCAATTCGATGATGATGGCGTCGAGGTTGATTTCGGTGTCCTTGGGCGGCAGGCCGCGCAATCCGTCATTGGCGCCGAGCTCGAGAATAACCCAACGCGGCGGCTCGGCCATCGCCCAGGGCAAGCGTGCGCGCCCACCCGCCGTCGTATCGCCCGAGATGCCCGAATCGACGACATCGATATCGCGTCCGCGCGCGCGCAGGGCCGCCTCCAGTTTGGCGGGGAAGCCATCCTGGGCCGCGAGGCCGTAGCCGGACGTGAGGCTATCGCCAAGCACCAAAAGCCGAGGCGACATATCCGCCGCCCGCGCGGACAGCGCCCACGACAGCAGCGCGAAGAAGGCGAGGACTTGGATCGACAAGGCCGCCAAACTATATGGGCTGGATCGGCCCTGCACGCCGCGCTCCAATTTCCGGATGCCAATCTCCATGTCCCAATCCATCTTACGGTCGGCCGCAAATCCGATGGCCACCGAGCCCATCATCGCGCTGTCACAGCTTGCGCTCACCCTGTCTAGCGCGGCGGGGACCGTCAATATCCTACGCGGCGTCGATCTCGAAGTGGCGCCCGGCGAAACACTGGGCGTGGTCGGACCGTCAGGCTCGGGCAAGACCACGCTGCTGATGGCCATTGCCGGGCTCGAACGGCCGAGCGGCGGAATCGTGCGCGTCGCAGGATGCGATCTCGCGGCACTCGACGAAGATGGCCTCGCGCGCTTTCGCCGCGAGACCATCGGCATTGTCTTTCAGTCTTTCCATCTGGTGCCAACCATGAGCGCGCTCGAGAACGTCGCCATCCCGCTCGAACTCGCGCGCCGCACCGATGCATTCGCACGCGCGGAGGAAGCCTTGGAGGCGGTCGGCCTCGAGGCCCGCGCGCGCCATTACCCCGCCCAGCTCTCGGGCGGCGAGCAACAGCGCGTGGCGCTCGCCCGCGCCTTCGCCCACGGCCCGCGCCTCATCCTCGCAGACGAGCCGACCGGCAATCTCGACCGCGAAACCGGCATGGCGGTCATGGAATTGCTGTTCGAGCGCGCGGCTAGGTACGGCATCACGCTCATGTTGATCACCCATGACGGCGAGCTCGCGCGGCGCTGCGGTCGGGTGGTGCGCATGGCCGATGGCCGCATCGTGCCATGAGCGCGATCGTCGCCGTCTGGAGCGAATGGCGCCTGGCCGTGCGTCTGGCGCGGCGCGAGCTGCGCGGCGGCATCAAGGGCGCCGGGAGCGCTTTGCTCGGTCTCGCTATCGGCGTCGCCGCGATCGCGGCCGTCGGCTCGCTCGCCCGCGCGATCGACGACGGCATCAAGGCGGATTCGCGCGCAATTCTGGGCGGCGATGTGGAAATCGCGCAGCGCTACGACGCGCCCCAAGGCGCCGCGCGGGCGCGCTTTTCCGCCGCGGGTCGGGTTTCGGAAGCGGTCGAGATGCGCGCAATGGCACGCGCCGAGGGTGCGCAGGCCTTGGTCGAGTTGAAAGCGGTCGATGCCGCCTATCCCTTGATCGGCCAGGTGACGCTATCGCCCGCTTTGGCGTTAAGCGAGGCGCTCGCCGGAATCGATGGCATCCCGGGAGCCGTCGCCGAGCCCGGCGCTATTGCACGCCTTGACGCACGCCTCGGTCAAATCGTGCGCGTGGGCGAGGCGCAATTTGTGCTGACGGCCGAGATCGTGCGTGAACCCGACCGCATCACCGCCGGCTTTACCCTCGGCCCGCGCCTGATGATCGGCCTGGACGCGCTTGCCGCGACCGAATTGGTCCAGCCCGGCTCCATTGCCGAGTTTAGAACTCGCATATTGCTCGGTCCCGAAGCCGAGGCCAAATCCTGGCTCGCGGCGCTGAAGCGCGACTTTCCCGATGCGGGTTGGCGGGCACGCGACAGCGATGCGGCCGCACCCCGAATCAAGGAGATGGTCGAGCGTCTCCGGGTCTATCTGACGCTCGTGGGTCTTGCTGCCCTGCTGATCGGCGGGGTCGGGATCGCCAATGCGGTGCGCGCCTATCTCGACCGCCGGATCGCGACCATCGCCATGTTAAAATGCCTCGGCGCCACGAACGGCCTCGTGTTTGGCGTGTACCTCGTCCAGATCGCCGCCCTGGCCATCGCGGGCATCGCGGGCGGACTCGTGCTCGGCGCGGCGGCACCCGCCGCCTTCGGTTCCCTGATCGCCGAGTTTCTGCCGGTGCAGCCCATCTGGAGTATATATCCGGACGTTCTCGCCCTCGCGGCTTCGTACGGCGCGCTGACCGCGCTCGTTTTCGCGCTCTGGCCCTTGCTGCAAACCCGCGCCGTGTCCCCCGCCGCCTTGTTTCGCGCGGCCATCGGGCGGATGTCCGGCGCCATCGGCGCGCGCGGCATCACCGCCGTGGCCGTGGCCGCGGGCGCGCTCGTCGCTTTCGCCATTGCCTTCGTCGGTCAGCGCGAGCTCGCGCTGTGGTTTGCGTTCGGCGCGTCTTGCGCCTTCGCCGCGTTCCGCGCCGCCGCCTGGGTCATCGCGCGCCTAGCCGCGCGGGCAGGCCGGATTCCGGCGCTTGTCGCCGGACGGCCGACCTTGCGTCTAGCGCTCGCCAATTTGCACCGGCCCGGTGCCGCGACGCCGAGCGTGGTGCTCTCGCTCGGCATCGGCCTTACGGTGCTGGTCGCGGTCGTCTTGCTGCAAGGCAATCTCGCGCGCCAGATCGGGCAAGACATGCCCGCGCACGCCCCGGCATTTTTCTTCATCGACATCCAATCCCATCAAATCGCGGAGTTTACCGCCGTGGCCGCCGCCACGCCCGGCGTCGGCGTCATCGATTCCGTGCCGCATCTGCGCGGGCGCATCACGCGCATCAATGGCGTGCCGGCGGACGAGGCGAAGGTAAAGCCGGAGATGGCGTGGATTCTGCGCGGCGATCGCGGCATTACCTATGCCGCCACGCCGCCAAAGGGAGCGGAAATCGTTGCCGGCGATTGGTGGCCCGCCGATTACCGCGCCGGCGACGCATCGGGCGCCAGCAAGACCGCGCTCGTGTCCTTCGACATGGCCGCGGCCGACGGCCTGGGCCTTAAGCTCGGCGACAGCTTGACCGTCAACGTGCTGGG
Organism: Alphaproteobacteria bacterium; assembly: GCA_046153685.1. GTDB lineage: Bacteria > Pseudomonadota > Alphaproteobacteria > CADEGL01 > CADEGL01 > CAMAPP01. The sequence continues at coordinate 4,556 of JBJXGH010000170.1, forward strand.
CCGCGAGGTCGAATTGCGCATCGCAAATTTGCGCCGCATCGCCTGGCAGACTCTCGGCATCAATTTCACCTTGATCGTGTCGCCCGGCGTGTTCGAGGGCGCGCCGCAAACCCACATCGCCGCCGTGAGCGCCGAGGATGGCGCGCTCGACGGCCTTGAGAAAATCGCAGCCGCGCGTTTTCCCAATGTCTCGGCGATTCGCGTCAAGACCGCGCTTGAGACGATCAATCAAACCATCGTCCATATGGGCAATGCCGTGCGCATGGCCGCGGCCATGACCTTTCTGGTGGGCGTTCTCGTGCTCGCGGGCGCGGTCGCCGCCGGGCGAAAGAGCCGGCTTTACGATGCCGTCATCCTCAAGGTGCTCGGCGCCGCGCGCCCGGATTTGCTGCGCGCCTATGCCATCGAATATGGCCTGCTGGGTGTCGCGACTTCGGCGCTGGCGGCGGTGTTCGGCACTCTTGCCGGCTGGATCTTGGTGACCCAAATCGCGCGCACGGGCTGGGTCTTCATGCCCGGCCTCGTGACCGGGACGGTGGGATTTTCGGCGCTCGCAATTCTGACTTTCGGCTTTTTCGGTAGCTGGCGGGCGCTCGGGCGCTCGGGAAGTGGATTGTTGCGCAACGAATAAGGCCGCAACTGGCTAACCAGCCTAGGTAACCCAAGACCTTGCCAGTAGAGGCTATTGATTTGCGGCCGAGACTAGCAATATTAGAGCGTACAAGTAGGGTATCGCGTTCCCGGCGGGAGGAGATTCATGGCAATCGGTTCACAAAATAGGGTCTTTGCGACCCGCACGGTCGATCAAGCCTCGATCGACCAAGGGCTCCGCAGCTACATGCTGCGCGTTTACAACTACATGGCGTCGGGCCTGGCCCTGACGGGCATCGTCGCGTTGTTCACCGCCAGTACGCCCGAGTTGTTTCAGGCGATCTTCGGCACGCCGCTCAAATGGGTCGTCATGCTGGCACCCATCGGCTTTGTCTTTCTGTTCGCCGCGCGCATTCATCATATGAAGGCCTCGACCGCCCAGGCGCTGTTTTGGGTGTTCGCGGGCCTCATGGGCTTGTCGCTATCGACCATCTTCATGGTCTATACGGGAGCGAGCGTCGCGCGGGTGTTCTTCATCACCGCCGGCACGTTCGCGGCGATGAGCCTCTACGGCTACACGACCAAGCGCGACCTGACCAAGATCGGATCGTTTCTGTTCATGGGTCTGATCGGCATCGTGATCGCCTCGATCGTGAATCTGTTCCTCGCGAGCTCGGCGCTGCAATTTGCGATATCGGTCATCGGCGTGCTGGTATTCGTCGGCCTGACGGCCTACGACACCCAGCGGATCCGCGAGACCTATCTCGACAGCGATGACGGCGAAACGATGTCGAAGAAGGCGATCTTCGGCGCGTTGACGCTGTACCTCGACTTCATCAATCTGTTTGTCATGTTGCTGCAACTCTTCGGCGCGCGCCGCGACTGATAGCGCGACCCAAGGCTAGAGACGCGAACGCCCGGGACCTCGCGGTCCCGGGCGTTCGGTTTTCGGCCTCAAGCAGCCTAACGCCGCCGGGTGGCGGAGCGCTTGGCCGCGCGCGCCTTTTTCGGCCGGGCGCAGATGAAATCGATTTCGAGCTTGCCGCCGCGCGCCAAGGCCGTCACGCCGATGCAGGTACGCATCGGAAAATGCCCCGGCTTGAAATAGGTCATGTAAACCTTATTCATCCGCTCGTAGTCGCGCTCGAAATGGGTGAGGAATACGCGGCTTGCCACCACATCATCGAAACCAAGGCCGGATGCCTTCAGGATGATGCGGAGATTTTCCATCGTCCGGCGCGTTTCGTCCTCGATCTTCTTGGGAATGGGAATCGAATCATTGCCGGGTGTCATACCGATCTGACCGGTGATGAACGCGAGATCGCCGAAATTGACGTAGTGACTATATGGCGCAACCGCGGTCGCGGCTCCCTTGACCATGTGATAGCTCGGCTTAGGCACGGAAACCTCCCTGGGATTTTTGGCTTTTTGACGTATTCGCGGTTGCCTTATTCGACCGACAGCGCCAGCAGGCGTGAAATCTGGCACAGCGGGCGACCGGTCTCCGTCATCCAGGCGTTAAACGCGGCCTGGATGCGGTGGAGATCGGCCTTGCTTGTGGGTTTCTTCTCGACGATGCGCGCGGCGACCAGCGCCGCCGCCACGTCTTCGGTCAAAATAAAAGTGTCCTTGCCTGCCATGCGCAGGAAGTACGGTCCGGAATTGCCACCCATTTGCTGACAGCGCTTGGTCAAATCGGCCCAAAGCCCGACGATATCCGTGACCGGCCAGGACGCGAGATAGGCACCGAACGAGCCGTGCTCCGAGGCGATCGCCGCCATGGCCTTGGCATTGAAGGGGATGGATTTGAGCTTTGCCCAATGGCGAATGAGCCTCTCGTTCTTCATGCAGCGCTCGAGTGCCTCGTCCGGCATGGCGCGCACGCGGCTCGGCGCGAAGCCGAAAAACACCTTTTCGAACTCCGGCCATTTGGCGTCAACGAGGGAGTGTTTGAGGCCCGCGCGAAAGATGCGCAGCGACATGAGCGAGAGATAGCGGTCATCGCCGAGATTGGCGAGGGCGCGCGCGCCCTTGGGTTTGGGCAATGATTTCTCGACCGCCGCCGCCCCGCCATGGCGCGCGCGCGCACGCGCGAGAATGGGCATGAAGGACGGCGCGGCGCGCGGCTGAGTCACGGCTTGAAGGTAAAATCGCCGGGACGCTCGGCGCCAAGATGGCGCTTCCTCAAACGTCCCTCGAACACCGCGGCCATGATTTCACGGCCAAAGCGCGTCTTCAACGCCTCCTCCTCCTCGGCCGTCTTGGCGCGCGGCACGCGAAGAACCGTGTTGTTGGCATAGGTGTCGATCGGCGCATTGGGCGGCGCTTTCAACCGCGCCTTGAGCGCCCGGCCCTTGGCCAGATCCTCGATGCCGCGCTTCACGAGCTTGCGGTACAGGACGACGCCTTGATCGGTATAGCCAAGGTTTTCGTGGCTGTGCGCGGTGATGGCGCCTTGGCTGACCCAGGTGTCCCAATCGCCGGGCGCGCGCTGGCGCTGTTCGTAGCTGGCCTCGCCCGTCTGCCCGACATCGCCCGCGCCGACCGTGTAGCCGCCCGCGCGGACCTGGCGGTCGCGATAGGCGTCAAGGCCTTCGATCGCCAGGTTTTTGTCGATATCGCCGATGCCGATGGACATCGTGTTCGTGTCGTCGATGGGTACGGTCCAGTTGAGCGCGCCGCCGCGCCGGTCGAGCACGGTCTCGGATTCGGCGTCCTCGATGCCCGAGATGCGAGAGATATTCGGCAGGATCATTTCCGAGACGCGCAGATAAAGATGTTCCTTCCAGCGCCGCACAGTGACGTAGATCATGCCGTTCACCGTTTCCTCGAACGCCATGCTCGAGAGCTCGCCGTAAACCGGCGTGAACTGCATGCCGAAGACCCGGGTGTGCAGGAAGGTGAGATGGGCGGGATCCATCTCGTTCTCGCGCATCTGCAACCAGTTGCACGGCGAATGCCAGTAACGATGCACGAAATCCGCGCCCTCGCGTTCGAGGACGTCGTAAATCGGAAATTCCGGCACGTCCGCGGGCGGGCCCATATAGACGAACACAAGGCCCCGCCATTCGCGCACGGGATAGGCGCCGTGCCAGACGCGGCCCGGAATGGGCGTGCCTTCGGGTTCGCCCGGCGCATCGAGCACGCGGCCGTCGATGTCGAACTGCCAGCCATGATAGCAGCATCGTATGCCGCATTGCTGGATCTTGCCGAATTCGAGCGAGGTGCCGCGATGGGAACAATGAAGATCGAGCACGCCGACCTTGCCGCGGCCGTCGCGGAACGCGACCAGATCTTCGCCCATGATGCGCAGGCGTTTTGGCACATCGCCCAGATGCGAGGACAGACAGACCGGCTGCCAGAAGCGGCGAAGATATTCGCCGCACTTGGTGCCGGGTCCCACGCGCACCAGGGTGTCATCGGGTTTGCGCTCGCGTTTGCCGTGGTATGCCCCGTATGGGCCGCGCGGCGCGCGGGCGCGGGAATTCGTGCCGCCTTCCATTTCTCTCATCCTCCGTCCGGGCCCTAGGATTTGGGCGGGGTGAATTCGAAGTCCGCCGGATATTCCGCGCCAGGTTGGCGCTTGGTCAATTTACCCTCGCTGATGCGCTTGAAGATCTCGCGTCCGAACGCGACCGCGTTCGCCCGGTCCGCTTCCCCGGTCGCCGCGCGCGGCACGCGCTTTACCGTGTTGTGGCAGTAGGTAAGCAGCGGACCGACGAGCGTCTGGAGATGGAGATTCTTTGGGGTCTTGCCCGCCTCGACCGCCGCCATGCCCTCGCGCAGAAATTTGCGGTACATGACCACGCCCTGATCGGTGAATCCGAGATGCTCGCGCTTGTGGCTGGCGATCGCGCCCTGGCTCGACCAGGCGTCCCAATCGCCGGGGGCGCGCTGGCGTTGCTCGTAACTCGGCTCGCCCGTCTGGCCGACATCGCCCGCTCCGACCGTATAGGCGCCCTGTCGCTTCATGCGGTCGGTGTAGGAATGCCTACCGTCGAGCAGCACGTCCTTGTCGATATCGCCGAAGCCGATATTGAGCGTGTGGGTGTCGTCGATGGGCACGACCCAGTTCAACGCGCTGCCGCGCCGGTCGAACACGGTCTCGCCCTCGGCGTCCTCGATACCGGCGACGCGGACGACATTGGGCATGATCATGTCGTTGACGCGCAGGTAAAAGTAATCCTGCCACCGCCGCACGGTGAGGTAGGCCATGCCGATCGGCGTCTCGACCCATTCCATCGTCGGAATTTCGCCGTACACGGGCTGGAACTGCACGCCGAACAGCCGGGTGTGTAGAAAGGCGAGATGGATGGGGTCCATCTCGTTCTCGCGCACCTGAATCCAGTTGCAAGGCGACTCCCGATAGCGATGGACGAATTCGGGGTTCTCGCGCTCGAAGGCGTCATAGATCGGAAATTCCGGCCGCGCTTCGGGCGGACCCATATAGGCGAACACCAAGCCCATCCATTCCCGCGCGGGATAGGCGCCGTGCCAGACACGGTTCTTGATCGGGCTGCCCTCAGGCTCTCCGGGCGTGTCGAGAATGCGTCCGTCCACATCGAACTGCCAGCCGTGATAGCAGCAGCGGATGCCGCATTGCTCGACCTTGCCGAATTCGAGCGAGGTGCCGCGATGCGAGCAATGCAATTCGAGCACGCCGACCTTGCCGCGGCCGTCGCGGAAGGCGACCAGATCCTCGCCGAGAATGCGGATGCGGCGCGGCACGTCCGTAAGCTGCGAGGACAGACAGACAGGATGCCAAAACCGCCGGAGATATTCCCCGCCAGGCGTGCCGCGACCGACGCGCGTCAGGTAATCATCGGCGGGAAAATCGCGCTTGCGACCATAGCCGCCGTACGGTCCCTTGCGGGCGCGCGGACGGCGCGTGGCCTTGTTACCGCCTTCCATCAGATTTTCCTTCGGGTTGCGGGTGCTGCCTCGGACCGATATCGAGCGTCACGTCCATGGGATGGCGCGAACGGAGTTCGCCGGAAAATATCTTTTCGGTCACCAGCCGCCCGAAGGCGCGCGCCAGTTCCCAATCGGCATCCGCCGTCGATGCGGGCGGAATGCGCTTTACGGTGTTGTGCGAGAAGGTCGCGCGCGGTCCCTCGCCGTCGCGCGCCAGGCCCGGCGGGTCCTGGTCGCGCTTCACCGCCCGGATGCCACGGCGCAGGAGCTTGCGGTACATCGCCACGCCCTTGTCGGTCATACCGAGATTTTCCCAGCCATGGCGCGTGACCTGGCCTTGGCTCGTCCACGCGTCCCAATCGCCGGGCGCGCGCTGGCGCTCCTCGTAGGTGGGTTCGCCCGACTGCCCGACATCGAAGGGACCCATCGAAGTGCGTCCCTCGCGCGCGGCGCGGTCCATGAGGGCGTTGCGCCGGGAATCGGGCAGGGCCTTTTCCACGTCGTCCCAGCCGATCGTCCAGCAATTTCGGTCGTCGATCGGCACCACCCAATTGGTCGTGCCGCCGCGCCGATCGAAGACCGTTTCGCCCTCGGCATCCTCGATTCCCGCCACGCGCGCGATATTGGGCAGGATCATGTCGTTCGAGCGCAGATAAAGATGATCGCCCCAGCGACGCACCGAGACGTACATCATCCCGACCGGCGTTTCGCGCCATTCGAGGGTGGGCAGGGCCGCGAAGGCGGGCACGAATTGCACGCCGAACAGGCGTGTGTGCAAAAACGTGATGTGTATGGGGTCCATCTCGTTCTCGCGCACCTGGAGCCAATTGCACGGCGAGTGGACCTTGGCGGGCTTTAGCGCCTTGTCCGGGCGCACAAACAAATCATAAAGCGGAAATTCCGGCTTTTTCTCCGGCGGACCCATATAGGCGAAGACGATGCCTTCGTATTCGCGCACCGGATACGCGCCGGCGCACACCCGGCTCGGAATGGGCGTGCCCTCGGGCTCGCCCGGCACCTCGAGGATCGTGCCATCAACGTCGAAATGCCAGCCGTGATAGCAACAGCGCAAGCCGCGACGCTCGACTTTGGCGAATTCGAGCGAGGTGCCGCGATGCGGACAGGCGCGTTCCAGCAGGCCAAGCCGGCCCTCGCCGTCGCGGAACAGAACCAAATCCTCGCCAAATATGCGCAGCGCATGGGGCACGTCGGTGAGTTCGGACGACAGCGCGACCGGCTGCCAGAAGCGCCGGAGATATTCGCCGCACGGTGTGCCCGGGCCGACGCCGGTCAGTTCCTCGTCGATCCCGCCCCGCTCGGTGCGCCCATAGGCCTGATAGGGCCCCGTCAGCGATGTCGCGCGTTTGACCATGGCCGTCCCTCCTGTCCCGAGACTAGCGCCGCGCGGCCCGTGCCCTCAAGCGACCCCAAGCGGGCCGGCGAGAAGGTCAGATGCCCGAGCGCGCCAAGCGGCGATGGCCGAGCCATCCCGGAAACAGTGTCGCGGCGAGCAGCAAATTGGCGATATTGAAGGCAAAGCCCAGCATAAACGCATTGTGGTAATGGCCGGTGCCGTCGAATATCCAACCCGCGAGCCAACCGCCCCCCGCCATGCCGAGAGTGCCGCCGAAGAAGATCGAGGCGATGCGCCAGCCGACCTCGCGCACGGGGAAGATTTCCCGGATGACGATGGCGTAGCTCGGCACCAGCCCGCCAAAGCCGAGGCCGAAGACGACGGCGCTGGCGAACAACATGGGCAGGGATTCGAAACCGGCGTACATCGCCAGCGCCACGGCCTGCACGGCCGAGGCGATCATCAATGTGCGCAAGCCACCCATGCGGTCCGCCAGATGGCCAAGGGTCATGAGACTGAGGATGCTGGTCGCGAGAACGATCGACAGCATGTTCGCGCCCATGTTCATCGAGTGCCCGAGATCGCTGACATGGGCCGGGCCGTGGACGAAGGGCGCGGACATGGCGAGGCAGCAGAGAATCTGCATCACGAACAGGATCGCGTGCGCGAGCGTGGGGCTCATGCCGATGACCCGCGCGACTTTTCCGCGCTCGCCGTCCGGGACATCGCGCCCCTTGGGCGCCACATGCGCCGGCGGGCGCGCGCCGACGAACAGCGAGAGCGGCAGCACCGTCACCAGCACGAATACGCCATAGGCGAAAAAGGCCGTGCGCCAGCCGTCGAGCTCGGTCACGTAGCGGAAGATGCGTGGCCAAACCGCGCCGGCGAGATTTTGCCCGCAAGCGACAAGCGCCACGGCAATGCCGCGCCTGCGGTCGAACCAGCGCGTGGCATTGGCGATGAGCGGAGCGAAGAATGCCGCGCTACCGAACCCGCCCATCAGCACGCCGCAGACAAGGGCAAGCTGCCAAGCCGCCTCGGCTTGCGAGGCGAGGATTGCGCCGAACCCCACGCCGAACGTGCCCAGGGTGATGGGGCCGCGCACGCCGCGCCGGTCGGACCACCAGCCCATGAAGATGCCGCCCACGCCCGCGCCCGTGATCGCCATGGCATAGACGAAGGACGGCGATTCGCGCGGCCAGCCCTCGGCGACCGCGATTTCCTTGAGCGAGATGACAATGAGGATGGTCGAGCCGAGCGCAATGGCGCACAGCAGAAACGACATGGAGGCGACGAACCATGCCCGCGGGCCGTCCACGGTATTTTTATCGTGCATCAGGCTTCTCGAATATCGGACTTATTGCGCATCAGGCGCGAGACGCTTGGCGACTTCCTCGAGCATGACCTCGGTCGCGCCACCACCGATGGTGTGGATGCGGGCGTCGCGCGCCATGCGCTCGATTGCGCTTTCGCGCATGAAACCCATGCCGCCGTGATATTGCAGGCAGCCATGGATGACCTCGTGCACGAGTTCGCCGCCCATGGCCTTGGCCATCGAGACTTCCTTCACGCAATCCCGGCCTTGGGCGTCGAGCCAGGCGGTATGATAGACGAGCTGGCGCAACGCCTCGACGCGCGCGGCATACATGGCGAGACGCAGGCGGATCGCCTGCTTGTCCCACAACGGACCGCCAAAGGCCTGGCGGGTCTTCACGTAATCGAGCGTGAGCGCGATCGCCTTGGCGGCCTCGCCGGCATAGATGGCGGCGGCGACCAGGCGTTCGTTCTGGAAATTGCGCATGATTTCGTAGAAGCCGCGATTTTCGTCGCCCAGCATGGCATCGGCGGGAATCCGCGCGTCCTCGAACACGATCTCGGCCGTGTCCGAGCACAGCCAGCCCATTTTTTCTAGCTTCTTCGCAATCCTCACGCCCGGCGTCCGGCGCTCGACCAGGAACATGGACATTCCCCGCGAGGGCTTGACCGAAACATCCGTGCGCGCCGCAACGACGTAGAGATCGCCGTACACGCCGTTGGTGATGAAGCGTTTGGTGCCGTTGAGCACCCAGCCATTGCCGTCGCGCTTGGCGACCGTGCGCAAGCCCTGCACGTCCGAGCCGGCGTCCGGTTCGGTCACCACGATGGCGGTAATCGCCTCGCCCGAGACGATGCGCGGCAGCCAGCGACGCTTTTGCTCCTCGGTGCCGGCGTTGAGCACATGGGGCGTCGCCATGTCGGTGTGCACCATGACCGTCATGGTGAAGCCGCCGAACGTGCAGCGCGCGAGCTCCTCGGCCAGGGCAACCGAAGCCAGGGCATTCATGCCCGCGCCGCCATAGCGTTCGGGCACGCGCATACCGTAGATGCCGAGCGCGCCGAATTTCCGCAGCACCTCGCGCGGGATCATGCCGGCCTTTTCCCACGCCGCGCCGTTGGGCAGCACCTCGGCGGCGACGAAACGCCGCACCTGGCGCTGCATCATCCGGTGTTCTTCGGTCAGATGGACGGGGTCCAAGGGATTCTCGCCGAGGATATCGCGGAGGGTCTCGGGAGCGGTTATAGCGCGGCCCGATCCCCGAGCCGAGGACTTCCTCAGCTCCGCCTCTTCGGCCCATAATGGCCGACATAGCGGGGAGAACCTCATGCGCGAATGCGACATACTCATCGTCGGCGCCGGCATCGCCGGGACCTCGGCGGCCTATCATCTGGTCGCCAAGAACAAGAAGATCATCATCCTCGAGCGCGAGAGCCAGCCCGGCTATCACACCACCGGCCGCTCGGCCGCCGTGTATACCGAGAATTACGGCCCGCGCCTCATGCGCGTGATGTCGGTTGTCTCAGGCCCGTTCCTGCGCAACCCGCCCAAGGGCCACTCCGAGGTGCCGCTGATGCACCCGCGCGCCGCGATGTTCATTGCGCGCCCCGACCAAACGGCGACGCTCGAAGGTGCTGTGAAAGAGCTGCAAGAATTGTCGAAGACGCTACTCCCCATCACGGCGAAGGAGGCTTACGCCAAATGCCCGGCGCTCAAGCCCGGCTATGTGGCCGCCGCCGCCTATGACAGCGGCACGATGGACATGGACGTGAACGCCATTCACCAGGGCTATATCCGCGGCTCCCGCAAGGGCGGGGCGGAGATCATATGCGATGCCGAGGTCACGGGCCTTGCGCGCAAAGCCGGAAAGTGGCGCGTGACGACGGCGAAATCGGGCGATTACATAGCTGACATCGTGGTCAACGCGGCCGGCGCCTGGGCGGACGTATTGGGCACGATGGCGGGTGTGCGCGGCATCGGCCTTCAGCCCAAGCGCCGCACCGTCATCGTGTTCGACGCGCCGGCAGGCACCGATATCCAGCCTTGGCCCATCGTCGCGGACATCGACGAGAAGTTTTATTTCAAGCCCGAGGCGGGCCGCATCCTCGCCTCGCCTGCCGACGAAACCCCCGTACCGCCCCAGGACATCCAACCCGAGGACGAAGACAAGGCCCTGATCGCCGAGCGGATCGAAGCCTGCTCGATCCTCAAGGTCGGGCGCATCCAGCGCTCCTGGGCAGGCCTGCGCAGCTTCGTGAAGGACAAACATCCGGTCGTCGGCTTCGCGCCCGATGCCGAAGGCTTCTTCTGGCTCGCGGGCCAAGGCGGCTACGGCATCCAAACGAGCTTCGCCATGGGCATGACGGCGTGTTCGCTGCTCACTGGCGGCGGCGTGCCGGACGCGGTGAAGGCGTTCAAGGTCTCCGAGGAAGATCTGGGCCCGGCACGGTTGTGGTAGCTTGCCCCGCCCGCCGGATGTCGGCCATGAAAAACCCCCGCGGCGCAAGCCGCGGGGGTTTTGCTTCCTACGACGCCTAGATCTTCAGTGCCTTCGCGGTCGCCGGGCGCGCCTTCATGGCGGCGTGCCAACGCTTCAGGCCTTCGAGGCCCGGAGTCTTTTCGAGCAAGGACGCGCGGCCATCGACGACGGTGATGAGCGCGAAATCGGCGATCGTCGGCTCCGAGCCCGCGAGATAGGCGCTTTTCCCAAGTTGGCCGTCGAACAGCTTGAACAGGTTGAGCATGCGCGTCTCGAAGAACGCCGAGTTCGCCGGCGACTTGTCCGGCAGGGCGCCGGCGGAGGCGAGGAATATCGCCGAGGACGCGGGGGCCGCGTCGGTTTGCGCGGTCATGAACCATTGCAGGACATTTGCGCGCGCGGCCGGATCCTTGGGCAGGAATTTTCCGGTGGCTTCGGCGAGGTGCAGAAGAATCGCGCCCGATTGCGCGAGCGCGGTTTTCCTGCCGCCGTCCTCGATCACCAGCACGGGCACGGCGCCCTGCGGATTGAGCGCGAGATAATCGGGCGCCTTGTGCTCGCCCTTGGCCATGTCGAGCTTGGTCGCCTTGTAGGCTAGGCCGCATTCTTCGAGCATGACGGCCGGTCGGCGGCCATTGCCGGTCTGGGCGTAATACAGATGGTACATCATTTTCTCCCTGGGGCTGATTCGACGGCTCCGCTACGACGGCGGAGCGGCTAGGCGCGGACTCTGGCCCGGCGCGGGATCTTCGGCAATGCCGCGTTTTTAATTCCTAACCACCGTGCCGAGGCCCCGCGCCTTGGCCCGCGCCAGCGCCAGCACGGCAATGGCCGTGTCCTGCACCCCCGTGCCGGTCAAGTCGCAAATCGTGATCTGGTCCTTGGCGGTGCGCCCGGGTACGCGGCCCAGGATCACCTCGCCCAGTTCCGCCACCGCGGCGAGTTCACGCACCGCGCCCGAGGCGAGCGCGTGCTGAAGATCGCCCGCGACCGCGCATTGGCCGCGCCGGTCCACGACCACGCGCCCCGCGCGCTCAAAACACGCCGCCTCCAATTCCTGCTTGCCCGCCAAATCCGCGCCCATGGCGGTGATATGCAGACCTGGATGCAGCCAGGACGCCTTGATGATGGGCGTCTTGGAAGGCGTGGTCGTGACCAATAGATCGCTTTCACGCACGACCGTTTCCGCGTCGGGTGCAACCGCGAATGTCACGCCCAGGCGTTCGGACATCTCGGCGGCATAGAGGTGCGCCTTTGCCGCGTCGCGCGACCATACGCGCGCCGACGCGATGGGCCGCGCCAGATTCGCGGCCTCGGCCTGAAAGCGCGCCTGCACGCCCGCACCGATGATGCCGAGATGGGCGGGGCCCGGATTGGCAAGATGGCGTGCCGCGACCGCCCCTGCCGCACCTGTGCGCACATCGGTCAGATAGGCGTTATCCAAGAGCACCGCCTCGACCACACCCGTCTTGGCCGAAACCACGACGACGCTGGCAGGCGAATTGGGCAGGTTAAATTTGGCGTTGCCGAAAAACCCCGCACCGATCTTGACCGCAAAGGATGACAGCCCGCGCGCATACGCGCTCTTGATGTCCACATCGCCCGGACCTTCGGACACTTCGATATGCATGATGGGCGGCATTTCGACCTTGCCCTCGGCCAGCCAGCGAAACGCGTCCTCGATGGCGCCGACGGCTTGGGCATCGAGCGCGATCATCGCGCGCAGCTCGCGCTCGGTCAGAATTGTCACGTCGGGCATGGCGGCGCTCCCGGTTCCGAAGTGCCGTCGCGCGCGACCATTTCGATTTCGACGCGCGCGCCGAAGGGCAGGGCCGCGACCGCCACCGTCGTGCGCGCGGGATAGGGTTCGGCGAATTGTCGCTCGTAAACCGCATTGAGCGTGGCGAAGTCGCCCATGTCCACGAGATAGACATTGACCTTGATCACGTCGGCCATGCCCAGCCGCGCGGCGGCGAGCACCGCGCGCAGATTGCGAAAACATTGCTCGGCCTGCTCCGCCACGCCGCCGGGCGCGAGCTTACCCGTCGCCGGATCGACCGGAGTCTGGCCCGAAAGATAAACCAGGCCGTTCGCCCGCACCGCGACCGAATAGGGTCCGATCGCCGGCGCCTTCTCGGCCTCGATGGCATCGCGCGCCATCAGGCGGCGCCGTCGAGCCAAGCGCGCTGCTCGGCGGTGACCCGCGTCAGCACCGGCGCCGCCACATTCGTCCCCGACAGCACGATCGCGGCATGACGGCCGAGCTTGCCGGCTTTACCCGCGAGAATCGCCGCGATACCAACCGCGCCGCCGCCTTCGAGGCATAGATGTTCGCGGTCGAAGGCATAGGCCATGGCGCGGCCAATTTCCTCCTCGGTGACCAGCACCAAGTCATCGACGAGTTCGCGGACCATGGAAAAGGTATGCGCGTTGTCGAGGAAGATGCCGCCCTGAAGCGAATCGGCGAGGGTATCCACGTCCGGCACGAGCACCGGCTTGCCGGCGGCAAGGCTCGCGTGCATCGCCGCGCCGCGGTCCATCGAGACGCCGATGACGCGAAGATCGCGCCGCGCCGATTTGAGCGCGCGCGCGATGCCCGAAATCAAGCCGCCGCCCGAAACCGGCACGAGCACCGAATCGATTTCGGGAAAATCCTCGAGCAATTCGATGCCGATCGTCCCCTGACCCGCGACGACCCGCGCATCGTCAAAGGGATTAACCATGGTCATCCCGCGGGTGCGCACGAGGTCGAAGGCGATCTCGGCCGCATCGTCCTGGCTTTGACCGTGCACGACCAATTCCGCGCCGAGTGCGCGAATGGCGGCGCGCTTGTTCTCGGGCACGAGATTGGACAAGCACACAATCGCCTTCGTGCCCACCAGGCGCGCGACGTGCGCGACCGCCCGGCCGTGATTGCCGGTCGAGACCGTGACCACGCCTTTGGCGCGCGCCGGCGCATCGAGCGCAAGGATGGTATTGGCGGCGCCACGCACTTTGAACGATCCCGTGTCCTGGAGGAACTCGAGCTTCAGGCGCACATCCGCGCCGGCGCGCGCGGACAGCGACGGCGAAGGGATCAAAGCCGTGCGGCGCGCGACGGATGCGATCCGCGCGCGCGCCGCATAGATATCGGCGAGTTCCACGCCAGCCATGGGGTTCCGCCCGGCGAGGAGGTTCGCCGGAATCAGCCCTGCCAGATGCCTTCCTTGCGGAAGGCCCCGGCCGCCCTGTCGAGCGCGCGCTTGGTGCGCGCGATGATTTCATCGACCTCGGACTTGGTGATGCAAAGCGGCGGCGAGAAGGCGAGGAGGTCGCCATTGGGCATCGCGCGCGCGATCAGACTCTCGGCGAGGCACTCCCCCGACACGCGGATGCCGATTTTGTGCTTGGGCTCGAAGCGCTGCTTGGTCTTTTTGTTGGCGACAAACTCGATGCCGGCCAGAAGTCCCTTGCCGCGCACCTCGCCGACCAGCGGATGATCGGCGAAATTCTTCTTCAGCTCCTCGTTCATGTAGGCGCCGAGCTTCTTGGCATTGCCGACCATGCCTTCCTTCTCGAGGATGTCGAGATTGGCGAGGCCTGCCGCCGCGGCACAGGGGTGCCCGGAATAGGTGTAGCCATGGCCCATGGCGCCGATTTCGGCGGATTTTTCCTGGATGACCGCGCAGATCTTGTCGGAGACGATGGCGCCCGAAAGCGGCTGATAAGCCGAGGTCAAGCCCTTGGCGACGGTTATCAGATCCGGCTCGATATCGTAAACATTGCAGCCGAACATCTCGCCCAGGCGGCCGAAGCCGCAAATGACCTCGTCCACGATCAGAAGGATGTCGTACTTCTTCAGAACCTTCTGGACTTCGCCCCAATAGCCCTCGGGCGGCACGATGATCCCGCCGGTGCCCATGACCGGCTCGCCGATGAAGGCGGCAACGGTTTCGGGACCTTCCTTGAGAATGGTCGCCTCGAGATCGGCGGCAAGTTTTTTCGAATAGTCGAGCTCGCTCATGCCCGGCTCCGCGCCATAATAATAGTGCGGCGTCGCCACGTGGAGGACCGGGCCGACGGGCAGGTTGAAGTAATTGTGGAAAATCGGCAGCCCGGTGAGCGAGCCTGCCATCACGGTCGAGCCATGATAGCCGCGCCAGCGCGAGATGATCTTGGTGCGCTTGGGCTGGCCGCGCAGATTATTGTAGTACCAGGCAAGCTTCACATTGGTTTCGTTGGCGTCCGAGCCCGAGAGACCGAAATAGACGCGCGCCATATTGGGCGGCGCGAGGCGGATCACGCGGTCCGCCAGGCGGATCGCCGGCTCGTTCGAGTGCGAGGCATAGACATGGTAGTAGGCGAGCTTCTTCGCCTGCTCGTAGATCGCCTCGGCGATCTCGGTCCGGCCATAGCCGATATTGACGCAGTACAGCCCGCCGAAGCCGTCGATAAAGGTCCTGCCGGTGCTGTCGGTGATCGTGATGCCCTTGGCCGATTCCATGATCCGGGGCGTGCCCTTCACATGATCGTGAAGCGAGGTGGACGGGTGCATGAAATGCTGCCGGTCCATATCTTCGAGTGACAGGTTGCGCGCGGTGTTGTCGGCCATGGAGTTCCTCCCGTAACGGTTTTACGCGGGCGCGCGGCGCACAGCCCGGCGGCTATATTCCTGAAGAGAATGGCGATATTCGGCGCGATCAAGATTATCGCCCGGCCCGGCCTGCCGCAACCTCGCCCTGTGGACCGGGGGGGAAGGAATCGCTAACATGGAGGGGAGGGAATTCGTGCCGCGAGAGGCTGGGGCGGTCGTCTTGGGGCGCGGCGACGAGGCGGAATGCGCTCGGCGCGCCGAACACCGGGCCAGATCAAGGGAGGACGATGTGACGATTTATAAGACGCGCAAATCGGCGGAGAGTTACGGCCAGGCCGTGGGCATCTTGCTGCTCGACGCCAAGGCGCCGTTCATTCCGGGCGACGTGGCGAACGCCCACACCTACGACTATCCGGTCATCTACAAGACCGTCGAAGGGCTTTCGACCTCAGTGTGCCTCAACGGCGCGCCGGAATTCAACGCCAAGATGGCGGCGGCGGCGAAGGAGCTCGAGGAAGCGGGCGTACGCGGGATTTCCTCGGATTGCGGCTTCATGCTGCAATTCCAGGCGGCGGTGCGCGAGGCGGTCAAGGTGCCGGTCGCGCTCTCCAGCCTTTTACAGCTGCCCTTCATCGCCAAGACGGTCGAATCCTCGCGTCCCATCGGCGTGATCACGGCCGATTCGACCAATCTGACGATGGACTTCCTCGCCCGCGCGGGCGTGAAGGTGAAGAATCCGCTGATCATCCGCGGCCTGCAGAACGAGCCCGAGTTCAAGACCGCCGTGCTGGAGGAAAAGGGCACGCTTGATTCCGATCTCATCACCGAAGAAACCATTCGCTGCGCCAAGGACATGGTGAAACAGCACCCCACCATGGGCGCGATCCTGCTCGAATGTTCCATGCTGCCGCCCTATGCGCGGGCGGTGCAGGAAGCGGTGAACCTGCCGGTTTACGACTTCATTTCCATGATCGACTACATGCAATCGGGCACCCAGCAGCACGCCTATCAGGGCGTGTACTAAGCCGAGGCGAGGGAGATAAAGCCATGCCGGTTTATAAAGTCCGTCCGAAGGCGGAAGCCTACGGCTATTCCGTGGGCATCTTGCTGCTCGAATATCGCGGCCCGTTCGTTCCGGGCGATGTCGGCAATGCCACGACCTACGATTACCCCGTGCTTTATAAGACCGTGCCGGGTGCTACGACCCAGCGCGTGTTCGCGGCCGACCCCGAACTCGAACCCGCCGTCATCAAGGCGGCGCAAGAGCTTGAGGCGCAAGGCGTCAAGGCGATCTCGTCCGATTGCGGTTTCTTCATGAACTACCAGGATTTGGTGGCGCGCTCGGTGAGCATCCCGGTCGCGATGTCGAGTCTGCTGCAAATTCCGTTCGTCTCGTCGTTCCTTGGCTCGAAGCGCCCCGTCGGCGTCATCACTGCCTCGGCGCGCGCGCTCGGCAACCGGGTGCTCGAACTCGCCGGCGTCGACAATTCGATGAATGTCGTGGTGCGCGGCATGGAAGACGAGCCGCACTTCAAGAAAGCCATTCTCGACGAGGACAGCGATCTCGATACCGACCGCATCACCACCGAGACCATCGCCGTCGCCAAGCGCATGGTGAAGGACAACCCGGATATGGGCGCGATCATTCTCGAATGTTCGATGCTGCCGCCTTATTCCAAGGCGGTGCAAGACGCGACTGGCCTGCCGGTGTACGACTTCATCAACATGATCGATTACGTCCAGCGCGGAACACATTCCCGTTCCTACGAAGGCCGGTACTACTGATTGAAATACCTTGGAAATGATACGGAGCGCCGGACCCTGGGGTCCGGCGCTTTTCGTTTGAGGTCCGCGCCGTGGGGGCCAATAGCCTGTAAACCTTACGTGCCGACTTCATATTGTCCCGCGCGGCCCTTGCGAACGGACGCGATTGGATTTTTGCCTTATGGCGCACGCGCGCTTTGCCCGTTCCATGGCGCTCGCGCGCCGGCCGCGCTCGAACGCGATCGCTTGCAAGCACACGGCACGGATTCGGCGCGCCTATCGTTCGCTCACAGAATCAGCGATTCCTTTTCGCCTTTGCGCGCCTGAATTTCGGCGCTTGGCGCACGCCGCGCGCGGACGGCGCATTGACGACGAGGCGGCGTGGCGCGTGGGTGATGCGTTCGGCCGCGCCCTTCGTGAGAATCGCCTGTTCGCCGACCGACATCGACAGGCCCGTGCGCTTGTCCAGCATGATCATGTGCAGGAAAAACACCATGCCGGGTTCGAGGACCTGGGGATTGCCATGCCAGCACATCGGCCAATCCATCCACGAGGGCGGATAGCTCACTCCCATCGTGTAGCCGCAGGCATTGAGATAGCAATCCGCGTAGCCCGACCGGGTCAACGACCGGGCATGGGTGTCGAAAATCTCGCCGACCGTTCGTCCCGGGCGGAGCGCATCGACGCAAGCATCCAGCGCCGCGCGCGCGGCCTTGAACATATCGGCGTGTCGCGGATCGACGGCTCCCGTCAACACCACGTTCATGAGCGCCGCATGGTAGTGGCGGTAGGACGCGGCGAACTCAAACAATACCTGATCGTGGCGCGCGACCTTGCCGTGGCCGGTGTGGTAGCGCACGAACAGGGCATCCTGCCCGCCACCCATCGGCCAGCGCGATGCCGAGGGATCGCCGTCGCCCGACAGCACCGCGTTCATCATCGCGCCGTAAATCGCCCCCACCGCCACGCCCGGCTGGGTCATTTCATTGGCGACCGCCAGGGCCTTGTCGGCGAGCTTGCCGGATTTACGCATATAGGCGAGTTCGGCCGGGCTTTTGACCAGGCGCAAGAGACGCACGAGGTCGGACGCGTCCGAGAGCGTGGCGAAGCCCTCGAAGGCCGCATCCACTGCCTTGCCGCGTTGGGCCGTCAGGCCGTAGGCGTGATACTCGACGCCGATGCGCCGTCCGCGCCCGCCGAGATCGCCGACCATGGCGCGAAGATCAAGCGCGGGATTGGCCCCCTCCTCGTCGCGCCAGATGCGGATGTCCTCGATCACCGAAGTCAGGCGCGATTGCAGATCGTCGGCCGAGCGCGTGACCAACGCCGCGCGCCCGTCCGCGGCGAGATACATGCCCTGAAACAGCACAAAGCCCTCAGTGTCGTAGCCCGTGAGCCAGTACATGGTTTCCTGACGGAAGATGAGCAGGCCGTCGAGCCCAGCCTTGGCCATGGCGGCTAGTGTCTTGGCCTTTCGCGCCGCAAATTCCCGTCGCGTGAAATGCAATGCCATCACACCCTCCCCGATGATCAAATGGCGCGGCGCGCCAAGTCGTCAGACAGCCTTGCGCCGCTTCGCCGGCGCGGGTGCGGGCGCGAGGAACAGCATGTACCGCGCGAGTGGCCGGCGAAACAGCAATACGAAGCTCGCGTGTCCGGCAACAAACAGGAACACGAGATTTGCGGAAAACTCGTGCAACCCACCAAGGGCGCCAAATCCACCCTCGCGCTTGCGCTCGCGCGCATTCCCACCAGCGTCGTCCGCGATCGCGGGTGAGACGCCCGCGAACAAGTCGCGAAACTCGCGGTCCATCGCGAGCCCCGTGCCGGTTGCGACCAGGAGGCTCAGCACAAGGCCGGAGAGGAAGAACTTCCCAATCGCGGGGTTGTCGATCCAGCGCACGGCGCGCAATTCAGCAAGGCCCGGAAATATGCGCGAGATCCCGAGATGGCGCGGCCCGAACGGCGACCACAGCAGGCGAAAGCCGATTGCCGCCGCGACGCCGTAACCGAGCCAGTCATGAATACGTCCGGCCTCACCCGTAAGATAGGCGAGCACGCAGAACACCACGAGCACGGCGTGATAAGCGCGAAACGCGGCGAAGATTGACATAGGCCCTCCTAAGTCTTCTTACGGCTTCCGCGACCACGCAGAAGCGCGAGGCCGTAACACTTGCACCCTTTACCGCCGCCTGGCCGTCAGTTGCAGACCAAGTGGCGTGGCGCATGGCAAACCTGCTCGCAGCCCCTGGACGTGACCAAGGACGTCTCGCCGAGCGACATGGAGAGTCCCGTGCGGTCGTCGAGCAGCATGATTTGCTTGAAGAACACCATGCCCGGCTTCAGCACCTGGGGATTGCCGGAATGGATGAAACAGCCGTCCATCCAGGTGGGCGGGAAATTGGCGCCGACGGTATAGCCGCAGGCCGGCAGGGTCGTGCGCGCAAATTTGGATTTGGCAATGATCTTGGACTGGGCCTTGAAGATATCGCCGACCAAATTGCCCGGACGCATCGCCGCCTCGGCGGCGTCGAGGGCATCGCGCGCCACCGCGAACATCGCGCGGTGGCGGGGGTCGATCTTGCCCGTCAGCACGGCGAACATCATCACCGTGTGATAATGCCGATAGGACGCAGCGAACTCGAACGTGCTCTGGTCGTGGGTCTTGGACACGGGCTTGTGTCCGGTGTGGTAGCGCACGAACAGCGCCTCCTGCCCCGCGCCGATTGGCCAGCGCGCGGCCGTCGGATCGCCGTCGCCCGCCATGATCGCGCCCAGCATGTCGCCATAGATCCGCGCGATCGAAGCGCCTGGCACGCAATCCGCCATCGCGATATCGCGCGCGTCATCGGCGAGCTTGCCCGCCTTGCGCACATAGCGCATTTCCGCCGGACTTTTGACGATGCGCAGCAGGCGGACGATATCGGTTGCTTCCTCGGTGCGGCAGAAACCCTCGAGTGCCGCATCCACCATTTTCGCGCGCGCGCCGGTAAGACCGTAGGCGTCGTACTCGACGCCCAAACGCTTGCCCCGGCAGCCATGGGACTCGAGCATGTCGCGCAGATCGATGGCGGGCGTCGCGCCCTCGCGGTCGGTCCAGATGCGCACGTCCTTGATGACCGAGGTGTATTTCGACTGCAAGCGATCGGCGCCGCGCGTGCACAGCGCGATTTTTCCGTCCGCGCCGAGATACATGCCCTGGAAGAGGCTGAAGCCGTTGGTGTCATAGCCCGTCAGCCAATACATGCTTTCCTGGCGAAAGCAGATGAGACCGTCGAGGCCGCGCCGCGCGAGCTCGCGGCATGCCGATTTTTGCCGGCGCGCGAATTCCGCGCGCGAGAAATGCAAGGCCACGATGATTCTCCCCTTCTATCTATTTCTATTGCCACTTGGCGGCCGTGCGGCCGAAACCCCCGGGTGCCAAGCGCCCAAGGGTTTCGGCCATGCCCGAATCAGTCCTTGAATTGGCCCTGCGCTCCATACATTGGGCGTTCCATGGACTCGGCCTTCCACGAACTGGATCTTCCTTCGACCGGGTCGTCAATTAACCACGAGTTCGCGCGGTGCGTGATTGACGGGTTCGCACTTGCCCTTGGTCACGATTGCCGTCTCGCCGAGCGACATCGACACGCCCGTGCGATCATCGAGCAGGATCATGTGCATGAAGAACACCATGCCCGGCGCGATGACCTGCGGATTGTCCTTCCAGAACATCGGCCAGTCCATCCACGACGGCGGATAGGTGGCACCAAGAGTATAGCCGCACGCCGCGAGGATCGATTTGCCAAAGCCGGACTTGGTCATCGACTTGGCGTGGGCGGCGTAGACATCGCCCACGGTTTTGCCCGCGCGCAGCGTGTCCTCGCACGCGTCCAGCGCCACCCGGCACGCCTTGAACATGTCGGCGTGACGTTTGGAGGGCTTGCCGGTGATGACATTGTGCATGAGCGCGGTGTGGTAATGGCGGTAGGCGGCGGCGAATTCGAACACGCAGTTGTCGTTCTTGCCGACATGGCCGTGACCGGTGTGATAGCGGACCATCATGGCCTCTTCGCCAGCGCCGATGGGAAAGCGCGAGGCCGGCGGGTCGCCGTCGCCGCGCATGATGGCGGCGATCATCTCGCCGTATATGGCGCCGGTATGGGCGCCGGGCACGCACATGCGGTTGGCGACCGCCAGGGCGTCGTCGGCCAGCTCGCCCGCGCGCCGGACGTATTTGAGCTCGGCCGGACTTTTCACCAGGCGCAGCAGGCGCACCAGATCGGTCGCGTTCTCGGTGCGGCAGAAGCCCTCGAGCGCCGCATCGACCATGCGGCCGCGTTCGGCGGTGAAGCCGTAGGCGTGATACTCGATGCCGACGCGCTTTCCTGCGGCACCCAAATCGGCCATCAAGGCGCGAAGATCGAGCGCGGGATTGGCGCCCTCGCGGTCGTACCAGATGCGGATGTCCTTGAGCACCGAGGTCATGCGCGACTGAATGCGATCGGCCGTGCGCGTGAGCAGGGCGATGCGCCCGTCGGCATTGAGGTACATGCCCTGGAACATGGAATATCCGCCGGTGTCGTAGCCGGTCAGGTAGTACATGCTCTCCTGGCGGAAGATGAGCAGACCGTCGAGGCCGAGCGCGATCATTGCCCGGCATGAAGCCGCCTGGCGGCGCTTGTACTCGTCGCGGCTGAAATGCAGTGCCATCTTGTCCTCCTTCATTCGGATGCGTCGCCGCCCCTTTGGATATGGCGGCGGAAATTCGGCGTCAGAACATCGCGTCTTCCATCAGAAGACAGCTGGTATCGAGCGAGCGCAGTAATTCGCCCTGCGCCCGGGTCTTGGGCAATTCCCACGCGAAAAAATAACGGCACGCGGCCAATTTTCCCGCATAGAACGCCCGATCGGAAGATGACAAGCCGAGATCGGCCGCTTCTTCCTCGGCGATGAGGGCCTGCTTCAGCCACATCCAGGCAATCGCGATGTGGCCGGCCATTTCGAGATAGATCGCGGCATTGGCGAGAAAGCGCTCAACCTCGCCCTTGTCGCGCGCCGCGTGCAGCGCCTCGGTGGTCGCGCGCAGATCGCTCGCCGCTTCGGCAAGCGCGATGCCAAGTGCGGACAGCGACGCGCGCAGCGAGGCGGTCATCGCCGTCACCAGGATTTCACGCAAGAGCAGCTCGAATGCCTCCCCGTGCGCCATCGAGACTTTTCGGCCCAGAAGATCGAGCGCCTGAATCCCGTTCGTGCCCTCGTGGATGGGGTTGAGGCGGTTGTCGCGATAATGCTGCTCGACCGGAAAATCGCGCGTATAGCCGTAACCGCCGTGAATCTGGATGGCGAGTCGATTGGCCTCGAGGCACCAGTCGGACGGCCAGGCCTTGACGATGGGGGTTAGGATATCGAGCAGCAGCGCCGCCTCGCGGCGCCCCTGTTCCTCGGGCGCGGTCGCCTTGTCATCGACGAGACGCGCGCAATAGAGCCCGAGCGCGAATGCGCCTTCGACATAGGATTTCTGTGCCAGCAACATGCGCTTGATGTCGGCATGGCCAATGATCGGCGTCTGGCTTTTTGCCGGATCCTTTTCTTGCGGCGGCCGGCCCTGCGAGCGATTGCGCGCGTAATCGAGCGACGCCAAATACCCCACATAGCCAAGCATGATCGCGCCCATGCCGACCCCGATGCGCGCCTCGTTCATCATGTGAAACATGCACGCGAGGCCCTGATGGACGGGACCGACGAGTTCGCCCACGCATTCGGCCGCTTCGCCGAGCTTGATGATGGTCGAGACCGTGCCGCGATAACCCATCTTGTGGATGAGACCCGCGAGCACCACGCCGTTGCGCGGCCCCAGCGCGCCGTCCGCGCCGACGAGAAAGCGCGGCACGGCGAAAAGCGATAACCCCTTGGCGCCTGCGGGCGCGCCCGCAATGCGCGCGAGGACCAGGTGGACGATGTTCTCGGCCATCTCGTGATCGCCGCCGCTGATGAAGATCTTCGTACCCGTCAGACGGTAGCGCCCGTCCTCGCCAAGTTCGGCGCGCGTTGCGATATCGGATAGCGAGGAGCCCGCCTGGGGCTCGGTCAGCATCATCGTGCCGTAATACCGCCCCTCCAGCATGGGCGTCATGTAACGCGCCTTCTGCGCGGGCGTGCCGAAGGCGTTCAGGCAATTGGCCGCCGCCATGGTCAGAAAGGGATAGGCGATGGTGCCGACATTGGCGGCCTGGAAATGCGCCATGCAGGCGACTGAGACGAGCCAAGGCATCTGCTGGCCGCCGTGCTCGGCGTCCATGTGCGCGGCCAGGAATCCGGCGGCCGAAAAGGCGTCGATCGCCGCCTTGACCTCGGGAATGATTTCGACCCGGCCTTCGACTAGGCGCGGTTCGCGCTCGTCGCTCGCGCGGTTGTGGTTCAAGAACAGGTCGCGAGCGAGATCGTGCGCGACCTCGATCGCCGCATCGAAGGTTTCGCGGTCATGCGCGGCGAAGCGCGGACGAAGCGCAAGCTCCTCGGCGCCCAGAAGCTCATGGAGCACGAATCGGACATCGCGGGGATTGATAAACGGCACGGACATGGGGCGCTGGCTCTCGTCCTTCCCGCCGATGGTCTAGCATGGCGCTGTCCTTGCGGTCACGCGGCGGCCAATTAAAGTCGGCTTGCGAAGCACCAATGTCCGGCGGCGCGCCGGAGCGATGGGCCGGATAGAACGGGAGGAACGCCGTGATTGTCGATTGCCACGTCAATATTTGGGACGACCGCCATGTTCGCCCGCTGTTCGGCGATCAATTGGCCCGCGTGCGCCCGCAAGGCGCCGTTGGCCTCAAGGCGGACGCCGATACGATCTACCGCGAGATGGCCGCCGTCGATAAGGCCATCATCTTCGCGCTGCGCTACGGCGATTCGGCGGGGGTTGAAAGCGACGACGAAGCGACCGCGGCGGCGGTGCGAAAATATCCCGACAAGTTCCTCGGCTTCGCGTATGTCGATCCGCGCCGGGCCGATTGCATGGAGCTGCTGCGCCACGCGCACAAGACCCTCGGCCTCAAGGGCGTGAAATACGGCCCCATCTACAACGGCGTCGCGCTCGACGACCCGCGCCTGACCCCCGTCTATGACTATCTGGTGGCGAACGACCTGCCGCTCACCATGCACATGGGCGTGACCTATACGCGCACCTCGAACGTCGATTTGGGCCATCCGCGACATGTCGAGCCGCTGGCGCACCGCTATCCGGACCTGAAGATCATCATGGCCCATATGGGCCACCCCTGGCACAACGACTGCATCGTGATCATCCGCAAACAGCCGAACGTCTATGCCGAAATTTCGGCGATTTATTACCGCCCCTGGCAGTTCTACAACATCCTGATCGCAGCCCAGGAGTACGGCGTGACGGACAAGATCTTTTGGGGCACGGACTATCCCTATTCGCGCGTCGGCGAATCGATCGAGGGCCTGCGCAATGTCAACTATCAGGTCGAGGGAACGAACCTGCCGCGCGTGGCCCAGGAGACCATCGACCGCATCCTGTTCTCCAACCCCTTCGAGCATTGGTGGCATGGCGGCTCGCCGGTCTAGGATCGTAACCCAAGGCGAGTCATCGCGCGGGGCCGCTTCCCGGCCCGGGAGTGATCGCTATACTGGCGGTTTCTCCGGCTCCGCTTCATGGGACGGCCGATTGGCAAGGAGGCATCATGGCGAAAAAGAAATCGCGTTTGGAATATCTCCGTGTGGGGTTTCGCAAGCACGGCGCATCCATCCGGCTGCGCCTGCGCTGGGATAATTCGCCCGATACCTGCAAGGTGGTATCCGAGGCCCTGCCCTTTGCGGGCCGGCTGTGGCACGCCAAGTACGCCTCGAGCGAGATCTACACGCTATTGCCGGTAAAAAAGGTCTTCGGCCGCGAACCCCTGCCCGAATGGCAATGCATGTATCCGAACATGGGCGATCTCATGTGGCTGTTCCATCCGCCGGGCCTTATCCCGGGCGATGTGTCGCCGCCTGACAACCCGGTGCGCATCGTCGATGTCGCGTATTTCTATGCGCGCGGCACGTCGCTGTATGGTCCCTGGGGCGCCAATCCGGGCAATATCTTCGCGACCGCGATCTCGCTGGAGGACATCGAGGAATTCGGCAAGTCCTGCCAGCACGTCTGGATGCACGGCTTCGCCAAGGAAACGCTCGCCTTCGAGGCGGCCTGACCTAGCGCCAATCCATTTCACGCCCACGTTCCAGCTTCCCCCGCCCTCTCACATTTCACACCCAGCCGAGGACAGCTTCATGCGCGAGAACAACGTCAAAAAAATCATCGCCGGCGGCGGCACCGTGATCAATGGCTGGCTTGGCGTGCCATCCTCGGTGACCGCCGAGTTCATGGCGTTACAGGGCTGGGACAGCCTATGCATCGACCTGCAGCACGGCTTGGTCGATTACCAGGCCTCGGTGGCGATGTTGCAGGCGATATCCTCGACACCCGCCACGCCTATCGTGCGCGTGCCGTGGAACGAGCCGGGCGCGATCATGAAGGCGCTCGACGCGGGCGCTTACGGCGTCATCTGCCCGATGATCAATTCGCGCGCCGAGTGCGAGAGCTTCGTCGGCGCGACACGCTATGCACCGACCGGCCATCGCAGCTGGGGCCCGACGCGCGGCCTGACCTATGGCGGCCCGGACTATTTCAAAGAGGCCAACAAGACCGTCATGGCGATCGCCATGATCGAAACCCAGCAGGCGCTCGACAACGTGGACGCGATCATGAGTGTGCCTGGTCTCGACGGCGTCTATGTCGGCCCCTCCGATCTCGGCATCAGCCTCGGATTTCCGCCGGGCTTCGATCCGACCGAGGCCAAATTGATCGACGCCTTCGGAAAAATCGCCGACGCGGCCAAGAAGCACGGCGTATTCGCGGGCATCCATTGCGGGTCGGTCGCCTACGGCCTGAAGATGAAGGAGCGGGGCTACCGCTTCATCACCATCCTCGGCGAGTTACGCATGATGGCCTGGGCGGCGAGCAACGCGGTCAAGGCGTTCCGCGCCGGCGCGCCGGCTCCGAACGCGCCCTAGCGCGAAGCGAGTATTCGAAGGCGGCGAAGGTCGGGCATTGGCGTGCCCGGCCTTTTTTCCAATTGGACCTTTTCGCGAACCGGGCCATGCGCGAACCCGCATTCTTCCGAAATGAAAAATCCGGCGGCTAGGCTGCCGTCGCGCGCCGTTTGGCGATCTCGCGGGCCGTGCCCGGCGTCTCGGAAAAATCCGAAGCGCGCACCTTGCGCATGGCGGCGGCGAAACCGGGATCGAGGCTCGCCGGGCGCCCTGGGAGTACGCCAGCGGGCTTGCGTGCCCGACGGCGCGCATCGGTGAACTTGAGCGCATAGGCCCCGCCAAAGCCGAAGAGCAGCGGTACGAACAGCCAACCCGAGCCGTGTAGCTGCGCCCGAAACCCGGTGATGGCGGAAACGACGCCGATCAGCAGCATGCCAAGTACGACCGAGCCGATGGCACCGAGGGCGAATCCCTTGGCGAAGCGGTGGAATCTCGTTGCGTTTCGAGCGTTGTTGCGGGCAGTCATCTGCAAAATGATTGAGAAAGAAAAATCAACGCCGCAGCGCGCGCCGGACTCTAGCCGGCAATTCGGCCGATGCAAGAATCAATTTCCTCGGATTCGCATCGATGCGACGCCCGGTTGCGCTCGATCCGCCGCCCGACCTTGCTCGATGCCCAAGGTATCGACGGCGCATTCCGCCATGTTAAGAATCCATATCCAATGCCGGGCCCAGGATCGAGATTGGGGAGAGTGCCATGCGCGACTACGAATTGCCGGGACGGAGCGCGGTCCATGCCATTCATGGCATGGTGGTGACGCCCAATCCGCTGGCGTCCCTCGCGGCGCTGGAGATTCTCAAATCGGGCGGCAATGCCATGGACGGCGCCATCGCGGCCAGCGCGGCATTGGGCGTGGTCGAACCGGCGATGTCGGGTATCGGCGGCGATTGCGTCGTGCTGATCGCGCCCAAAGGCAAGGCCGAGGCCATCGCCTATCTAGGCCTGGGCCGCGCGCCGGCGGCGGCGAATCTGGACTGGTACCGGAATGCCGGTATCGACCGCGCGCCGCCGTTTTCGGCGCACATGGTGGCGGTGCCGGGCCTGGTCGATAGCTGGGTGCGCCTGGCCGCCGATCACGGCACCATCGGCCTCGACCGCTTGCTGGCCCCCGCCATCGCCCATGCCGAGGGCTATCCCGTCTCCGACCGGGTCGCGCGAGATTGGGCGCAATGCGTGCCGCTGCTGGCGCACGACCCCCATACCCGCGCGCAATTCGTGCCGCACGGCCGCGCGCCCCGCCCGGGCGCCCTGCACCGCCGTCCCGCGCTCGCCGCGACCTTGCGCCGCATTGCGGCCCTGGGACGCGACGGCTTCTACAAGGGCCCCGTGGCCGAAGACATCGTCGGCTATCTGCGCGGTCTCGGCGGGCTGCACACGCTCGAGGATTTCGAGACCTTCTCCGGTGAATACGCCAAGTGCGTCGAGACGCGCTATCGAGGGCACACCATGATCATGCCCCCGCCGCCGAGTCTCGGCATCCTGACCCTGCTGATGCTGAACATCCTTGCGCGCTTCGATTTCGGCGGCATGGACCCGCTTTCGGCCGATCGTCTGCATTTGGAAATCGAGGCGTCGCGCCTGGCCTATGCCGAACGCGCGACCCTCGGCGCGGACGGCGCCTTCGATCCGGCCGCCATCGCGCGCATGGTGTCGCCCTCCCACGGCGCGACGCTCGCCGCCCATATCCGCCCCGGCCGCACGCTTGAAGGCTTGCCTGGCATCCCCAAGGGCGCGCCCGCCGAAACGACCTATATCTCGGTGGTCGACCGCGACCGCAACGCCGTGTCCTTCATGGCGACCATCGTCGATTTCTTCGGCAGCCGGCTGACCGCGCCCGGCTCGGGCGTGCTGCTTAACAATCGCGGCGAGTATTTCACGACCAAGGCCGCGGATCCGAACGCCTGGGCGTCGCGCAAGCGCCCCCTGTCATTCTCGTTGCCAGGTATCCTGGCCAAGGACGATCATAGCGTCATGTCCTTCGGTATCGTCGGCGGCTCGTACCAGCCCGTCGGCATGGCGCATATCGCGACGAACGTGCTCGATTTCGGCATGGACGCCCAGGAGGCGCTCACGCTCGCGCGGGCGTTTTCGCTCGACGGCGTGCTGGATTTGGAGCGGGGCATCTCGGAGCGCGTGGCGCTCGACCTCGCCGCGCGCGGGCACAAGGTCGTGCGCCGCTCGGAAGGACCCAGGCGCGAGAACGGCCCCCTCGGCGCGGGTCAGGCGATTTGGATCGATCGGGAGGAAGGCACCCTCGCGGGCGGCGCCGATCCGCGCAAGGACAGCGCGGCGATCGGTTACTAGGCCCGCCCATGGCAAACGCCGAGTTGCGTTTGGTGATCGAGCGCTGGAACAAGGCGCAAGGGGCGATCGATTACCGCTGGTCGCTGTGGCACGCGGGCAAGCGCGTGGCCATGGGTGGCCCGCATGGCAGCGCCGAGGAAGCGGAGAGCGCGGCGCAGGCGGCCTGCCTCAAATCGCTCGGCCGCAAGGCCGAGGCCGTCGAGCGGCTCTAGAGGCCGTTCCCGCCGGCGAGCCCCGACGGAGCCGGCGGCCGTGCGGTGCGGCTTCATGCCACAGCTTTCGCTGCATCACCATGCACGGCCGGCCGACCCAAATCTGCCGCCGCGGGTGCAGGTCGAGTGGGGGCTTCCCGCGGCAGCCGGGGGAAACTCGCAAATGGCGAACGAGGCCGCAGTGACCTCCGTCACTAGGTCACTAAAAGGCATTGACCCAGGATCCCAATCGCCCGCTGGCCGCCTGCGCGGCGCGGAATGGACATGAAGCGATAAGGAAATGGGCCAGACGCCATCTGGAATTGAGGGTTTTGGGAGCGAGGACCGGCCGCAAGAGAATTGGGAATGGAAGCGGGATTCTGGCCAATCCGGCGGCCGGGCCACGGTGAACAACGCGGCCGCGCGCCGGCCCTCTGACCGGCGCTGACCGGCCTCGCCGGCCACCAGCAATAATCGCGCGCCGTGCACGCGTGGTTCTACGAGCGTGAAAAACGTGCCCGGCCGCGTTTGCGCGTGGATTGCCTCGGCGAGGGAGCCCGACGCCAAGGCGATCGCAAATCGCCGGGGATGCGCGAATACCGGACCAGACCCGCTTTGGACATGGCGATTTGCGCGGGGCTGGCGTTCGGCGTCCGGGGAAAATCCCGTAACTAGATCGGCCGAATTGAATCAGACGAAGAGGGTCGGCGTGCCGTAGTTCGCGCCGCCCCAGGTATAGCCGTAAGCGGCCGTGGTGCCATAAACGACGATCTCGGCGAAATCCGCCGAACTGAACGTCACGTTATCGTTCGTCGCGGTGATGGTAATGCGCCAATTGGTCGAACCGAGATCGGTGAACGAAATATCGGACGGTTGGATATTGGCGCCAACGCCGTAATACACCGTCAGAATGTCGCCGGTAACACCGTCTTCGACGATGGTATCCGTGCCGTCGCCGATGCCGAAGAAATAATAATCGTCGCCGCCGCCGCCGTTCAGCACGTCATTGCCGGCGCCGCCGTACAGATCGTCGGCGCCCAAGCCGCCGAGCAAGGTGTCGATTCCCGCCTCGCCCCAGAGCGAGTCGTCGCCGTTATCGCCCTGCAGCGTGTCGTCATTGGCGCCCCCGGCCAGCCAATCGATCAGATCGCCGCCGAAAATGGTGTCGTTGCCTGCCTCGCCCAATATTCTGTCTTGGCCGTCATTGCCGTTGAGCACGTCATTGCCCAAGCCGCCGAAGAGGCTGTCATCGCCGAGGCCGCCGAGGATGAGATCGGCGCCCGTGCTCCCGGTGATGGTGTCGTTGCCGCCCGCGCCGTCGATCGATTCGAGGCCCGAGATGGTGACGGCCGAGAAATCGAAGATATTTGCGTTCGCGTCGCCGATGAGGGTGTCGGTGCCGGTACCGGTATCCAGGCCCTCGATACCGGAGAACGACGCCAGGCCGATGACATCGTCCACGCCGGCCGTGCCGGAAATCGTGTCGGCCGCGCCGCCCGAATCCGTGATCGTATCGATGCCGAGGCTTGAGCCGCTATAGACATAGGTATCGTTGCCCGCGCCGCCGGCGAGGGTATCGTTGTCCGCGCCGCCGGTCAGCGTATCGGCCCCGGTGCCGCCGGTGATGACATCATCGCCCGCGCCGCCGATGAAGGACGTGGCGACGTTCGCGCCGGTGATGGTGTCGTTGCCGCCCGCGCCATCGACGATTTCGAGGCCCGCGACCGAGGTGAGGGCGGAAAGATTGAAAATATTGGCACTGCCGTCACCAAGCAGAGTATCGGTTCCGGTATCGGCATCCAGCACTTCGATGCCGGCGAAGGATGTCAAGGCGATGACATCGTTGCCGAGGGCCGTGCCGCGAATGGTATCGGTGCCGCTCGAATCGGTGATGACATCGACGCCGAGGCCAGAGCCGCTATAGAGATACACATCGTTGCCGCCGCCGCCGGCGAGAGTGTCGTCGCCCGCGCCGCCGACAAGGGTTTCGGCGGACGTGGTGCCGGTGATGGTGTCGTTGCCGCCCGCGCCGTCGATCGATTCGAGGCCCGCGACCGTGACGGCGGAAAGATTGAAGATATTGGCGTTGGTGTCGCCGAGCAGGGTGTCGGCGAGGGCGCCGGCATCCAGCGATTCGATGCCGGAGAAAGCGGCAAGTTCGATGACGTCAGCCGCGCCCGAGCCGAGAATCACATCGGCCGTGCCGCCCGAGTCGGTGATCGTGTCGAACCCCGCGCCGGTGGTGTACAGAAACGTATCGTTTTCCGAGCCACCTTCGAGGAAATCGGCGCCCGCGCCGCCGGTGATGGTGTCCGCGCCCGCGCCGCCGACGATGGTCTCGGCGCCCGCCGTGCCGGTGATGGTGTCGTTGCCGCCCGCGCCGTCGATGGATTCGAGGCCCGCGACGGTGACGGCGGAAAGATTGAAGATATTGGCGTTGGTGTCGCCGAGCAGGGTGTCGGTGCCCGTTCCGGCGTTCAGCGATTCGATGCCGGAGAACGACGAAAGCCCGATGACATCATCGACCGCGGCGGTGCCGAGAATGGTGTCCGTGCCGGCCGAGTCCGTGATCGCGTCGATGCCGAGGCCGGTGCCGTTATAGACATAGACGTCGTTGCCGCTGCCGCCGACGAGCGAGTCGTCGCCCGCGCCGCCGACAAGGGTTTCGGCCGACGTGGTGCCGGTGATGGTGTCGTTGCCGCCCGCGCCGTCGATGGATTCGAGGCCCGCGACCGTGACGGCGGAAAGATTGAAGATATTGGCGTTGCCGTCGCCGAGTAGGGTATCGGCGAGGGCGCCAGCATCCAGCGTTTCGATGCCGGAGAACGACGAAAGCCCGATGACGTCGATCGCCCCGGTGCCGAGAATGGTGTCCGTGCCGGCCGAATCGGTGATGACATCGATGCCGAGACCGGTGCCGTTATAGAGATAAACATCGTTGCCGCCGGCGCCGGCAAGGGAATCGTTGTCCGCGCCGCCGGTGATCGTGTCGTTCGCCGCGCCGCCGGTGATGGTGTCGTCGCCCGCCGAACCGAGGATGGTATTGGCCGTGGCCGCGCCGGTGATGGTGTCGTTGCCCGCCCCGCCGTCGATGGATTCGAGGCCCGCGACGGTGACGGCGGAAAGATTGAAGATATTGGCGTTGCCATCGCCCAGCAGGGTATCCGTGCCCGTGCCGGCATCCAGCGATTCGATGCCGGAGAGCGACGAAAGCCCGATGACATCGGCCACGGCGGCGGTGCCGAAGATCGTGTCGGTACCGACCGAATCGGTGATCGCGTCGAAGCCGAGACCGGTGCCGTTATAGAGATAAACATCGTTGCCGCTGCCGGCGGCGAGTGTGTCGTCGCCCGCGCCGCCGACAAGGGTTTCGGCGGACGTGGTGCCGGTGATGGTGTCGTTGCCGCCCGCGCCGTTGATCGATGCGAGGCTCGTGACGACTATGGCCGAGAGATCGAAGATATTGGCGTTGCCATCGCCCAGCAGGGTATCGGCGCCAGCGCCGGCAGCCAGCGATTCGATGCCGGAGCTGGCGGAGATGCCGGCAAGTTCGATGACGTCCGCGCCGCCCGAGCCAAGGATCACATCGGCGGTGCCGCCCGAGTCCGTGATCGTGTCGAAGCCTGCGCCGGTGGTGTAGAGGAACGTATCGTTGTCCGCGCCGCCTTCGAGGGAGTCGGCTTCCGTGCCGCCGGTAAAAGTGTCGTTGCCCGCGCCGCCGATGAGCGTGTCGGCGCCCGCCGAACCGAAGATGGTATCGGCGCCGGAGGAACCCGTGATCGTGTCGGCGCCCGCGCCGCCATCGATTGATTCGATCGAGGTCAGCGTCGTCGCGGAAAAGTCGAAGATATTGGCGTTGCCGTCGCCGAGGATGGTGTCGGTGCCACCGCCGCCATCGATGACCTCGACGGAGAACGTCCCGCCGTATCCCGTAAAGCCGATCACATCGGCGCCGCCGCTGCCGAGAGCCGTATCGGTGCCCAAGCCGCCGGAAATCGAATCGAAACCGGTGCTCGAACCCGAATAGTTGAGCGTGTCGTTGCCGCCGCCGGCATGGATCACATCGTTGCCGGCGCCGCCCGTAATCGAATCGGCGAGGTCGGTCGCGGTCGCGAGTTCGTTAAGGCCGCCGGGATTGGGAATCCCGTCGCCCGAAACGTGGATGAAATCTGCGGCTGCTGTACCTGCTACGGTCGCCATGGGCCTAATTTAAGCAAAAATCGGGCCGAAATGGAAGAAATCCAGGGAGAAAAATTATTCCGGTTTTTCAAATAGTTGAGCCAGGGTCGAATCCCGAAAGTCATGCCCGCTCGGAATTATCTTAGGAGCGAACTAATATAATTACGATACCTAATTGAAATTACTAATATTTATTCTTTCCTATCAGGTGACATGGTGCCTTGCAAAATCGCTGCTGGCGGCGCGAAATGCGAGCGCTAGGCCACTCGCGGCCGAAAAATGGGGGGCGATTTCCGAAGGTGTTTGGCCCTCAATGCGGCGAGCCATCGGATCCGCCCCCGCTTGGTGGTCTGCCCGGCGATGTATCGCGCTCCCGGCCGCCGCCCCTGTTTGTAGGCATCATCGCGTCCGTAGCCCGCGAGGTCTGGAATCGCCTGGGGCCGCCGCCCCTGTATGTAGGCATCATCGCGTGCTTGGTTGCCACTTTGCGGGGCCAGGCGGCAGCAGGCACGGCGAGATTGGGAGCGAGCGATGGCTGGCCTGAAAAATCGCCAACCCAAAAATCCGGAAAATACCCGAAAACCCGGAAAATAATGGTGCCGCAGGAGGGACTCGAACCCCCGACCCACGCATTACGAATGCGTTGCTCTACCAGCTGAGCTACTGCGGCGCGCGCGGCAAAAGATAGGGTTTTGGATCCTGGCTCGCAAGGCGCGAACTCCGGGGCTCGCAAGATGCCACGTCGTACAAGGCATCAGGTTCGGCCTTGCCGGCCCCAGCCGCCATTTCGGTACCGCACGAACTTCGGGGCCGCTCGATTGGTGGGACGCGCGAAGAGCAGGATCACTCAATTTTCATGCCGTTCGTTTTCCTGGAACGTCGATTTCCCGGACCGCAGGTTTCAGGGGCCGCTCGGCTATTCCATGTGCCAGCCATGGCTGACGATGATCGATTGCCCGGTCAGGGCGTTGGTTTCGAAAGCGGCGAAGAACAGCGCGGCCTCGGCCACGTCGGCGGTGGTGGTGAATTCGCCGTCGGCGGTGTCCTTGAGCATGATTTTCTTGGCGACCTCGTCCTCGCTCATGCCGTTGGCGCGGGCGAGTTCGGGAATCTGGCTCTTGACCAAGGGGGTCAACACGAAGCCCGGGCAGATGACGTTCGCGCGCACGCGGTGCGCGGCGCCCTCCTTGGCGACCGTGCGGCACAGGCCGACAAGGCCGTGCTTGGCCGCGACATAGGGCCCCTTGAGCGCGGAGGCGAGCTTGGAGTGCACCGAGCCCATGTAGATGATCGAGCCGCCCCGGCCTTGGCGGTACATGTGGCGCAGGCAGGCGCGCGTCGAGAGGAACGCGCCATCGAGATGGATCGCGATCATGCGCCGCCAGTCCGCATACGCCAACTGATCGAGCGGCCTCACGATTTGAATGCCGGCATTGCTGACCAGGATGTCGATGCC